>QMMC01000048.1 GCA_003647065.1 Deltaproteobacteria bacterium | reverse complement strand
GTGCCGCGCCTCGGATACACCCTCAGCGACGGCGTGCTCACCTGGCGCACGGAGACCGACACGGCCAACGTCGCCACGGGCTTGCCGGACGACCTCGACGAGATTCTGGCGAGCAACCTAGGGGTGGTCCTCGCGCGCCGAGGCGAGGCCGTCGTGTACTTCGACTACGCGGGCATCGAGCTCGGGGTCTACTCGCCCGAGGCGATTGCCCCGGAGGAGGGCGGGGTGCTCCCCGACGAGAGCGTTCTGTCGACCCTCGTGCCGACGGGGGCCCGCGAGGGAGTTCTCGTCCTCGAGCACACGGCGCCGCCGGACGGGACCGGCACTTCCGGGGCGAGCTACGCCACGGTGCACGAGTACCGCCTCGACGCGGTTAACGCGCTGGTGGTTCGCATGATCAGCGATCGCACGGCCAGCACGGACCCTGGCCACCTCGGTTATCACCTGACCTCCGAGTTCGTGGCCTGGATGGAAGGCTCGGACACCGTCGCCTTCCACGACACCCTCACCGGCGAGACAGAGCGCGTCGAGACCGAGCGCGTCATGTACTTCGAGGCCCCCCATACGCCTCCGCGGCGCCACTTCTAAACAGTATCGCCTGGACCGCGATCCACGGCGCGAGGTCGACAAGAAGGCGGAAGGGCGACGTCAGTCGACCGGAGCCGGATTGGCAGCCGAATCTGGCCTCGCTTTCTCCGCTGCCTACTCACCTACGATGCGTAGGCTCCGTGGGCTGCTCGAAACCGAGACCACCTCGCTTGTGTCTCACGCTCCATGCGGCACTGTTGGGCCCTCCGAGCGTCTCCCGAGTGCCCCTGGGATTTTCCCGTTGCAGGTGCGGGGCCGCGCCGCTATCAGGCGGGGGTGTCCGACTACCCCGAAAAAACCTGTGCCATCGAGAACCTCGTCACCCACAAGCGCTTCACCCGAGCGGCGCTGACCGGCGACAAGACCCAGCAGCGCCGCGACGGGGTCTACGGCTACCCCGGCGAGACGTTCCAGATCGACGGCCACGACTTCCTTCTCACGACCCTCGAACGCCAGAAGCTCGGTGACATCACCGAAGACGACGCGCGCCGCGAGGGCTTCGACGACCTCGCGGCCTACAAAGACCTGATCCTACGCATGCACCGGGGTATGGCCTGGGACGGCGAAGCTCTGGTGTGGGTGCATTCCTTCGAGCGGGTAGGGGCCGACGCCTAGCCGTTGGTGCCACCGCGTTGCCGCGTGAACCACCACGCCCAGGCGACGAGCAGGCCCTGGACAGGTAGCCGCAAGTAGAGCCCCAGGGCGGAGATGTCGGGGTAGGCCTCGGCGTTCATCGCCATGTGCACATTCGCCGGGAAGACGGCGAAGAGTAGGGCGATGATCCCCCACGCCGCGATTCGCCGCAGCCGAGGGACGAGGACCGCCGCGCCGAGGCCGACCTCGGCTGCGCCGCTGACGTAGACCAACGCCAGATGCCAGGGCACGTAGGACGGCATGATCGCGACGTAGAAATCCGGCTGCACGAAGTGATTGATGCCGGCTGCGACGTAGAGCAGGCCGAGGAGCCACAGGAATGCGCATTTGGTCCTGCTCACGGTGCACACCGATCGACCCCGGCTAATCGGCGCGGAGCCATAGGACGAATGCGGTCAGGAGAGCCGTCACTACGAACGCTGCGCCTGCAATGGACGGGTTGTTGGTCCCCTTTCCCGCCAGAAATCCCGCG
Source organism: Deltaproteobacteria bacterium (assembly GCA_003647065.1). Lineage (GTDB taxonomy): Bacteria > Myxococcota_A > Polyangia > Polyangiales > B10-G4 > B10-G4. Next base: position 21,290 of record QMMC01000048.1, on the reverse strand, counting down.
AAAACACCGAACGCTAGGGACATCACGATGGAGTCGCGCCGAGTAAGAGGTCCCGGCCGGCCGCGGTGGGCGCGCTCGGCGCGCTCGGCGCGACGATCTGCTGTTCTGCGACACGCGGTGTACGGCTGCGCGTTGTGGTAGGCGCGGCAGGTCTTGCAGTACCGTAGGGCCATCGCGTCACCAGAGTACCGCGTCCCGACGCTGTGCGACATTCACGTACCGCGGCCGATGAAAGTTCCTATCCCAGCCCGGTGTGCCAAGATTCTGGCGCATGATCGCCGCGGCCGAGACCGACGAGAGCACGCGATGTCGCCCGCATGACGCTGTCGGGGTCGGGACATGCGAGAGCTGCGGCCGTGCGCTCTGCGATACGTGCTGGCAGCGCACCCGCCATGGAACCGAAGAACTGTGGTGTGAGCCGTGCATCGAACACGACGAACGGACTTGGCCCTGGGCGCTGCCGGTGATGACGGTCTCCTGTTCTTTCGTGGGATTCGTCGGGGTGCGCAACCAATGGATGATCTTCTGGCCCGAGGCGGACGGCGTCCTAACGCTGATCTTCCTCTTCTCCATTGTCCCCCTCGGTTGGTACTCGGCCGCGATAGCGCGCCGAAAGCGTGAAACTCCGGGCTTCGTCAGTCGGACTGCCGGGGCGCCGGATTCCGGAACCGTGCCGGAGCATCGGGGGGGGTACCGGGAGGCCGCGCGCCGACGACGGCGGCCGCGCGCGGCGCTGCCGCCGCTCTCTGCCGACGAGACATTGCTGACCGTCCTCGGAGCACTGCTCGCCGTCGGGACGCTGTCGGTCTTCGCCTTCGACGCGTGGCCTCTCTGGATGCGCTTCGAGGCCGTAGCCCTCGCCTTCGGTGCGGTGACCACGGGAACACTCACCTGGGTCGTCTTCCGCGGGCACGCCGTTGCCGATGACCGACCGCCCATGCCGAGTCGCACGGTCTCCGAGGCGGAGACGGCACCTCACAACATCCTCTTCTTCCTGATGGGCGCGTCCGCGGTCACCGGACCCGGTGTTTTCGTCGTGGTTGCCTTGGGCGCCCTCGTCCTCGCGGTCTTCGGCACGATGTGGGCCGTCGCGCTCACGTTCCCGGTCCTCTACTGGTTGGTCTACCGTCTCCTCGGCACGGGCCTGGTCGCCGTCTCCCGCCGCCATCGACACAAGGCCGGCAACCTCGGCCCCTCGCTCCTGGTGGGCGTCGTCGGCGGCCTCGTGGTGGCCGCCCCCCTCGCGGGCTTCGTCGGTCTCAGGCAATAGATGGCCTCGCTTTTCTAGCCTTCTCCGTCACGTGCCGTGCTCTGCCGTGCGAGCGCTGCGTTGATGCGCTATCTAATGGCCATGGGTGAACGGGTCCTGGTCGTCGGCTGCGGCGCCATCGGGGGAACGATCGCGGCGCTCTTGACCGAGCACGGTGCGGCGGAGGTCGTGGCGCTCTCGTCGAATGCCGCCATCGCCGAGGCAGTTCGCGAGCGGGGCTTTCGTCTCCGGGGGCGCGAAGAGTCCCGCTCGATCAAAGGGCACATCGTCAGCGAGTTGAGCGACGCCAAGGCGCCGTTTCGCACCATCATCCTCGCAACCCAGCCCGCCCAGGTCGAAGCAGCGGCCCGCGAGGCACTGCCCTTCCTCGACGCCGAGGGCCAGGTGGTGGTGGTCCAGAACGGCTTGCCCGAGGAGCGCGTCGCCGAAGTCGTCGGCCCGGGCCGAGTCGTCGGTGCCATCCTGGCTTTCGGTGCATCGATGCCCGAGCCCGGGGTCTATGAGCGGACCAGCGCCGGTGGCATCACCCTCGGTCGGATGGAGCCGCGCACGGGCCCCGACCCCGACCTCGCCGCTCTCTCGATGCTCTTCGAGTGCCTCGGCCCGACCGAAATCGCCGACAACTTCCGCGGTGCGCGCTGGAGCAAGCTCGCCATCAACTGCATGATCTCCACCCTCGGCACCCTCGCGGGCCTGCGCCTCGGTGAGTACATCCGCTCGACGAGGGGGCGCTACTTAGCCTTCGAGATCATCACCGAAACGGTGGAGGTCGCTCGGGCCTCTGGTGTCACCTTGGAGAAGGTCTCTGGCACCCTCGACCTCGAATGGCTCGCCCTGACCGATGCCGAACGCCGCGGCGAAAGGCCGGCGTCCATGGCTGCCAAACACGCGATGCTCCTCGCCGTCGGCGCGCGCTACCGTCGCCTGCGCTCGTCGATGCTGGCCGCGATCGAGCGCGGCCGCGAGCCCGCCGTCGACTTCCTCAACGGCGAGGTGGTCACCCGCGGAGAGGCCCTCGGCATCCCGACGCCGGTGAACGCGCGCGCCGTCGAGATGGTCCACGACCTCGCGGCGGGACGACGCGAAACGGGCATGCACTTCGTCGAAGAGCTCGCGAGGGTTTCACCGCGGGCGCGCCTCTGAGCGCCGAAGCGGCTCAGGAGCTCCGCAGGATCATCACCTTCTTTTGGAAGATGATGCGGGCATCGGGCCGGTTCGGTTCGGCCTGGACTCGAATGGTGTAGGTCCCGGGAGTCACGGCAAAAGCACAATCCCGGATGAGCCCATCGTAGGACCGGGTGTTGGGCGCGCCCATCGGGCTGGTCCCACCGGACGTCCGTGCGAAGTTGCTGTTGAAGGGGTTGCAGCGCAGCTCCACCGGTGCTTCACCTTCACCTTCGAGGGTCACCACCCAATCCACGACGTGGGGGAGGTCGGAACTCGAGGTGCCCGTACTGATGTCGCCGTACGAAATGTCGATGTCGGCCCAGACTTGCAGCGTGCCGGCCTCGGCGACACTGAACGTCGCCGCCGTGCCCGCCGAGGTGACCTCGAGGCTGGCGACGGTCGCACCGCCGCCGATCCCTCCCGGGCCGCCGAGCAACGCGGCCGCGGCGAGAGAGCCGCCGACCGCGAGGAGCATGATCGGGAAGAACATCCTCGAACGTTGTGGCGCTGGCGGCTGGTTTTCCGACGATCCCATGGGTTTCCTTTCGCCGGTTAGCCTTCGAGGTCGTCGGCGAGCTCGCTGCGCGCGGCGCCGCCGAGCTCGGCCTCGTATCCGTAGGCCGGATGCGTCACCACCAGGCGTGCGGGGCCGCTGCGCAGGGCCTCGGCGTTGCCGCGACCTGGCGTGAACGAGAGGTAGTTCACGGCGGGTAGCCGCCCCTCTTCTTCGCCGGGAAGCGGCCGAAAGCGCGCGGGGTAGTGGTCATCACCGATGGCGATGGCCATGTGCTCGCCGACGTTGGCGAGGGCGTCGAGGGCTGCGCTCCGCTCTGCCGGGTCGTCGTACTCGATCATCAACGTGGCGCTCAGCTCACCGTCTTCTGGAACGAGCTCGTTGTAGGTGTCGACCTCGTGGGCGATGGCTTTGTCGGCGGTGATGCGCTCGGTTCGCAGCATCTCCTGGATCTGGAGCAGCACCGTGTCATGGTTTTCGAAGACGAAGGTCATGTGCGGCCCGACGCTGATGCGGCGCCGCTTCTTGGCTTCGATCATCCGGCCCCGGAAGTGTGGGCGGATGCCTTCGTATTCACCGAGACCGAGGAGCTCAGAGCGTTCGACTTTCTTCACGTTTCCTCGCTTCGCCGCACCGAGAGTCTTCCCTCCCGAACCGCCGGCAGCCCGTAGGCTTCGTTCAATAGCTCGATGGGGTGCACCGCGATGCGGCCGAGCTCTTGTTCGAGGCGCTGCCCCGAGAGCGGGCAGTCCGTCGCGATGACGTCGAGGGCTTCGTCGCTCATCTCGTCGACGAGCTTCTTCGCGTACTTGCGGCCGAGGTCATAGAACTGGGCCTTCATGCCCCAGGTGCCGTCGACGGCGCTGCACTCCTGGACGATGCGCACCTTGGTGCCCGGCACCTTTTTCAGAATGCGCGCTGTCGGGAAGCCGATCTTCTGCGCCCGGAGGTGACACGGCGCGTGGTAGCCCACCTCGCCGAGCTCGCGCTCGAAGTCGAGGGAGAGTTCGTCGTTCTTGAAGAGGATGAACAAGAACTCCATCAGGTCGTAGGTGTTTGCCGAGACGACCCGCGCCTCTTCGGTGCCGAGGAGCTCCGGGTAGTCTTTCTTCAGCACGTAGCTGCAGGTCGGCCCGGGCACGACGATGGGGCGCCCTTGCTGGGCGTAGGGGTAGAGCGCGGCGACGTTTTGTTCGGCCTTGGCCTTTGCTGCGGCGATGTCGCCGCCGTCGAGGTTGGGCATGCCGCAGCACGTCTGGCTCTTGGGCATGCGTACGGCGTAGCCGTTTCTTTCGAGGACCTGGACCGCGGCGACGCCAGCGGTCGGTAGATTGAAGTTGACCGTGCAGGTGGCGAAGAGGATGGCCTCGCCCTTTTCACCGGCGCTCGGCAGCGCTTGGTGTTCGCCGAACCACTTGAAGAGGGTCTTGCTGGCGAAGGGGGGCAGATTGAACTCGCTCGAGATGCCTGTGACGCTCTCCTGCACTTTGCGCAGGAGTTGCACCTTCGAGACCAGGTTGGCCATCGGGGCAGCGGGGCCGCTCGCGAGCTTGCCGAGCAACTGCGGCTCGCCGAGGACCTGGTCCTGGATGGTCACGCCGTCGCGGGCCGCGCGCTGGGCACGGTGGCGGAGCATCAATCGCGGGAAGTCGACGGCCCAGGCGTGGTCGTCGTCCGGCGTATACGGACACTTGAAGTAGCAGAGCTTGCACTGGAAGCAGAGGTCGTTGACGACGCGGTAGTCTTCGTCGTCGAAGGCCTCGACCTCGCCCTTCTTGCGGTCGACGTAGCCGTCGACGCGGTCGAAGAGCGCCGGGAACGACGGGCAGAACCCGACGCACATCCGGCAGGTGTGGCAGATGCTGAAGACGCGCTCGAGCTCCTGCTCCAGGTCCCGCGGGTCCCAAAAGCGTGGGTCGTTCGGATCGAAGACGGGAGTTCTTTTGGGTTTCATCGCGGGATAAATACGAGCCGGGGCAGGGCGCTAGGCGACTGCCCCGGCCGTGACTTCACTTGATCTCGTCGAGGGCCTGCTGGAAACGTCCCGCGTGGGACTTCTCCGCCTTGGCCAGGGTCTCGAACCACTCGGCGATGTCGTCGAAGCCCTCTGCGCGGGCGTCCTTCGCCATCATCGGGTACATCTCGGAGTACTCGTAGGTCTCACCGGCGACCGCGGCCGCGAGGGCCTCTTCGGTGTTGCCGATGGGCTTGCCCGTCGCCGGGTCGCCAACCTTTTTGAGGTAGTCGAGGTGGCCATGAGCATGGCCGGTTTCGCCGTCGGCCGTGTCCTTGAAGAGGCCGGCTGCGTCCGTGAAACCTTCGATGTCCGCCATCTTTGCGAAATAGAGGTAGCGACGGTTCGCCTGCGACTCGCCGGCGAAGGCGTCCTTGAGGTGCTGCTCGGTCTTGCTGCCCTTGAGTTCTGCCATTGGCTTCACTCCTCCTTACACGTTTCGTTCGTTTGCACACTCCGCGCACTGTCCGCGGTAGATGCGCTCCACTCGGTTGATCGAAAACCCCGCGAGGCCGTCTGGGGCAGGGCCCCGGCGACTTCGCGCGGCGACGTCGGTGATCGACCCACAACCGTCGCAGATGGCGTGGTCGTGGGATGCGGTGTTGGGGTCGAAGCGTGTCGGCCCACCGAGGGTGAGGCTGCGCACCCGGCCGATACCGGTGAGTGCGCTGAGGGTGTTGTAGACGGTGGCGAAGGCCATCGTCGGGTGCTCGGCGCGCACGCGCTCGTAGAGCTCCTGGGCCGTCGGATGGCTCTCGTCACCCTCGAGGCACCCCAGGATGGCCAGGCGCTGGGGCGTGGCCTTGAGGCCCGCTTCGCGCAGCTCGTCCTCGATGTGGGGGGGCTCGGGGATGTCGTCGTGACTTAGAGTCATTCTAAACTCGGGAGAGGAGTTATCGATCTCTCGGACGCTGGTGTCAAGGGTCACCAAACGCGTTAAGAAGTGTGTTGCGTAGCCAGGTCCAGGTGGCGCCGTCGTGTTTGTGACCCAACGATCACCGCGATGAATACACTTCGTTTTTCGATAGTTCTGGTAGTGCTCGCCGCGTCGATGACGACCGTCGCCGAGGCCCAGGTCTCAGGTGAGAATCTGCCCGAACCCTCGGTGGCGGCAGAACGCCTCGACGCCATCTTCGCTCGCCAGGCCGGCCACGCCGAGTTCGGTCGCTACCTCGGCGGCATCGGCGGGATCGCCATCGGCGGAACGGGCATCGGGGTCGGCACCTGGCTGATGCTCGACGATTCGTCCTGGGCCGATCGCGACCTCGCGCTTTTCACCGGGGGGCTGATGATCGGCCTCGGCACCGTCGCTTTGGCGGGCGGCATCTACAACCTCACGAGGCCGAGCTTCGGTAGCGACAGGTACGAGCGTTTTCGTCTGGCACTGGCCGACGGACTCAGCGAGCGTGAGGTCGGTCAATTCGAAGGCGAGCTGCGCCTCGAAGCCGAGCGCGGACATTTCGCGCGCAAGATGGGTGTCATCACCGGCTTCGCCAACATCCTCGGCGGAGCGGGCATCGTCATCGCGACCGCCGCCGCCACGACCAACGGGGACCAAGAGACCACCGGTTACGTCATCGGAAGCGTACTCGGAGGCCTCGGGCTCCTGCACGCGCTCAAGTCGATCTTCTGGCCCAGCCGTGGGGAGAGGGTTTGGAGACAATACCTCGAAGGCGACATGCCCGAGGCCCGGGCCTCGGTGACGGTCGAGGTCGTTCCTTCGGTGAGCCCGGAGAACGCCGGCGTCACGCTCCTCGGCTCGTTCTGAGGCGTCCATCGAGACGGCTTGCCGGGGCTGGGCAACCGGCCCTCGCCGCGCCATAGTCGCGTCGTGAGCCACTTCGAAGAGCTGGGCGGCGAGGCGGGGCTTCGGGCCATCATCGACGAGTTCGTCGACCGGATCTTCGATGACCCCATGATCGGCTTCTTCTTCGCCCGCGTCAGCCGCGAACACATCAAGAAGTTCGAGTATCAGCACGCCGCCGAGCATCTCGGCGCCGGCGTCACCTACGAGGGCCGGTCGCTCACGGCGGCCCATCGGGGCCATCGCATCATGGGCGGGCAATTCCTGCGGCGGAAGGAAATCCTCCGCCAGACTCTAGCTCGACACGAAGCCCCACCGCACGTCATCGACGCCTGGATGGCCCACCTCGAGTCTCTCCGGCACCTCATCACGAAGGACGCGGGCAGCGAGTGCATCGAGCGGCCCACGGGCGACTGACTCGGGCAGAGGGAAGACTCGTGAAGGCGGGCTACTCGGCGAGCCAGATGCCCTACGGGTACTTCCTGGACCTCGAGTTGACCGCGCCTGGTCACCCCCTCGCGAGGGTATACAAGGCGTGGTGAGCCGAGGGAGCTTCAGTGCCGCGGCGGGGGGCGCTCCGAGGCGCCGGTCGGGATGGGGACCGGCACCGGTTTCGCGTCCCAGATGTCCGACGCGTATTCCCGAATGGTTCGGTCGCTCGAGAAGTGTCCGGTGTGCGCGATGTTCTGGATGACCGCCTTGGCCCACCACGTCTCGTCGCGGTAGCGCTGGTCCACCTCGCCCTGGGCTCTGATGTAGTCCTCGAAGTCGGCGCAGCAGAGGTAGGGGTCGACGTGGCGGAGGTGGCCGACGAGTTCGGCGTAGCGTTCGACCTCGTCGGGGTTGAAGAAACCACCTTCGATGGTGTCGAGGACCTCGGCGAGGACCCCGCTTTCCTCGATGTAACGCCCCGGCTCGTAGCCGGCGGCCTTTTCTCCTCGAACCTCTGCGGCGTTCTTCCCGAAGAGGAAGAAGTTCTCTGCGCCGACGGCCTCGCGGATTTCGATGTTGGCCCCGTCGAGGGTGCCGATGGTCAACGCGCCGTTCATCGTGAACTTCATGTTGCCGGTCCCCGACGCTTCCATGCCGGCGGTCGAGATTTGCTCCGAGAGGTCGGAGGCGGGGAAGATGCGCTCGGCGAGAGACACGCCGTAGTTCGGCACGAAGACGACCGAGAGGCGCCCCTTCATCGCCGGGTCGACGGCGATGGTCTCGGCCACGTCGTTGATGAGCTTGATGTGGAGCTTCGCGACGCGGTAACCGGGCGCCGCTTTGCCGCCGAAGATGAAGGTCCGAGGCACCGTGTCCGCGCCCGGATTCCGCTTCAGCTCCAGGTAGTGGGCGACGATGTGCAAGCAATTCAGAAGCTGGCGCTTGTACTCGTGCATTCGTTTGACCTGCACGTCGAAGAGGGAGTCTACCGAGAGGTTCGCGCCCATGTGTTTGGCGAGCACGGCGGCGAGGCGTTGCTTGTTGATGCGCTTGGCCTCGCGCAGCGCCTGGTGGAGCTCTTCGTCATCGATGTGGTCGGCGAGGCCGGCAACCCGGTCGAGGTCGGTATGCCAGCCCTTGCCCACGCGGTCGGTGATGATGGCCGCGAGGTCGGGGTTGGCCGCCGCGAGCCACCGCCGCGGAGTCACGCCGTTCGTCTTGTTGTTGAACTTGTCGGGCCAGAGCCTGGCGAAGTCCGGCAGGAGCTGCGTCTTGACCAACTCCGAGTGCAGGGCGGCGACGCCGTTGACGCTGTGGGAGCCGACGGTCGCGAGGTGCGCCATACGGATCTCTCGCGTCGGCTTCTCCTGAATGATCGACATGCGCGCCAGGCGCCCCTGGTCGCTCGGGTCGTGGATCTGAACTTCGCGCAGGAAGCGCCGGTTGATCTCGTAGATGATCTGAAGGTGTCGTGGCAGCATGCGCTCGAACATCGCGACCGGCCAACGCTCGAGGGCTTCGGGCATCAGCGTATGGTTTGTATACGCGACTGTCTTTTGGGTGATCTCCCAGGCGAGGTCCCATCCGATGCCTTCCTCGTCCATGAGCACCCGCATCAACTCCGCAACGGCTACCGCCGGGTGGGTGTCGTTGAGCTGGATGGCCACCTTGTCCGGGAGCTCGCGGAAATCCGAATGGTCCTTCTTGAAACGCCGGAGGATGTCGTGGATGGAGCAGGCGACGAAGAAGTACTGCTGCCGGAGGCGCAGCTCCTTGCCCTCGTGGGACTCATCGGACGGGTAGAGCACCTTTGAGATGGACTCGGTGAGGGCCTTCTCTTCGACCGCGCGGCGATAGTCGCCGGAGTTGAAGAGGTCGAGGTTGAACTCCTGGGAAGCTCGGGCTGCCCAAAGGCGCAGCGTGTTGACCGTGCCGTTTTCGGCGCCCGGGACGGGCATGTCGTGGGGGACTCCGAGCACGTTCTGGGTATCGACCCACCGTGCCCGATAGTTCCCTTGCTCGTCGACGCCCGCGAGGACTCGGCCATAATACTGCACGGTCGCGATGCGGTCGCGGCGCGGGATCTCCCACGGGTTTTCGTTGAGCAGCCAGGCGTCACCGCGCTCGTGCTGCCACCCGTCCTCGATCAATTGCTCGAAGATGCCGTACTCGTACCGGATGCCGTAACCCATGCCGGGGAGGCCGAGGGTTGCCATCGATTCGAGGAAGCACGCAGCGAGGCGCCCGAGGCCGCCGTTTCCGAGGCCGGGATCGGGCTCCTGGGCGAGCACGTCTTCGAGGGCCACGCCGTACTTCGCCAGGAGCTCCTCGGACATGTCCCGGACACCGAGGCTGCGCATGTTGCGGTCGAGGGCGCGGCCGAGGAGAAACTCGGCCGAGATGTAGTAGACGCGTTTAGCGTCGGTGTCGTAGTAGGTCCGCTGAGTCTTCCGCCAGCGATAGGCGAGGCGGTCTCGGACGGTGTGGGCGATGGCGATGTAGACGTCGTGCAACGTTGCCGAGCGCTCGTCCTTTGCGCAGGTGTAGTAGAGGTGGTCGAGGACCGCGCGCTCGAGCGTCGCCGGGTGCATCCCGGTGCGGTCGTCTTCGACTTCGATGGTGACTTTGTCCTGGGCCTTCATAGGGCGGGAAGGTATCAGGGCGGCGTCGAAAATGGGCAGGCACTGGATCTCGGGCCGAGATCATTCATCCTTCCCTGGTGCGGTCCCTCTTCGCGGCTACTCAATTTGCGCTGGTCTTGTCGGCTACGTTCCTGACCGGGTGTACCGATGTCTGCGATGAGGCCGCCGTGGTCCTCGACGAGTACTGCGGCATGGCCGTCGACCCGGGTACCGAGGTCGAGTGCGATGGCGAACGGCAGGCGTTCAGCCAGTGCATCGTCGACCATCCAGGCCCCGCCTGCGACTACTTCTACGACCCCGTAGCGGGCGCCGACAACGCTTTCGGCCGGTGCGTCGCAGCGATCCCGTGACCCTCTAGGGTACGAAAAACCTGGCGTCACGTACATCACGGCTCAGGTGCCTGTCCTCGGGTTGACGCCTCGCTCTTCGGCCAAGGCGATAGCCTTGAGGGACTCCCGCGTCCTGTGCACCCAGACGTCCTTGACGCCTAGGGCGGCGGCTGCTCGACCCAGCCCGGGGTCTCTTTTCGCGGCACCTCGAGAACCACCGCCTCGACCCGTTCCGGAATCGACGCGAGGTCTTTGAAGGTTGCGTCGCCATTTGGGCTACATAGGGGCGAAGGGGAGACGCGACATGGGATCCGACGTCCAGAACAAGATGAATGCCCTTGCCCAGAAGTGGGACGGTTTCCTCGGCAAGGTCGAGGGGAGGGTTCAGGCGGTGATAGCCGAGACCAACGAGGGCCTCGACCAGCTGATCGCCCAACACGCGATCGACCACGGCCCCATGGGTGCGGCGTTTGGCGCACTCAAGGCTCGATTTCACGGCTTGTCGTCGAAAGTCGGAGACGCCTGGGCGAAGATCGACGGGGAGATCGACGAGGTCCGCGGAGACGACGGTTTTACGAGCGCGGACTACGGCGCGGTGAGCGCCGTCCGTGACGCAATGCACGACAAGTACTCGAAGATGATCGACGACCTCGCGCTGCATCGCGAGCATATCGAGATGTCGAAAAACGCGGACTGGGCCAGGCGCCTGCAGCTCCTCGCCCAAGAGGAAGCGGGCAAGGGCGTTCCCTGCTCTCAGTGCGGAACGCCGATGCTCGTCGAGAACCTCGACTGCGGTGGGCCTCAGAAGTGCGGGAGCTGCGGTGCGGTGAACAACGTCCTGCCCGAGGCGGCCTCAGCGCTCTTCTACCGGGGCACGGGGGTCCGCGCCCTAGCGAATGAGCAGTGCTGGCAGTACGTGCTCGCGGAGCGCGATGCGAAAGCGCAGTTCGATCGGAAGCGCCACCCGACGGCATACGACCATCGGGCATACCTGAAGGCCGCGCACGAGAAGTTCACCGCCTACTACCAGGCGGGCGTCGCCATCTATCCGAAGTTCACCGACGACGTCACCGCGGCCGTCGAGGCGAAGATGAAGCACTACAGCGCTTGGGACCGAGAGGTCGACAAGCAGAAGCGCGAGCTCTTCGGAAGGATTGTCGAGGCGAGCTCCACGGGCGACGTCGCGGGCCTCGACGCCCTCGTCGGCAATCTGCCAAACTTCGTGGGCTTCGACGAGTGCATCGAGTGTCTCGTCGAGCGTCGCCACTATCCGGCCGCCGAGTATCTCTTTGGGAAGAAGTACAGCATGAAGGGCGAGGGCGTCGCCAAAGCCCGGTGGGTCGTCTCGAAGCTCGCGGAGATGAAGAGGTTCCTCGGATCGGACTGAGGAGATCGCTGGACGGCTTACCGGAGGCGCCGGTAGTAGATGTCGCCGTTGCCGGTGGCGCTGTCCCGGTAGTCCACCCAGACGGCGTGCACGACGCCACCACCGACGTAGATCTGAGGGCTGATGCTGTCGCTCGACCCGGGGATGACCGTGTCGTCGAGGCGGTAGTCCTGCGGCTGGAAGCTCGCGCCCCCGTCGAGAGAGAAGTTTCCGTAGATGTCGTAGGCGCCATCGCGATTGTCGGTCCAGCCGACGGCCACGAGATCGCCCTCGGCGGCGAGGGAGACCTCGAGGCTGGCGCTGGTGCCTGGCCCGGTGCCGGTGTCCGCGCGCACGGGGCTGCTGAAGGTGGAACCGCTGTCGATGGATCGGCTCACGAGCACGTCGGGGAAGCCGAAGCGGAAGTCGACCCAGGCGATCACCGCTCGGCCCGCGCCGGAGGTGACAATCTGCGGTGACACCGAATCGTGGGGGAGCGAGTCGGCGTCGATGCGCACCGAGTCTGAGGTGAGCCAGGTTGCCCCCGAGTCGCGGCTGAGGTTCAGCCAGATGTCGAAGGAGCCGCCTAGGCGATCATCGACCCAGGCCACGTACACGTTGCCGCCCTCGGCGGCGATGGTGGGGGCGAAGCTCGCCGAGGCACCGGCGCCGGTGCCGACGTCGAGGCGCGTATCGGCCCCCGCGAAGGTCGCTCCGTCGTTGGTTGAGCGATTGCCGTAGATGTCGCCGCCGCCATTGCGGTTGTCGCGCCACGCCACGTAGACGTTCGTGCCGGCCGCGGCGACGACCGGGGTCGACGCGACGAAGGTCGCACCGGCCCCGTTGTCGACCCGCACCGGCGCCCCGAAGGTCGCCCCGTGGTCGGTCGACGCCACGAGGAAGATGTGGCGAGAGCGGACCGTCACGAAGTTCTCGTAAACGGCGTAGACGTTGCTCCCACTCACCGCCACGTCGATGTTGAAAGAGTCTGTATTCTGCCCGGGGTTCTCCCGGCCGTCGGTGCCGAAGCTGGCGCCGGAGTTCGTGCTGCGGGCGGTGAAGACCTCGCGGTAGCTGGTGCCCCCTCGGAAGTCTGCCCATACGGCCGTGATGTTCTGACGGGAGGCCCCGGTCACGGCGAGCTGCGGCCCGATGGCGGCGCCGCTGGCCGTGTCGAGGCGCGTCGCCGCCGCACCCCAGGCGTCGCCCCCGTCGGTCGAGCGGTTGAAGTAGATGTGGGCGCCGCCGGTCCCCCGCAAATCCATCCACGCGGCATATACGCCCGCCGCCGCGTTCCCGGAAATCGTAGGCGCCGTCGAGTTTTCGGCGCCGACCGTGTCCCCGCCGTCCAGGCGCCGGTCCGAGGCCGGGCCGACCACCAGGCAGCCCTCGTCCGGGGTACCGTCACAGTCGTTGTCGAGGGTATCGCAGAGGACCTCCGTCGCTTGGTACTCGGCGGGGAAAGAGCAGCCCCAACCCGCGGCACCGCCGCAGGTCGGCGTGCGTCCGGCGCACACACCGGCGGTGTCCGCGCAGCTCGACGGCGTACTCGATGGCGGCGCCGGTGAGTCATCGGCCGCACCGTTGCAGTCGTCGTCGATGCCGTTGCAGAGCTCGGTCGTGGGCCCGATGAACGCGCCCCCGCAGGTCAACGCCCCGGCCGAGCAGACGACGGCGCCAAACTGGCACGCGCCTTCGTTCGTTGCGCCGCAGCGCGCACCGACCCCGGGGAGGGTGCCGTCATCTGCGGTGCCGTCGCAGTCGTCGTCGAGGCCGTTGCAGGTCTCGGGGGTCGGGCCGCGACCGCCGACGCAGGTGAGCGTGCCGCGGGCGCAGCTCTGAACCCCCTGGCTGCACTGCCCCGTCGACGAACCGCAGCTCGTGCCGACCGCAGGGTCCGCCTCGTCGATAGCGCCATCGCAGTCGTCGTCCGCTCCATTGCAGGTGTCCGCCGTGCCCGTTGGGGTGCAGGGGTACTCGCAGCCGGTCGCGGGGTCGCCGTCGATATCGACGAACCCCGCGGTGCAGGTCGCGACGCCGCAGGTGCCCATCGAGCACACTCCTGTGGCGTTGGGGAAGGTGCAGGTGGTGCCACAGGTCCCGCAGTTGCTCGCGTCCGTCAGCAGGTCGAAGGGCTCGTCCACGTCGCCGTCGCAATCGTCGTCGACCGAATTGCAGAGCTCGGCCCCGGTCGGTGCGCAGGCATATTCGCAGCCGTTCGCGGGTTCGCCGTCGAGGTCGACGAAGCCGGCGTTGCAGCCGCCCATGACGCACGCAGATGCCGCGCAGCTCGCGGTCGCGTTGGGGAAGACACAGACGTTGCCGCACGCGCCGCAGTGTCCCGGGTCGTCGGTGAGGTCGAAGCCTTCATCGATAGCGCCATCGCAGTTGTTGTCGACGCCGTCACAGCGTTCGATGCCGGTTGACTGGCACTCGTACTCGCAGCCGTTCGTCGGATTGTCGTCGAGGTCGACGAAGCCGATCGCGCAATCTGCGATGGTGCATTCACCCTCGGCGCATCCGGGGATCGCATCTGGAAGCACGCATACGGCGTCGCACGCGCCGCAGTTCTCCGGGTCGCCTTGGAGATCGAAGTCCTCGTCGACCAGCCCGTCGCAGTCGTCGTCGTTGTCGTTGCACATCTCTTCGCCGACGGCGCGGCAGCCGTCCGCCGGGGTGGCGTCTGCGGCGCTGTCGACCCGGGGAGGTCCGGCGTCCTCTCCCCCGTCGCAGTTCTCGATGCAGTAGGGCTCGACCTCGCAGCCGCTGGTCATTCCGCCGAGGAGCAGCGCCGCGCCCACGATGAGCACGAGGCGCACGGCGGCGGTCCGCCTCCACGTCGCGGGCGGGCCGTCCACGCGGTCATCCGCCGGCCGCTGAGGCCGAGTCGTCCGGCGTCGGAGCCCGAAGAGCACCAACATCGAGAGCAGCACGGAGCTCGCCGGGATGGGACCTGAACCGTTGCCGCCACTGGCGTCGCATACGCAGCCCCCGCCACCGGTGCCGACGACGAGTCTCGGGTCCTCGGGCTCGGGGGTGGTGCCGCCGACGCACTCACCGTCGGTGCACATCGTGCCGGTCGGACACTCGATGTCGAGGCACGGGTCGTCGAGGCACTCCGTGCCCTGGCAGATGCGGCCACGCGGGCACATCGGGGCGCACTCATCGGCGACGCACGCGCCCCCGATGCAGCTCTCCCCGGCTGAGCAGTCGGCGCCGCAGGGGTGCTCTACGCACGCCCCGTCGCGGCAGAGTTCGCCGGTGGGACAAGCGCTCAGGCAGGAGCCCACGCAATCACCGTCGCGGCAGAATTCGCTCGCCTCGCAGCTCACGCCGAGGCACGGGTCCGCCTCGCAGACGCTGTCGCGGCAGCGCTGTCCGGCGTCGCAGCCTCGCCCGTAGCAATTGTCTTCGACGCAACGACCGCGCACGCAGGCGAAGCCATCGGCGCACGAGATGCCATCACAGAGGTTCGCGCACTCTCCGGTGTCGGGGTCGCAGCGCTCCTCATCGGTGCACGTGACGCCCGCGCACATGCCTTCGACGCAGTACCCGATGACGCCCGCATCTGGGTCGGCGAGGGTGCGGTCGCAGGTCCGGCCGGGGGTGCAGAGGAACTCCTCGGAGCCGCATGGCGTGGCGCACCGGCAGTCGATGCAGGCGCCTCCCTCGCAGAGCGAACCCTCGTCGATGTCTCCGTCGCAATCGTCGTCGATGCAGTTGCAGGTCTCGGCGCGGGTCCCGGTGGACCCGAGGCAGAGCAGCTCTCCTGCGACACAGCTGACGGTGCCGGGAATGCAAATGTCCTCCGGTACGGCCCCGGTGACGACGGTGTAGGTCCCGTCGGCGTTCAGGATGCACATCTCGCCGCCATCGGGGTTGCCGTCGTCGATGATGCCGTTGCAGTCGTCGTCGATGTTGTTGCACACCTCTGCCGTGCCAGTGGGCGCATCGCAGCCCGTGAACGCGCCGGCCACGCAGGTCTCGGTGCCCGTGCCGCAGGAGGTGGAGCAGGTTCGCGTCAGCCCTTCGTCGACGTCCCCGTCGCAGTCGTCGTCGACGCCGTTGCAGGCTTCGAGGCCGGGGCTCGGGGCCGTGCAGCCAACGAACGCGCCGGAGATGCATGTTTCGATGCCGGCGCCACAGGCGCTCGAGCAGGCCTGGGTGAGGCCCTCGTCGGTGAGCCCGTCGCAGTCGTCGTCGACGCCGTTGCAGGTTTCGGTGCCGGGGACCGGGGCCGTGCAGCCGACGTATCCCCCAGCCACACAGGTCTCGGTGCCGCTGCCACAGCTGGTGAAGCAAGCGCGGCTGAGCCCTTCGTCGGTGGTCCCGTCGCAGTCATCGTCGGCGCCGTTGCAGACTTCGATGGCCGGAGTCGGCGCGGAGCAGTCGACGTAGGCGCCGGCGACGCAGATCTCCGTGCCGCTCCCACAGCTGTTCATACAGGCCTGGCTCAGCCCTTCGTCCAGGCGACCGTCGCAGTCGTCGTCCAGTCCGTTGCAGCTCTCGGCGGTCGGGGTGGGCGCGCTGCAGGTGCCGTAGGCGCCCGCGGTGCAGGTCTCGGTGCCGCTTCCACAGGCCGTCGTGCATGCGCGGGTGAGGCCTTCGTCAATCGCCAGGTCGCAGTCGTCGTCGGCGCCGTTGCAGGTCTCGGGCTGCGGAGTGCAGAGCGGCACCAGACCGTCCGCGCGGACCATCATGTCCTCGAAGTCGTTGTCCCCGCCGCGGAAGAGGTCCTCGAATCCGAAGTAGTAAGTGTCGGTGTGGGTCAGTGATTCGTAGACGAGGAAGTGAACGAAGTCGCCGTCGTCATTGAGCGACTTGGAAGTGAAGTAGATTCTGTTGCCGGTATCGCCGAGGTCACCGCAGCCGTCCGGGTCGCGGGTGCCGTCGCTAATGCGCTCTGGAGTGCGCAGCCAGAGGGTGATGGTGCGCCCCGGGACGAAGCCCGGGACGGTCGCGAAGTCGATGGTGCGCACCCACGCCATGCCGGGGCGCATGGTCTCGGGGTCGCAAGGGCAGGCGCATTGGGCGGCGTTCGGGCGGCAGTCGAATATCTGGTTCAGGTTTGCGGGCAAAGAAGGATCGACGTCGGTCCAGACCCAGCCGAAGTTGTTGCGGAAGCCGGCGCCCTCGCCGATGGCCCGAAAGGTGACCGGGTATTGCCCCGAGCCCGGAGGGTTCTCGACCGGCCGATAGGCCTCGGGCCGAATCGCCGCATCGACCCGTGCGTCGACGATGCCTGCTCCCCCCTCGCCGGTGCCGGCGCGGTCCAAGCACTGCTGGACGCGGCTGGTCTGGGGCACCGGCGTGCCATCGACCTGGCTGATGAACGCCTGGGCGCCACCAGTCGGCAGCAGCCAGACGAAGAAGACCAGGGCTGAGAGGTTGCCCAAGAGACGGGGAAGAAGAGCGAAGCGAGCGGTATCCATGAGGCCTCGGGCGGGGTTCGCCGAATTCTAACCCAAGAAAGACGCAGCGGTAGGGCCAGGTTCCGAACGACGGGTCCCTGTTCGTGTGGGTCGATGTCTCGGGGGGCGGATTCCAAGGAGGGGCCGCGTTCCGGTGCAAAACGGCCGAGCACGGGAGACGGGAGTTGACCGCGATCAACTCGAAGCCGCCTTGCTTCGTTAAGTTTCGCGCGTCTGAACATCCGTTTCGTCGTCCTTCTTCGGACGACGGCGAGAGCTGTGGGGGAGCGATGCTACGCGACGAGATTCATGGGCGAAAAGCGGGGAGGTTCACCCTCCAGTGGCATCTGACCCACGCGTGCGATCTGCACTGCCGGCATTGTTACGATCGGACCAACCCGCGGGTCCTGCGCTACGAGCAGGCCATCGCGGTCCTCGACGACTACGAGCGCTTCCTCGAGAAGAACGAACTCGAAGGAAATGTCTGCCTCTCCGGCGGCAATCCCGTCCTCTATCCGTGGTTCTTCGAACTCTATCAAGAGGTCGCGAACCGCGGTCATCGGCTCTCGATCCTCGGCAATCCCATCGAGCGGGACCAGCTCGAGCGCATGGTGGCGATCCAGCCCCCTGCCTATTTTCAGGTGAGCCTCGAGGGCCTCGAAGAGCACAACGACCATATCCGTGGTGCCGGCTTCTACCAGCGGGTCCTGGAGTTCTTGCCGATGTTGAAGGACGTCGGCGTGCGCTCGGTGGTGATGACCACCCTGACCGACGCCAACATGGAACAGATCATTCCGCTCTCGGACCTCCTCCGAGGCAAGGCGGATCGTTTCAACTTCAACCGCCTGTCGCAGGTCGGGGAGGGCGCGGCCCTCGGGTTGCCCGATACAGAAGCGTACGGTCGATTCATGGTCGATTACCTGGTGGCTCGCCGGAATAATCCCGGGATGGGCATCAAGGACAACCTCTTCAACATCTACTTCCACGAGCTCGGCTATCCGCTCTTCGGTGGTTGTACGGGCAAGGGGTGCGGGGCCGCGTTCAACTTCGTGGCGGTGCTCCCGGACGGCGACGTGCACGCCTGCCGGAAGTTCCCTTCTCCCCTCGGGAACCTCCTCCAATCGAGCCTCAGCGAAATCTACGCATCCGACGAAGCACAGAAGTACCGCCGCGGATGCAGCGCCTGTGACGGCTGCGCGATCCGCGCAAAATGCGGTGGATGCCTCGCCGTCACCGCCGGCCACGGTCGTGACCCATTCACCGAGGTCGACCCCCACTGCTTCATGGAACACCAGGCCCCCGAAGCGGGCCTCGACCAAGAAGCAGCCGCCGGGCAGGCGCCCGTCGCAGACGCCCCCGCCGAGTGAGCGGGCAGGGCTTCTCAGAGGTCCTGAACTAAGCGAAAAAAAACCGGCCCCCCCCCTTGCGGGTCCCGGTTCTGGGAATAGATGGCTCCGTAGGCTGGAGACTCCCATTTGTGGGGGTCCATCCGGAAGGAACGCACGCATGCCTGACGATGTCGACGGCGGCAGTGATGAGCCCATTGAGCAGGATGCTCGGGAATCCGACGACGACGCGGAGGAGACAGCTGCGCCCTCGGAGCCCTCTGGTTCGGGCGACTCTGACGACTCCGGCGCTGACGATGACGACGACATGGGTCGTCGCGACTTCGTCGGCGCGACCGCCGCGTCGGTCGGCCTCGTCGGCCTGAGCGCCGGGGGAGTGGGCGTCGGCTTCCTCTGGCCCCGCACCGAGCGGGAGCCTCAGGCCGTCTACACGTGCCTGGTGCGCGAGGTTCCGGTCAATGGCGTGAAGGAGGTCCGCTCACCCCGAGGCGAGACGATCTACCTGACGCGCACCGCCGACACCGACAACCCCGCCGACATCCTCGCGATCAGCACCACCTGCAGTCACCTGGGCTGCAAGGTCTATTTCAAGCCCAACAACGAAGGGGCCCAGCGCTTCCACTGCCCCTGCCATCAGGGCTACTTCGACGAACAGGGCAACCCGACCGGCGGTCCCCCGGAGCGGCCCCTCGCCCGCTACGAGGTCGAGGTCCGCGGCAACCTGCTCTTCCTCAAATACCGAAGGGCCTGAGATGGCGAACGCCAACGCAGACACGCCGCCGAAGGCGAAACGCCGGGAACTCATTCCCGGGGCCCTCATCGGACGCCTCTCGGACCTCGACGAGCCGCTGCCCCACAGCATCAAGCGGTGGTTCTTCGCTTGGGGCTCGATCCCGGGCTTCTTCTTCATGGTGCAGATCTCCACCGGGATCATGCTGACGTTTTTCTACCAGCCGTCCCCGGAGACCGCCTACGAGTCGGTCCGGTTCATCACCGAAGAAGTCAGATACGGCTGGTTCATCCGCTCCATCCACATGTGGAGCGCCAACCTGATGATCCTCTTCGTCTTCCTCCACTCGACCCGGGTGCTCATCACCGGTGGTTATCGGGGGAAGGGGCGGTGGGCGACGTGGATGTTCGGCATGACGATGCTGATCCTGACGCTGCTCCTAGCCTTCACTGGCTACAGCCTCATCTACGAACAGCTCTCGTACTGGGGCATTACCGTCGCCGCGAACATCAACTCGTACATCCCGCTCATCGGGCCCCCCCTCGCGGACTTCGTGCGCTACGGCGCGGAGATCAACGCGAAGACCGTCTCGCGCATGTTCGCGATTCACACCTTCCTCCTGCCGCCGGCCCTCGCGCTGCTGACGGCGGGGCACATCTTCTTCATCCGTAAATTCGGCCTTCACGTCCCGGGCAACGCGGACGACATCAAGGCCGAAGAAGAGCTGCAGAAGAAGAAGGGGCCCTACCACTTCTTCCCGCAGCACGCGCTCGCGGAACTGGTGGTCTTCCTCTACCTCGGTGTCGTCCTGATCCTCCTTGCGATGGCCTATCCGGTGGAGATGGGTGAGCAGGCGAACCCCTTGGTCACGCCAGAGCACATCAAGCCTGAGTGGTATTTCTACGCGACCTTCCGGTGGTTGAAGATCTTCCCCGGGCAGGTTGGTATTTTGATGTTGGGCGCGGTCGCAGCCATCGGCTTCGGTTGGCCTTTCATCGACAAGCAGTTGCAGAAGCTCGCACCGAAGCTCGAGCTCGCGATGTGGCTCGGGGCCCTAGGCGTCATCACCATGGTGGGGATGACGCTCCTCGAGGCCATTTCCAAGTGATGCGGCAGCACGTGCTCCAAGTATTGAACGAAGAGCGGAGAGCGGGATGAACCTCCAAACGAAACAGATCGTCGTCATGGTCCTCTCTGGGATCATCATCGTGGCTTTGGGCTGGGTGGCGTTCGAGGAGCGCGTCGGCGGTCACGGCGAAGAAGCCGAGATCGTCATTCCTGAGTCCAGCCAAGGCTGCATTCAGTGCCACTCGGCCGCGAGCGAAGACCCGTCCGGGTCGAGCCCGAGCCTGGCCCAGCACTGGGCCGCGAGCGCCCACGCTCGGAATGGCATCGGCTGCTACGACTGCCACGGCGTGCCCGCCGACCTCGGCGTCGACCCCATCGAGAACCCGCGCTACGTGGTCGAGACCGTGTGGCACAACGGGGAGGGCGAGGCCGGCCACAAGGAGATGATCCTGATCACCGATGACGCGGGAAACCCCGTCGATCGTCCGGACATCTTCGACCACGAGGGTGCCGACATCATCGCCGACGTCTCGCCGCGTACCTGCATGCGGTGTCACCCGAAGGAGTTCGAGGAGAACTTCCAGTCGCGCCACAACTCGGCGGCGAACTTCATCGGCTCCCTCGACAACTTCCTCGGACGCTTCGTCGAGGGCCCGGCGGCCGCCAACAGCGGTTGCCAGCAGTGCCACGGCTCTGTCGTTCGCCTCGTCGAAGAAGAGCGCCGGGAGCGCGGACGCAGCAACCTCGCCCCGGACGTCTGGCCAAACACCGGCATCGGCCGGGTGAACCTCGACGGCTCCTGGGGCTCGTGCTCCGCGTGCCACTCGCGCCACTCCTTCAGCTCGGCGGTCGCCCGCCGTCCCGAGAACTGCGGCAAGTGCCACATGGGCCCGGACCACCCGCAGATTGAAATCTACGAGGAGTCCAAGCACGGCATCGCGTTCCACCGCGCGGACTCGGCGGGCCTGATGAACATCGAGAACCCGGCTGGGGAGTGGGTCCTCGGCGAGGACTACTCGGCGGCGCCGACCTGCGCGACGTGTCACTTGAGCGCCGTCGGGTCCTACGGCAACCGCGAGGCCCTGCCGGTCACCCACGACCCGGGGGCCCGCATCAGCTGGACCTTGCGGCCCGTCATTTCGTTCATGCCCGATGGCATCATCCACCCGGACCGGCCGGCCGGAGAGAACGTCATCC
>QMMC01000047.1 GCA_003647065.1 Deltaproteobacteria bacterium | reverse complement strand
CCGGTTCCGGGACGGCGACGCAGGTCGGCACGCCGTCCGAGAAGACACACCTCTGGTCTCGGCGGTAGTCGTTCGCGTCGACGACGGGCGAGCAGACCGGCCCATCGGCGGAGCCGCACTCGCTGTCCGGATAGACGCAGTGGGCTTCCCGATTGCTACCGGTGGCCATCATCATTCGACAATGTCCCGAGGCGCCGTCGGGGCGCGTGCAGTCCGCATTGCTGGTGCAGCTGACGCGCATGCACTTGTTGACGGCGGCGATGAATCCGGCCGGAACACAGAGGGCGTGGTCTCCGCAGTCTGCATCGCGTTGGCAGTCCGGGTAGCGGCAGGACTGGACGATGCCCGGGTCGTAGCCGGTGGTGCCTCCGCCCGCAAAACCCGCGTGGCATTCGCCGCCCGGCTCCCGATCACAATCCCCGTCGCTCTCGCAGTCGCAGTGGGGCGCGTAGTTGCCGTCCTCGCCGCAGCTCCGGAGACCACGATCGCGGCTCATGATTCGCTCGTTGACGACGCCATCCGGCTGTTCCCAGCGGAGGTACTTGGGGCCGCAGGAGGCCGTCGCAAGGCCCGCGAGCAGCAGGCACGCGCGGAGCGCGAGCGCACGAAGATTGGTGCTTCGAGGGGCCATGGTCGGCGAAGACGAAGAGCGATGCCGGCTATTCACGGGCGCGGCGAGCCTCGAGATTCTCGCTCCGCCCGGTAGACACCACAATGACATCCCGGCTTGTGCCTCGGCGCCGGTTGATCTATCGACGATTGCCGTGAGGATCTGCATTCGTCTGCTCTTGGTTGGGGCACTGGCCTTCGTCGCTCTCGCTTGCGATGAGGGCACTGCTGCCGTCGACGGGGCGATTCCGGACTCCGCCGTGACCGATACGGGCCTAGCGCCCGACGCCACTGCTGGCGATTCGGGCGCTGACGGCCGGACCGATGCCGCCACCGACGCGGCCCGTGATACCGCGGCCGACGCCGCAAGCGACGCCGCCCGAGACGCCGGCAGAGACGCGACCGTTGCACCAACCCCTCAGCGGATTATGTGCATCGGCGACTCCATCACCGAGGCGCGGTTCCAGCACTACGCCTATCGCTACCACCTGTGGCAGCTCATCGTGGCGGACGGCATCGACCACGTGGACTTCGTCGGCAGCAAAGCGGGGACCTATTCGGGCGGCGCTCCGACGGGCGGATGGGACTCGGACCACGACGGCCACTGGGGCGCCAAGGCGGATGAAATCCTCGGCGGCGGCATTCCCTACGGCGGCGTGGGCAGCATCCGGGACTGGGCGCCGGTACACCGCCCGACGGTAGCCCTCATCCAGCTCGGCACCAACGACTGCCGCGGTGGGCAGAGCGGGGCGAGCACCCTCGCCGAAATCGCGAGCATCATCGGCGTACTTCGAGAGAGCGTGCCGAACGTGACCGTCCTGGTCGCCCAGGTCATTCAATCGCGGCAGGCGCCGCTCAATACGTGCCTCGCGTCGCTCAACGCCGCGATGCCGGACTGGGCGGCGGCTAGGTCTACCGCCACGTCTCCGGTCGTCATCGTGGACCAGTGGTCGGCCCTCGACCCCAGCACCGACCTCGAAGACGACTACCATACGAACGAATCCGGAGGCTCGAAGATGGCCGCCCGCTGGTACGCGACGCTCCGAGACTACCTATAGCTCGTGCACCGGGCCCCTCGTCACAGGCACAGACGCTCGACGCGGAACCGCACACCACCGCTGTTGTCGGTGCAGGCGCTGTCGCGTTTCGCGCAGACGAGGGTGCCGCCCGCGAAGTCGACGTCTTCGCTGGTCGACATCAGGGCGGAGAAGGCCGTCGTGGCGTTGGCGTAGTAAATGCCGCTGGGCGTGGCGACGGTCGGCACCGAGAGGTTGGTGCATTCGATGCGGTAGTACCAACCGCGCGTCGGCGGGGACCAAGTGCTCCATACGGTGCCGCCACTGTTGACGGCGGTGACCCGGTAGCGGCCCATGGGCAGGTCCGCCGTCACCTGCCGCGAGCCGTCGGTCGAGCAATCGGTAGACCAGTCGATGTAGATTTCTTCCGAGAGCGCGCAGCGCCCCGATACACAGCGCCCCCGAGCGCAGTCGCCATCCGCCACGCACCCCTCGCACTCGGCGCACGGAGAACAGGCACCGCCGCAGTCGACGTCCGTCTCGTCGCCGTTGCGCACGCCGTCGTCACAGGCTGAAGCGAGGCATAGTCCGTCGTCACCGCAAAAGCGCGATACGCAGTCGCGACCGCTATTGCACCCGTCACCCGCCACACAGAGCGAGCAGTCACCGCCGCAGTCGAGGTCGGACTCGGTCCCGTTCTGGGCGCCGTCCTCGCAGGAGGGGTCGACACAGGCGTTGTCCAAGCATTGGCCGCCGATGCATTCGGACGGAGTCCGGCAAGCCTGGCCATCTCGGCATTGTGGGCACGAGCCACCGCAATCCACGTCCGATTCGTCGCGGTTCAAGAGGCCGTCCGTGCACGACGGGCCGCTGCTATCGACGGGGCCCCCGGAGTCGGCCACCGCCGTGTCGGGCCGAGTGTCAGGCTCCGCATCGGAGACGGAAGCGTCAGCGCCAAAGCCGGTCTCCCCCCCGCACCCCGCGACGAACGCCAAGAAGCAAGCGACGCAAGCAAGGCGATTCATCCCGTAGAGGATAACTCAGATGAACGAGGGGCGCCGCACTTCCCGATTCCCAAGTCCTTCGGTAGGGTGCGGCCGCCATGTACGTGAGGACCTCCGGAAACCCGTTCACCATCATCCAACGTACGGGCCTGCTGCAGCTCTTGATCCTCGCGGTCGCTTTCACCATGACCACCTTCGACCACGAGATCCTCGACGAGTACTTCGAGGTCCCGACCTTCGTCGTCACCATTCTCGGTACCGCCCTCGCCTTCTTCATCGGCTTCATCAACAACCAGGCCTACGATCGCTGGTGGGAGGCGCGGAAGATCTGGGGCGCTTTCGTCAACGACTCGCGCAACTTCGGCCACATGATCGAAGCCTACCTGGGGGCCCCAGCGGGGGTCTCCGAAGCCGAGGTCGACACGATCAAGACGCGCTTCGTGCATCGCCACATCGCGTTCCTCTACGCGACCGTGGCCATGCTCCGGAGCCTCCCGGACAAAGACTACGAGGCCTACCTCACCGAGGACGAGCTCACGGAGCTCCGAAACCACTCGCACATTCCGAACGGCATCGCCCTCATGCAGCGGCGGGAGCTCGATCGCTGCGAAAAGCTAGAGTACCTCGAAGGGTTCCGCCTCATCGCCCTCAACGGCATGCTCAACAACTTCTTCGACGACATCGGCAGGGCCGAGCGGATCAAGTCGACGGTCTTTCCCATCGGCCACGTCTACCTGACGCGCTTTTGTCTCTGGCTCTTCCTCATCCTGCTGCCGATGGCCCTCGCGGACATGTTCGGCTACTGGGCGGTCCTCTTCACCTGGGTCCTCGGCATGGTCTACATCTTCACCTTCTCGGTGGGCCAAGCTCTCGTGAATCCGTTCTCTAACGGGCCGTCGGACACACCGATGTCGACCATCACCCGAAACATCGAGCGCAACCTCCTCGAGGTCCGCGGCGAAGAGAACATCCCGCCACCCCTCGAGCCGGTCGGCGGCGTGGTGGCGATGTGACCGCGATGCTCTACGACATCGACATCGAGACCCTCACCGGTGAAGCGATCAAGATGGGCGCCTACCGCGGCAAGGTCCTGCTCATCGTCAACACCGCGAGCCGGTGCGGCCTGACTCCGCAGTTCGAGGAGCTCGAAGAGCTGCATCAGGACTACGGTGACCGTGGCTTCACCGTGCTCGGCTTCCCCTGCAACCAATTCGCGAACCAGGAGCCGGGCACCTCGGACGAGATCGGCGCTTTCTGCCAGCGCAACTACGGCGTGAGCTTCCCGATGCACGCCAAGGTCGACGTCAACGGCCGGGGCGCCCATCCCCTCTACCAACACCTCCGCGCCGAAAAAAGCACCATGTTCGGCAGCGCCATCAAGTGGAACTTCACCAAGTTCCTCGTCGACGCCGAGGGACGCGTGGTCGAACGATTCGGCTCCAAGACTTTGCCGAAGAGCCTACGGGGCGCGATCGAAAAGCTGCTGCCGCACTAGCGCTTCTCAGCGCACCACGACGACCCCGACCTCGGCCCCGTTGTCGTCGGTGATGTTCACCACCTCGCTCGAGAGCGGGCGCCGGGTGCGGCCGCGGTAGAGCCCGACCTTGAAGGTGTAGTCCCCCGGGGCAGCGCTCGCCGGCACGACGACGGTGGTCGTGTAGCGGATGAATTGCCCCGGAAGCCAGTCCGCAAAGGCTCGCGGCGGGCTGTGGTCTCCGAGAAGGCGACCGCCCTCCTCTCGCAGGGCGTGGGCGTAGACGAGGTAGCCCTCGGGGACCGCTCCGAGAACTTCCCAGGTCCAAGTCACCTCGAAGGAGCCTCCGTGGCGCACCGGCCCGTCAGGCAGAGCGACTTCGAGCAGACGCAGCTCGTCACCGACGTTGACGTTCACC
Source organism: Deltaproteobacteria bacterium (assembly GCA_003647065.1). Taxonomy (GTDB): domain Bacteria; phylum Myxococcota_A; class Polyangia; order Polyangiales; family B10-G4; genus B10-G4. Next base: position 18,523 of record QMMC01000047.1, on the reverse strand, counting down.
GGCTCGGCGATCGTCGGACGCTCCGTGAGCACCATCTCCCGCGTCTCGTTTTCGGTTTCGAGATCCACCCACTCGATCCACGCCTCGAGGGTCGGCCGAGCGTCATCACAGGGGCCGGGGTCGTCGAGGACGTTCGTCTCTTCGTTCGGATCAACCGCTGTGCGATAGAGTTCCCAGCTGCTGTGGGGGCTCACGTTGTGAATGACGTGGCACTCGGCGCTCGCCGCACCCCGGATGTCGTTGTGGCCGGACGCGCCCCACTCGACATGCTGGAAAACGTAGCGATTCGGATCCTCGGGGGCTTCGCCGGTGGCGAGGCCGAGGAGGGAGCGCCCCATCATGTCGTCGCTCGGCGGAGCGCCGACGAGGTTGGCGAGGGTGGGGAGGATATCCACATGCCCCGCCGCCGTGCTCACCCGACGGGGAGCGACGCCGGGGATGCGCATGATGAGGGGCACCTTCGTCTGGGCCGCATAGAGGTGGTAGCCGTGCTGGGTGACGCCGTGCTCGCCAAAGCCTTCGCCGTGGTCTCCGGTGATCACGACGATGGTTTCATCATAGACGCCCTCGTTCCGGAGCGCGTCTATGAGGCGGCCGACGTGATGGTCGGTGAAGAGGATTTCGTGGTCGTAGAGGTCGACCTCAGAGCTGCCAAAGAACTCGACCTCTGGGTGTGACTCGTAGGTGAAATGCGGGTCGTAGTAGTGAACCCAGAGAAAGAACCGCTGACCTCCAAACCCCTCGAGGGCCGCGATCGCGGCATCGGTCTGCTCCTTCGAAGAGGAGCCCGAGCTCGACGCCGGGCCCAGCCGGGCATCCTGCCGATGGAGCGTGGAGTTCGAGTTATCGTAGTCGTCGAAGCCCTGATTCATCACCCGGGCCGGGGCGAAGTACCAGTGGTTCGTCACCGCCGAGGTACGCATGCGGCGGCCCCGAAGCACCTCGGCGAGGGTCGTGGCGCGGGGGAGGAGCCCGGGCCACGGACGAATCGAAAAATCGTAGTAGACGTGGAGCGGATAGCGCCCCGTCAGGATCGCCGGCATCGAATACCGGGTGGACGGCGCATGGGCCCAGGCGTTCTCGAAGACGATGCCGTCCTCCGCGAGGGCATCGATGTTCGGCGTCGTGACCCGCTCGTAGCCGTAGCTGCTGAAGTGGTCGGCGCGCACCGTGTCGATGGTGATGAGGAGGACGTTGGCATCTCGGGGAACGCTCTCGGGCACGTCCGCGAACGCGACGTCATCCTGCCCTTCGCTCCCCGTCGCGTCCCCACCGATGCAGTTCTGGTCGATCCCATCGTTGAGAACCTCGGTCCCTCCGGGGTGGGCCATCGCATTGAAATCGTCGCAATCTCCGCCGCCGAGGATCGGGCTATAGCCGTCGCCATCAAAGTCGATGGCCGAGCGATAGACCCGCAGGAGGTGACCCCCGAGGCCGGTAAAATGCGCGGTCGCCTGACCTACGGAGGCGATCGAACCGAGGGCTAGGACCCCGATGAGGTGCAGGACCAGAAGACCCGCAGCCAGAGAGGCGAGGACCCATGGGCGCCGGCGCGTGAGGCGGACCGCATAGACGCGCCCCGCAGCAAGGGAGGGAGGCAGGAAGACCAGGGCCCCCAGCACGACCCAGAGGGGCCGAAGTGGGAGCAACGCCAGGGTCTCTTCGAGGCGGCCGAGGGTGAAGGCGCCCATCGCAAGCGCGCTGGCCCCGAAGACCACCATCGGCGTCGCGGGCCCATTCACGAGGCGCGCGACCAGGCCACCCCGAGCCGAGACCGAACGGAGCGCAGCCGCGAAGGGCAAGGCGATGACCGCAGCCAGCGGCACGAAGAGAGCCAGCGCCGCGGCGGCGATGAGCATCGCCGCACCGAGCTGCAAACCGACATGGCGGCGCGTCGCCAGAAGCGCGAGGGCCACCTTGAACGCGATGCCACCGATGAGCAGAAGGAGCGGGGGCGCGACGAAGAAGAGCGCCGTGAGCGAGGGTCGTCGGTCCCGGGCCCGGAGTCGCCGGAGGGCGGCGCCTAGCTCGGTATGGGCCAGGAACCGCACCACGGCAGCCCCGGCCGTGCCAACGAGGGCGCCGAGGAAGCCGTAGCTGGCGAAGAGGTGCAGCAGAAAGAGAACACGGTCCCCGGTGCCGGGGAGAAATTGAGCCGAGGGTTCGAGGCCGACGACCCCGTCGACGAGGCCCGAAGCGCCGAGGGCCAGCCAGCCCCCCAGCGCGCCCACCAAGAGCGCGTAGCCTGCCCCCCGCCGAGGAGCGGATGAAGATGTATCTGCCGGCTGCATCGACGGCGCCATGATGCCGTTTTTGAGACTTCAGTCTATAGATCGGGGGCGATCATCCGGGCTGACTGAAAACGGCCAGGGGGGGCCCCAAGGGCCCCAAAGGCCCCAAGGACTCCGAGGACCACGAGCGCGCCCGAGAACTCCGGAGCCGGTGATTCAGTGGCCTTCGAGGACCTCGAGTCGCTGACTCAGCTCCGCGTTGTGAGCCCGGAGGGCCCCATTGTCGCGTTCGAGGCCTTCGACGCGTCGGGCGAGGGCCTGGACCGCCGCCAGGGTGACGCCGGCCGCGTCGACCGGATGGATCGATCGATCATCGGCGCCCAGACCGAAGCTCGCGTGGAAGTCCTGGGCCATGGGCCCGACGTGGCGCACCCCCTGCTCGTCGATGTAGCTCCACTCGGCGATCGGCAAGGCCGCGACGCGCTCGAGGAGCGCCTCGGAGTCGACGGGGGTAATCTGCTCCTTTGCGTGACGGTCGCTGCGCATGGTGCACATTCGCAGGCAGATGCCTTCGGTCGGATAGGGCACGCCGGAGCAACACATCAGGCCATCGGTGCAACCAACGGAGCCGTCGGCGCAACCGGTAACCATCGCTCCGGCGTCTCCGGTGGCCCCGTCGGTCCCGCCATCGGAGACCGCGCCATCGGTGTCGCCACCGTCGGTGCCGCCCCCATCGGTTCCAGCCCCGCTGTCGGTTTCGCCACCGTCGGTCCCGCCACCGCTATCGACCCCGCCGCCGCTGTCGGTCATCCCGGCGTCGGTCGGGGCCCCGTCGTCCCCGCAGGCCGCTGTTCCGGCGGTCAGGGCGAGGACACAGGCGAAGGTGAAAGCAAGTCGTGCAATGCGGGACATCGGGCCTCCAGGGGTAACGGCCTCAGTATAGTCCAAGGCCCGCAAAGGCGTGCTATAGGCCCCTCGAATGGCCTCCCCGGGATCGCGTTACATCGTCGGTATCGACCTCGGAACCACCCACACGGTGGTGGCCAGCGCCGATACGTCGCGAATTTCGGAAGACGACGAAGCCCCTGCGATCGAGTCGTTTCGAATCGATCAGCTCGTTGCCCCCGGGGAGATCGCGCCGCGAGATGTGCTGCCCTCGGTGCGGTACCAAGCGGCACCCGGACAGCTCGGCCCGGGGGAGACGACCCTGCCCTGGGGAGCTGGGCCGGCCGACGAAACAGGACAAGAGGTCGTCGGCCAACTGGCCCTCGAGCTCGGCGCCAAGGTTCCCGGGCGCCTGGTGGCCAGCGCCAAGAGTTGGCTCTCCCACGACGGCGTCGACCGCACCGCGGACATCCTTCCCTGGGGAGCGCCGGAAGAGGTCGAGAAGGTCTCGCCGGTCGAGGCGAGCGCGAGTTACCTGCGGCACATCACCGCGGCGTGGAACCACGAGCACCCGGGGCACCCCCTGGCCAAGCAGGAGATCGTGCTCACGGTTCCGGCCTCCTTCGACGAAGGCGCCCGAGCCCTCACCCTCGACGCCGCCCGCCGGGCGGGGCTCGACCGGGTGCGCCTCGTCGAAGAGCCCCAGGCCGCCATGTATCAGTGGCTCGACCGCCACCGGGACTGCCTCGACGAGGCCCTCGAGGGCGTAAAGCTCGCGGTGGTCGTGGATGTGGGCGGGGGCACGACGGACCTCACGCTGATCAAGATCGAGCTCCGCGAGAATGGTCCGCGGCTGACGCGCATCGCCGTCGGTGACCATCTGATGCTCGGCGGGGACAACATGGACCTCGCCCTGACCCGCGCAGCCGAGCCTCGCATCGGCGGCGGCTCCCAACTCGGCGGCGCTCGGTTCAGCCAACTCATCCAGCAGGCCCGGGTGGCCAAAGAGCGGCTGCTCGCGAAGGACGCACCGGAAAAGGTGACCGTGACGGTCCTCGGCTCGGGCTCGAAGCTGATCGGCGGAGCCAAATCGACCGAGGTCACCCGCGAGGAAGTGCAGAAGCTCGTCCTCGACGGCTTCTTCCCCAGGGTCACCGCGGACGAGCGACCCGCCAAGCGCCGCGGCGCCATCGTGGAGTTTGGCCTGCCCTACGTCGCCGACGCGGCGATCACCCGCCACGTCGCCGCGTTCCTGGCCCACCACGACGAACTCGCCCGGGAAGCCCTGGGCCTCGACAATGCTGCCGACTCCGAGAGCGGCCTCGCGGTCCCCGACGCGGTCCTGCTCAACGGCGGCGTATTTCGGGGTGAAGAGCTCGCCACGCGGCTCCTCGACGTCCTCGGCGACTGGCGCGGGGAAAGGCCAACGCTGCTTTCCAACGACGCGCCGGAGCTCGCCGTCGCCCGCGGAGCCGTCGCCTATGGCCTCGCCCGGCGCGGCGTCGGCCTGCGCATCGGGGGGGGCTCGGCCCGCAGCTACTTCCTGGTGCTTCCCAAGAAAGATGGGGACGAGAGCGACGAAGGCCGGCAGGGAGTTTGCGTCCTGCCCCGAGGTGCCGAGGAGGGCGAGGAGATCGACCTCGAGCGGCGGACGATGTCCCTGCGCCTCGGCAGACCCGTGCGCTTTCCCCTCGTCGCCTCATCGCAGGACGTACGCCACCACCGCCCCGGCGACATCGTCTCGATCGATGGTGATACGTATCACGAGCTCCCCTTGATGGCGGCGGTCCTCGAGTCGGACGATCCGAGTCAGAAAGACACCGAGATCCCGGTGCGGGTCATCACGGCGCTCACCGAGGTGGGCACCCTCGAGATGAGCTGCGTCGCCGCCGAGGATCCCAAGCGTCGGTGGAAGCTCGAGATGGCCCTCCGGGGGGCGAGCAAGTCCGAGGTCGCGGCCCAGAAGGTCACCCAGCTGCACCCGCGTTTCAAAGACGCGACGGATCTGGTCCGGCGCATCTATGGCAAGGGCACCGAGGAGGTGAAGACCTCCGAGGTCAAGACTCTGCGCACCAACCTCGAGAAGATCATCCAGTCTCGCAATACCTGGGAGACCCCGCTGCTCCGGGAGCTCTACGGAGCCCTCTTCGCGAGCGTGAAGCGGCGGCGACGCTCGGCGGCCCACGAGCGGGTGTGGCTCAACCTCGCGGGCTACACGCTGCGCCCGGGCTTCGGCTACCCCCTCGACGATTGGCGGGTCCGGGAGCTCTGGTCGTCGGTCTTCAAGGGCGGCATTCAGTACGTGCCCGAGGCCCAGAACTGGGCCGAGTGGTGGATCTTCTGGCGTCGCGTGGCGGGCGGCCTCTCCCCCGAGATGCAGGAAAAGCTCGTCGACAGCATCGAGTGGTACCTGCACCCACCCACCAAGCGACCTCGAAAACGCCCCCCCGGACCGAAGATGGCCGGCTACGACGACATGGTGCGCCTCGCCGGGTCTCTGGAGCACATTTCACCCGCCCGAAAAGTCAGAATCGGCGACTGGCTGGTGACCCGGCTTCAGAAGCACGACGAAGGCACACAGACCTGGTGGGCTCTGGGACGCCTCGGGGCCCGGGTGCCTTTCTACGGGAGCGCCCACGCGGTCGTGCCCCGGGAGGCCGCCGAGCGTTGGCTCGGCGCGTGCCTGGGGGCGGATTTCGCATCCGAAGAGCAAGCGGCTTTCGCTGCCGCGGTGCTCTGTCGCGTGAGCGGCGACCGCCAGCGCGACCTCCCCGAAGCCACCCGAAAGCAAGTCAAAAACCGCCTCGGAGCCGTCGACGCCCCGGAGGCCTGGCAGCGCATGGTGACCGAAGTCACCCACCTCGATGCGGCAGAGGAACGGCGGATCTTCGGCGAGAGCCTGCCCCCGGGTCTCCGGCTCCTCGACTGACCGGCAATTCGGGGCGAACAGACCGCCGAAGGCCTGGAATAATATTGACTTGCCGAGGCCTCGCCAGGTTCAATGGCGCGCTGAGAGCCCACGTTCCCAGGCTCTCCCGAGGGATGAATGTTCACAGTCGTCATCACCGAAAAGGGTGGTGCCCAACGGCGCATGGAGTTCGACAAGAACGAGGTCACCATTGGCCGCGTTCAAGGCAACGACATCATCCTGCCGAAGGGTAACGTCTCGAAGCGCCACAGCCGGATCGTCCTCAAGGACAACCGCTTCATTGTGGTCGACCTGAAGAGCACCAACGGCACCTACGTCAACGGGCGGAAGATCACGTCGCCGCTCGTGGTCAAGCCGGGCGACAAGATCTACATCGGCGACTTCATCATGACGGTGGAGGAGGCCGCCCAACAGCAGCCCCAGCCGCCTGCGATGGGATACGACGAGCCACCTCAGGCCGCGCCCCCGCGCCGGAGTGCAGCGGGTGGTCCGCCGCCGCTGCGGAATTCACCCGCGCCGCAGGCCCCGCCGCAGGCCGCGCCCCCGCCGCCGCTGCCCGCCGCGCCCTCGGAACCGGCCCCGCCTCCGGACATGGCCCCGGAGCGCTACCCCCTCGACGAGGAGCCCGCCGCCGACGCTCCCGCGCCCCGCGCTCCCGCCGGTCGTACGCGTAAACCCACGATGCAGGACCAAGGTCCTGCGGCGAACCCACCGCCGGGCCCATCCCATCCGACCACCGCGCCTCCGGGCAAGCGCGGAGCACCGGACGTGGAGGTCCCCGCCCCCGCACCGATGCCAGCTCCCGTCGCGGTCGCCGCTCCGGCTCCGGCTCCGGTGCCGACGCCTGCTCCCGCTCCCGTGCCGGCTCCCGTCCCGGTCGCCGCTCCGGCTCCTGCCGCGGCCCCGGCCGCGGCACCGGTTCCCGCCGGTCCAGCGGTCCCGGATCGCCCGGGCCTCGAAGGCGCGCTGCGCGCCGTAGTTGGCAGGGCGAGCTACCAGTTCGACATACGCAACGCAGACCCATCGGCGATGCTCGACCAGTCGCGTCGGGGCCAGGCCGAACAGGTCGTTCAGCAGGTCATCTCCCAGCTGACGAGCGAAAGTCTCCTCGATGGCATCGACGCCAACGTGTTGGGCAACGCCGCCGTGTGCGAAATGGTTGGCCTCGGTGCCCTCGAAGACCTGCTCGCCGATGACACCATCCGTGAGATCGTCGTCGAGGGTCCCCGCCGCATCGTCGCCGATCGCGGCAACGGCCTCGAACGCGTCGAGGGTGTTTTCACCAGCGCCGACGCGGTCGTGACTATCGCGGGACGCCTCATCGCCCAGGGCGGCGGCAGGCTCGAGCCGGGGCGGTTCATTCACCACACGGCGCTCCCGTACGGGCCCCACATCACGGTGGTCCTGCCGCCGATCGCCATCCGCGGGCCGATCATCGAGATCCGCCGCATGGCGGATAACCCCGGAGCCGCCGCGATGGTGAGCCAGGGTGTGCTCAACCAGGAGATCCTCGACCTGGTCCGCGATGCCATCTCGGCGCGACGCACGATTGCCGTTCTCGGATCTGTCGGGGCCGGGGTCACGACCCTCGTCGGCGCCCTCACCTCACTCTTCGCCGAACAGGACCGCATCGTCACCGCGGAGGACGTGCCGGACCTCGCCATCGGCCGCGAGGGGGTCATCTCCCTCGGGACCGGCGGAGCCAGCAGCGGCGTGCGGCTGTGCGACGTCGTCCGCCAGGCGGGCCTGATGCGCGCTGACCGGATCGTCGTGGACGACCTCCGGGGCACGGACACCTGCGACGTCTTCAGCGAACTGGCAGCGCGCCCGGGCGGCGATCTGGTCGGCATGCACGGCCAGGGCCCGGCGGGCCTCGAGCTCGTCCGACAGGCGCGCCTCGGCTGCCGTGGCGGCAACGGCGCCGCGGCGGAGCTCGTCGCGCGAGCGGTGCAGCTCGTCCTCGAGGTCGAACGTGACGAGGAAGGCGCTCATCGCGTAGTCCGCGTCACCGAGATCATCGGCTCCGAAGAGGGCGAGATCAACGCTCAGGAACTGTACGTCTACGACGGGGACTTCTCGTCGACCGGAGTACAGGCCAGCTTCCAAGGCTGACGTAGGCGCCTCCGGCTCGAAGTGATCGAGCCGTGTGGGGCGTCATACGATCTGCAGTTCGCTCTTGTCGGGTCGGGCGAGGAGGTACAACCTCGCCGTTCCATTCCAGGGAGGGAACCCGATGCGAATACTCGTCAGTGGACTCATTCTTTCATTCGCCGCGGCGCTCAGCGCGTGCGGTGGCGGTGGTGCGGTAGCCAACGGAAACACCGCGAACAACCCGCAGGCGAACAACCAGCAGGTGGCGCCGGCCAACTCGTTCTACGCGATTCAGAACAACTCGAACTACGACATCTACTACGTCTACATGAGCTCGTCCCGAGACCCGAACTGGGGACCAGACCAGCTCGGCAACGACGTTCTGCGGGCGCGCACGACCTATCGGTTCAACGGAGTGCCCTGCGACACCTACGACCTGAAGCTCGTCGACGAAGACGGTGACGAATGCATCCAGAGCGGCGTACAGGTCTGCCAGAACACCACTTTGGTGATCAACCAAGCCGACCTGCTCCGCTGCGAAGGCTACTGAACGCGGCGGTTCCCGGGGCCCTTGGCCTCGGGTATGCTGCCGGCCCGTGTTATCGCGCCTCGGAATCGGACTGCTCAAGGGCCTCGTCGTCGGCGGGGGCCTCGGGGCCGGGTTTCAGCTCGGACTCCGCTGGGGAGAGACGACAGGGCTGCTCGGCTTCTTGCTCGCGATGGGCATTGGCGCGACCGCCGGTATCCTCTGCGGCAAAGCCCCGTGGCGGGCCGAGGCGTGGATCGAGGCCGTGCTCAAGGGAGTCGTCGGCGTCGGCATCGCGGCCCTCGTCTACTGGATAGGGTCCAGCTACCTGCCCTGGTCCGTTCCCTTCGCCCTGCCCCACGCCGCGGCGGGCACGGACTGGACGTCGATGCCGCTTCTCTACGCGCCGGTCATCGGCGCGCTCTTCGGCATGGTCGTCGAGCTCGACAACGACGGCGGCGCCGATGGCCCCACCCGGGGAAAAAAGAGCAAAAAGAAGAGCACGGGACAGCGGGCACCTAGGACCCGCGTCTCCACCCTCGAAGAAGACGAGTTCGCGTTGCCGTCGGCTTCGGGGCGAAAGAAAAAGGGAGCCTGAAAATGACCGATTCCCCCCCCAGCTTCCGGCCCGGCCCGGCAGCTCAGCCAAACACGAGCCTCGATCACCACATCCTCAAGCAGGGCCGCAAGATCCCCGGGTCCACCGGCGACTTCACGGGCCTCTTCCAGCAGATCGGCCTCGCCGCAAAGATCATCTACAGCCGGGTCCACCGCGCCGGCCTCCTCGGCGTCCTCGGCTCGACCGGAGCGCGCAACGTCCAGGGTGAAATGGTCGCCAAGCTCGACGATGTCGCCAACGACACTCTGGTCGAGAGCATCTCCACCGGCGGCTACGTCTGCGCCATGGGCAGCGAAGAGGTCGAGGACTTCATTCCGGTCCCCGAAGGGTATTCGAGCGGAAAGTACGTCCTGCTCTTCGACCCCCTCGACGGGTCGGGGAACATCGACATCAACGCCTCGATCGGGACGATCTTTTCGGTCTTCCGGCGCAAGTCCGAGAGCAGCGGGCCAGGCACCCTCGAAGACTGCCTGCAACCGGGTCGTGACCTCGTCGCCGCTGGATACGTGATCTATGGCTCGTCGACGATGTTCGTCTACACGACCGGCGAGGGGGTGTGGGGCTTCACCTACGACCCGAGCGTCGGCGAGTTCTTCCTCTCCCACGACGACATTCACATCCCGGCCCGGGGAGACACCTACTCTGTCAACGAAGGCAACCACTGCTACTGGAAGCCTGGCGTCCAGGAGTGGGTGGCTTGGATGAAGAGCAACAACCCCGACGAGGGTAAGCCGTACGGCCTGCGCTACATCGGCGCGATGGTCGCGGACCTGCATCGCACGCTCCTCCGAGGCGGCGTCTTTGCCTACCCCGCCGACGAGAAGAAGCCCGAAGGCAAGCTGCGTTTGCTCTACGAAGCCGCACCCTTCGCGTTCATCATCGAGGCCGCTGGCGGCGTCGCGACCGATGGCAAGAGGCGCATCTTGGACATCGAGCCCGACAAGCTCCACCAGCGGACGCCCCTGATCATCGGCAGCCCCGGAGACGTCGAAGACGCCGCCCGCTACTTCAACCGCTGATCGAGCGGGGACTGATCGAGCGGGGACGGTATAAACTTTCTTACTTTCGCCTCGAAAGTAAGAAAGTTTATACCGTCCCCCCAAAACTGGACCTGATGTAGGACATGGACGTACATGGTAGGTGTGCGTCGTCGTCTGATCCTGGGTCTCAAGGTTTCTGTGTCGGTGGGTCTGCTCACCTACGTGCTCTGGTCCGCTTCGCAGCGGGATGGGATCGACGCCCTCGGTGCACGGCTCGAAGGTCTCGATCCGCTCTACCTCGTCCTCGCCGTGCTTCTGCACTTCGCAGCGGTGGCGGGGGGGGTGCTTCGGTACCGGCTCCTCCTCAGAGCCCGGGGCCTCTCCCTCCCCCTCGGCTGGCTCAGCCGCTCGTACCTGATCGGGCGCTTCGTCGGCGCCTTCACCCCATCGACGATGGGGCTCGATCTCTTCCGGTCGGTCGAGGTCGCCCAGCGAACCGGCAAACGCGCCCAGAGCGCTGCGGCGATCCTTTCAGAAAAGCTCTTTGGTCTCCTCGGCTTATCCATCCTGACCCTCGCCCTGCTCCCCGCTGGGACGGCCGATATGCTCGGCCCGACCGCGGGACCCATGGCACTCCTGGTTCTGGCCTGCGCGAGCATCGGGCTCGTCGCCCTTCGTCATCCCCGAGCTTTTGCGCCGGCCCTCCGCCTCGCCCCGAAACGCATTCAGTCGCGCGCTTCCGCCCTCCTCGAGGCCGTCGCCGAAGGGGGCCTCTCGGCGGGAAATGTCGGTCGGGCGCTCGCCCTCTCCCTCGCCTCGCATCTCGCAACGGCTTCGGTCTTCGCGGCGACCGGACTCGCCCTCGGCGTCGATGCCAGCCCGGCGACCCTCCTGGTCGTGGGAAATGCAATCGTCATCGCGACGCTCCTCCCCATCTCCATCGGGGGAGTGGGAGTGCGCGAGGGGGTGGCCGTCGTGCTCCTCGGGATGGTCGCCGTCGGGCCGACCGACGCGAGCCTCGTTGCCCTCCTCGGCTACCTTACGGGGCAGATGCCGGCCCTCGTCGGTGGTATGCTTCAGATCTCACGGAGCTCCGGCGCGCCATCTTCGGTCGCAGCAGCCCCGGCCGGCATCTGATTGCAACGCCAAAGCGATGAAGTGAGTTCGCGTTCCTCGGGGGAACAATGAGCACCAAAGGAAGGGTCCTCGTCGTCGATGACGAACCGGCGCTCTGCCGAGCCTACCGCCGCACCCTCGAGAACGCCGATTACGAGGTAGTCATCGCCCACGATGGCGAAGCGGCGATCACTGCATTCCGCGACGATGGCATCGAGGCCATCCTCACCGACATCGCCATGCCGGGGATGACCGGCGTCGAGCTCCTCAGGCGCATCCGGGCCGAGGACGAAGACGTCCCGGTGGTGCTCATCACCGGAGGCCCGACCGTCGAAACAGCGATCCAAGCCATGGATCACGGGGCCCTGAAGTACCTCGTCAAGCCCGTCGACTCGACTGAGCTGGTGGCGGTCGTCGAGCGGGCGGTGCATCTGTCGAAGCTCGCCGCCGTAAAGCGTCAGGCTCTCGCCGTCCTCGGCGACGTCAACGCTCGGCTCGGCGATCGCGCCAAGGTGGAAGCCGCCTTCGATCGCGCCTTGATCGAACTCTTCATGGTCTATCAGCCGATCGTGTCGTTCTCGGGGCGGACGGTCTACGGCTACGAAGCCCTGGTCCGTTCCCGCGAGCAGGAGCTTCCGCACCCGGGGGCCCTCTTCGAAGCAGCGGAGCAGCTGAACCGAGTCGACGACCTCGGCCACAAGATACGGTCGATCGCGCCGGCGCCGGCGGAGAGCCTGCCGGGCATGCTCTTCCTGAATCTCCACCCCAAAGATCTCTCCGACGAGCGCCTCTACGCCGAGGACAGCGCGATCTGCAAGATGGCCGAGCACGTGGTGCTCGAGATCACCGAGCGGGCGTCCCTCGATGGCGTTCCCAACGCGCGCAGTCAGATAGCGCGCCTCCGGAGCCTCGGGTTCCGGGTGGCGGTCGACGACCTCGGGGCTGGCTATGCGGGGCTGACCAGCTTCGCCATGCTCGAGCCCGACGTCGCAAAACTCGACATGGCGATCGTCCGCGACGTGGACACCCTGCCGACGAAGCAGAAGCTCGTTCACTCGATGGCCGACCTCTGCCGAGACATGGGCATCGCCCTCGTCGCAGAAGGGGTCGAGACCGAGAGCGAGCTACGCTGCCTGGTCGACCTGGGATGCGACCTCTTCCAGGGCTATTACTTCGGCCGCCCCGCTGAGACCCCCGGCGACGTCAACTGGCCCGACTGGTAACCGGGCCTGTCCAGCGCCCGCTCAGAGGCGCGCGATTTCCAAGGCCCGAAACCGCGCGCCGAGGGCGAGTTCGAGGCTCACCGCGACACTCCCAGAAAGGCCAGCGAGGGGGCACTGGATACGCGCCTCACCCGCCTCGAGGGTGACCTGGTCTCCGCGAAGGGTGATGACGACGGCGTCCCCGTCGGCCCGAGGAATCGTGCACTCGCCCACCCGTACGTCAGCGGCGTCGACCGCCGCGACGAACCGCACGCCCTCTTCATCGGTGAAGACCACGTCGTGATCTCCGATGACCGTCGGGCTGAGGGTCACGTCGCGAAAGCGGAGCGCCGACACGGAGACGGGCGCCGCTTCTTGCCGCGCCTCGAGGCCGTCGCCGTCGGGGCTCGTCGCATAGAGCGGCGCGGCGGCAAGAGCGAGCCACGCGGCGTCGGACGGCACCAGGGCCGCCGGGGGGGGGTCGAAGGGGCTCCGGAGCAGCAGCCGCCGGTAGGCGCCGCCGGTCGGACCGACCTCGGCGACCGCGCCGTCGTCACAGGCCACGAGGGACGTCGCCGCGTGCACAGGCGGATCGAGGGGCTCCACGATTCCCCGGCCGACGTCGACGCGAAACGCCCGGAGGGCTCCAGCGCCGTCTCGTCCGACGACCAGGATGCGTTCATCGAGGAGGGCAACCGCCCGGGACTCGTCGAGGCCCGGGAACCCCGGGAGGGCCACGTCGTGACGGACGGCCCGCCGTGGCCCTTCGAAGACCAACACCGTGGCCGTGCCTTCGAGCTCTCCGCGCCCCCCCACGGCGACGACGCGGCGCCCCGGGAGTGAGACGAAGGATGCGCCGACGCGGTCGGGCAAGAGCGGAGCCCCCGGCATCGTGACATTTTCGACCTCGCCGAACGTGAGCGGTGCGACGGCGAGGCTCTCGACGGTCGAAACGAACGCCCCGGCGGCGCTTCCTCCGACGACGACGACCGTCCCGTCCGAGAGAGCGAGGGCCGTGGGGCTTCGACGGGCACGCAGGAGGTCACCAACACTCTCGTCCACGTCACCGGACCGAGGATCGATCAAGACCGTCGTCGCGAGTTCAGCCGCCCCCGCCTCGACCACGCCTCCAACCAATACGACACGCCCGTCGGGAATTACCGCCGCGCCGTGGTCCCGGCGCCGGCAGACTTCCGCTCCGGCACACATACGACCCGCGGCGTCGACGTCGAGGGCGTGGGCCGTGTGGTCATAGACCTCGAAGCTCTCTTCGGCGGGGAGGTCTTCCCGCTCGGACCCCCCCGAGATGAGAACGCGATCGCCCGCCCGCGTCGCCACCGCCCCGACACGGCGGGTGGCCAGGCTGAGGGTCTCGGCGAGGGTCGTCTCGTCCTTCGGGACGAGGATGAACTGCGACCGTGCTTCGATGCCGTCGTCGCTGAGGCCCCCGGCCACGAGGTAGCCGCCGCCAGGGAGCTCCGCCACCGCCCCGAGGGCCGGAGCGCGAACGTCGGGGTCCGGGGTCCCGCAGCTCGAGCCGAGGGGAAGAAGCAGAAGCGTATCGACGGTATCGACGACTTTGCGCCGATGCAGCGCCCCAGCGACGAAATCGGCGGACCCATCCACGAACAATTCGAAGGTGAGCGCCTCGGTACCGAAGGGAAACTTGCGGATTGGAACCGCCCCCACCCCGTCGGGGGTCAAGACCTCGACCGTCTCTTCTGAAGCAGGAAAGTCACCGGAAGCCACGATCAATACGCGGCCGGGGCCCGCCGGCGGCTGACAGTCGGGATCGGTCGGGAGCGTGAGCAGAATTTGAGCCCGGGTCACCTCCGTCGCCGGCTCACAGCCGGTGCAGACCGCGCCGGCGGCGATCGAAGCCGCCGCGAAGAACGCGACGAGGAACACCGGTGCCGTCCGCATCGCGCTATGATCTCTCACGAATGCCGGCATCGGTCCAATCACCGCCGACGGTCCGCCAGTTCGGGAAGTATCTCCTCGACGAGGAGATCGCCCGGGGCGGCATGGCACGGGTCTACCTGGCGCGCCTCCGGGGCCTTGGAGGCTTCGAAAAGAAGCTCGTGGTCAAGCAGGTCCTCCCGGAGCTCGCGACCGACCCGCGCTTCATCGAGATGTTCGTCGAGGAAGCCAAGACCCTCGTTCAGATGAGCCACCCGCACATCGTCCCGGTGTATGAACTCGGGGTCGTCGACGGGGTCTATTTCCTGGCGATGGAGTTCGTCGATGGGGCAACCCTCGCGGAGATACTCGGCGAGGGACCGCTGCCACCGACGTTGGCGGCCCACCTGGGCATGCAGGTGTGCGACGCCCTGTCGTACTCCCACGAGCGCTTCGAGCTCGTGCACCGGGACGTGACCCCCCGGAACGTGATCGTGGATTCCCTCGGACACGTGCGATTGCTCGACTTCGGCATCGCCGCCAGGGCCGAGGGCACCCTCATCGGTGAGGTCTTCGGCTCCCACGGGTACATGAGCCCCGAGCAGGCCCGCGGCGCGATCGTAAGCCCCCAGAGCGATCTCTTCAGCCTCGGAACTGTGCTCTACGAGGCCCTCATCAACCGACCAGCATTCCTCCGAGGGTCGCCGGAGCAGACCCGCGCGGCGCTCCTCGATGAGCCTCCCCCGAGCCTCGCCGATCAAAGCTCCATCCCCTCAGACCTCGCGCAGCTCGTCGACGAGACCCTCATGCCGAAGCCCGAAGACCGCCCGGTCTCGGCGAAGCGCATGGGCAAGAAGCTGCGCGCATTCCTCGCGGCAAAGGCTCCGGAAGGAGTCGCGCCGGAGCTCGGCGACCGGGCGCGGTCCGCCAAGTCTGCCGCGAAGAACCATCACCGAAAACCAGCCGGACCCTCCCCGTCCACCGAGGGAGATGCGCCGGCCGGAGCGACGGTGCGCACCATCGCGACCAGCGTTACCCTCCGCAAGATTCTCGGTGACGAATCGACGAACTCGATGGATCCGGTGGCGCCCGCGCCCACCCTCGAGGAGGGCACGGTTCCCATCCCTGGTCGCACATCGAGCCAGGACGGGACCGTACCCATCCCGGAACGAAGCTCGAACCAAGGGGCGACCCTTCCCTTCGTTCGAGAGGATCCCGCCGAGCGAAAGAACCCACCAACCAGGAACCGGGGGCCACTCATCGTGGCGGGCCTGGTCGCGGTCGTCCTCGCGGCCCTCGGATACCGCGCGGCGATGGACCCGGGCTCTGGCCAACATGGCCAACATGGCCAAGACGCGGGCGCCGACCGGTCGCCAACCGATGCGGCGGCTGCCCTCACGGCCGGCGCCACCGAAGATGCCACGACGCCCCTCGACGGTGGGGCCCCGGGAGAGGCCGCCGACGGCGGCCCCGGGACCAACGCCGACGCGACCTCACCGAGCGTCGCGGACGCCCGCGCAACCTCCGGTCAGAACTCGGGAGCTCACCCGTCGCCGGAGGGCCAGGTCTCCGTCGTCGCCGCGAGCGCACGCATCAGTATCAGCGCCCAGCCCTGGGGCGAGTATCGCCTCGACCGCGCTGCCCTCGGCACCGAGGCGGTCCGGGATCGCACCATCGCACCGGGGCGCCATACCCTGCGCATCACCAACGACTCCCTCGGCAAGTCCGCCGAAGTCACTTTCGAAGCGGAAGCCGGCGAGACGCTGCGGGCCCTGGTGAACTTCAACGACGGCGAACCGACGATTCAGATCACGAGGCGTCGAGGGTCTTGAGCAGCTCCCCGAGTTCGCTGCCGAGCTTGGCGCCCTTGACCAGGAAGTGCCGGATCCCGAGCTGATGCAAGAGCTGCCGGTCGTCCTCCTGGGCGCCGGCGCTGACGAGCACGATGGTGCACTTTTCGGCGAGATGAGATCCGCGCATGTACATGCAGACCTCGATGCCATTCATCTTCGGCATGTGCAGGTCGAGGATCATCACGTCCGGGTCGAAGGAGCGCAGCGCGTCCACCGCCTCTTCGCCGTTGCCCACGATCCGCACCTCGACCTCTTTGCCGATGGAGCGCATCACGTAGAACGACTCGAGCTTGGCGATGTCGGCGTCGTCCTCGACGATGAGCACGCGTTCGACGCCGCGGGTCTTCTCCGAGGATGCTTCCGTCAGCACCGCGTCGAGCATCCACGCGATGTGCTCGGCGGACTGGGGTCGGTCACCGGCGGCGGGCGCGAGCATCTCGCTGATCAGGGTGCCGAGGCTCTCCGGTAGGTCGTCGCGCAGGACCCGAATATCGGGCACCTCCTCCATGTGCACGTCGTAGAGCTCGGGCAAGGTCGGCGCCATGCGCGGCAGCTCGCCGGTCAGCATCTCGTAGGCCGTGACCCCGAGCGCATGAATGTCGACGAGGGGCCCAGAGCCGGGAAGGAGTTGCCCGGTGAGGGCCTCGGAGGACATGTAGGGCGGTGAGCCAGCAACCATGTCGGCCTTGGAGAAGCTGAACTCCGGCAGGAAGAGTCCAAAATCCATCAGCACGACGCGGCCGTCGGGGCTGAGCATGATGTTGCCGGGCTTGACGTCTCGATGCGCGATGCCCGCCTGATGCACGACGGAAAGTCCTTCGGCGACGGCCTTGAGAATGGGCACCGCCTCGGCCGCGCTGAAAGGCTGGGCGCTCACCAGCCGTTGCTCGAGCATGTCCGCGAGGGACACACCGTAGATGCGCTCCATCACGATGTAGTCGATGCCCCGGTGGACCCCGATGCCGTGCACGGTGATCAGGGTCGGATGGCGGAACGCCGCCATCGCGCGGGCTTCCTCCCGGATGGCAGGCAGGTCGAGGGTGGGCCACGACGCCTTGATCGCGACGCGGCGGTCGAGGGAGTGGTCGTGGGCTTCGAGGACTTGCCCCATGCCGCCACTGCCGAGCACCCGGCGCACCTCGTAGATGCGTCCGATGAACTCGCCGATGGCAAAGATCGGCTCTTCGGTATCGGAGCCCTTCGTCCCGATTGCGGTCTGGCGGTCAGACTCGTCGTCCACGACCCCCGGATGATACCCGATTATCGCGTTTCAGAAATTTTGTGGTGGATTGGCCGGCGGCCGAGGGACGTCGAGCTCCGGACCCGCAACCGGAAGCGGGTCGCCGCCGTTCTGGACGTGCTGCTGGTAGACCTGCGCCAAGAAGTGGGCGTGGGCGACCATGCCGAGGACCGCCACGGGGAATACGCCCACGAAGCAGAAGAACGAGCCGATCATGCCTAGGATCGAGCCGACCACGCCGAGAATGAGCATGCCCTTGAACAGCTCCCCGAAGTTCTTTTTTGTGAAGTCCATTACTTCACCGAACTTCATGGCCAAGGCCAGGTCATCGCAGAGCTCGGCGCGCATGGCCGCCACGTTCGCCGGGATGGCGGCGACGATGGCGAGGACCATGACGGAGAAGTAGCCGACGAACATGCAGCACATGGCCGCGACGGGACCGAGGGCGGCGAGGCCCGAGTTGCCCCCCTCGGCGGCCACCGCCACCCCGCCGAAGATCATCGCAAAGAAAGCGAAATACAGGCACATGATCGAGCCGAAGACGAGGACGATGACGGGCAAGCTCCAGAGGAATCGGGCGATCAGCCCCTTGAAGCCGAGCCCGACGAGCTTGCCCAGGTAGTCCATGTCGAACTCGAGGCGGGGCATCGGGGTGTCCTGCCCGTGCACCGCCCGACGCATGATGAGCGCCTGCCATCCGACGAGGGCGAGCTGGCCCACCAGCGGGATGACCATCGACGACAGGAAGATCAGCGAGCCGATGAGCAGCTTGCTGGTCCACTCGGGGTCTTCCCGAGCGACGCGATAACCCTTCAGGTAATCCATGGACTCGAAGCCTCAGGCTACTCGCGGGGCGAGAAGCGGAAGGGCACGCTCACCACGGCGCAACCGCCGCCGGTCGGTGGGAAGTGCCAGGTCCGGGCGATGTTTCGCACACAGGCGAAGACAGGTG
>QMMC01000046.1 GCA_003647065.1 Deltaproteobacteria bacterium | reverse complement strand
CCGAGGAGGAGGAGGCTGGGTCATCACCGCCTGGGTGCGCACCGCGGCGGGGGACCTGGCGCGGCCAGCCAACGCCAGCAGCGGCTTCGGCGGTTGCCGGGGCGGCGCTGGGAACTGGCCTCGGCCTCCAGAGAACCCAAATGCCCTGAACGCCGGAACGCCGGAAGTCGAACGATAGAACTTCGAGGGCCGAGGCGCGTCCCAGACGATGTGCTGGTGTTGCTCGTCTCCATCGTGGCCTCGTTCATCCTGCCGGGGACCGCTGCGGCAGAGGACCTGGTCGTCGTCCGGGTCACGGCCGACGATGGCGCAGAGGACCTCCGGCGGGGCCCGGTCCAGGCCCGGGTCGGCGAGTCCGTGACCCTCCGGGTGGTCGTGGTCGGCCATGGCGGCCGACTCTCACCTGTCGCCCCGGGGACGCGGGTGCGTTGGTTTCGCGTGGTGCCGCGCATGCAGCACGTCGAGACCGCGCCCCCGAACGAAGGCGTCGACCAATACTCGAACAGCGTGCTCTTCGGCCCCCGCCACGGGCGGTGGCTGGGCTACGACGCGATCGAATACGACACGGTGGAACTCGGTGGTCACGAAGGCCAACTCACCGTCGATCGGGTAACGGGGGTATCTGCCGCCGGTGGCGAAAATGGAGAGGCGCCCTTCGGCGGCGCCGGCTCCGCTTGGTACGCGGCGACGGCAGAGGCCCTCGCCGGGACCGCCCACCGAACTCCCGGCGGCGAGGACGTCGACCGCCTCGGCCTCTCGAGAGCCGTCATGCGTGTCAGCTTCCGGACAGGCGACGACTACCTCGGGTGGCTGAGCACCTACTTCCACGTGCCGAACGTCTTCGGCTCGACGGGCCCCCAGGCGGACCGCTACGTGGGCGCCGACTGCGCCGACGTGCTCGTCGGCGCCCGGCGCGCTTCAGGGGGCCGCCAGGTGCGCTACACCTCGGTCGGCGGCATCGCCTCGGTCGCGCGTCCTGTGAGCTCGGTCCTCTTGCTCGGCGAGGACGGCCGGGTCCGCGACGAGAGCGGCCGCGCCATGGCTCTCCGTTGGAACGACGACATCGAGGCGGGCGATCTCTTCGCCATCGACTACACCACCGCCGGCGCCCAGCTGCCGCGGCCCTGGGACCACATCGGCGCGCTGCTCGGGGACACCAACGGCGACGGGCTCCTCGGCGGCGCGGACGCCCTGCGCCACATGACGCCCCGGGGGCTCCTCGACCGCCCGCTGTCGAACGAAGGCCCCATCCGTTTCCGGGTCTGGCGCCTGCGCGACTGAGCGGACGCGGTGGGCTGTGCGACCCTTTACGTGACCGGGGGGGGTGTTCTGGGATGACGGCGTGGTTGGGGGTGCCTCCCGCTCCAGGGGCTTTGTTACGCGACGAGCGGAGTTGGCGCTGTGGAGGGCGGGGATGATGTCGCGGGAGCCGGAGGAGGCGCCGGGGCCGGACGCTTTGACTTCCGCGGGAGGCACCCCCAACCACGCCTGCTTTTCCTGAGCAGAGCCAACTGTTCTTGAAATGGTGGTCTCCGGGGACCTTGTTGGTGGTGGTGTGTAATGGGGATGGCCGGTCCCGGCGGCGGGTCGTCTGCTCCGCTCCTAACATTCGCAGTTCCCAGAGGATGGTCGCGGGGACGGCGCCTTGACCGTTCGGCATGTTGGACGCGGGGGCGCACGGGCCTGCGCAGCCACCCCGCCACCGGGACCTCTGTCGATAGCTGGGAGAGGTGCCCTTCCATTCGCGAGGCGGACGCGTTGGGCAGGCACCTCGAGGGCACAACTGGCTCGTGGTGAAACGAAATCTTGCCCAGGTGCGCCCGGCCCACCGGGACAAGTTCTCTTTCAAATCGACGATCAGGGTCCTTCGCTGCATGCCAACGACTGGCCCGGCGGCCTCAGTCCCAACTCAATCCCAGGGCGAACACCGCGCCAATGGAATGGCGGGGCGAACGGCGCGCGCTGAGGGCTCGCCGGCGGGGCGGCTGCGCAGGCCCGATCGTGGTCACGTCCGCCATGCGGTACGGAATGATCCTCCGTCGTCGCGGAACCAATCGGGCCACTGCGAAAGCTAGGAGCGGAGCAGACGACCCGCCGGCGAGACCGATGATCCCCGTCTATCACCCACAGCAACCACGCCCCTCGGAGACCACCATCCCAGCCGAAGTTCGCCCGGTTCAGGTCAATGAGGGGTGGGCGGGGGTGCCTCCAGCGGAAGTAAAAGCGTCCGGCCCCCGGGTAAGACCCGGCACCCGCGACACTATCCCCGCAAACCACAGCGCCAACTCCGGTCGTCGCGTAACAAAGCCCCTGGAGCTGGAGGCACCCCCGCCCGCGCCGTCATCGCGCGGAGCCGTGTTCAACCTTGCCGTCATCGCGCTCACCCGCCGTCATCGTGCTCCGTCGAGCACCCCGGCGCCGGGGGCCTTAAACGGCAAAACCCACGGGGGGTCTCTGCCTTCGCAGAGACCGACCACCGTGGGCCGCCAGGTTCACTGAGATTCGGAAGAATCAGGGAGCGTCAGTGGGGGTGTCGCTCCAGACGCCGCCGCGCTGAGCCGCGAGAGTCTCCATGGGGAGCGCGCCGCCGTTGCGAACGTCGTGACAGACGGTGCAGGCCGTGCCGCCGACCGAACTGGAACCACCGTGGACTTGGTCGACGACCGCGCCGGTGACCGGGTCGTTGTAGACCTTGCCGTCGGCAGCATTCGAGCCGTCCAAGAACTCCCAGGTGGTGATGCCAGGCTGGAAGAGGTCGACGCGTACCGGGGGATAGGTCGCGTGGTCGTCGAAGTTGGGAATCGCGAACGCGCCGGCGCCCGTGACGCTCACAGCCTCGATGTCGCCACCGGTCCCGAGGGACATGGTCATCGGGAACGA
Source organism: Deltaproteobacteria bacterium (assembly GCA_003647065.1). Taxonomy (GTDB): domain Bacteria; phylum Myxococcota_A; class Polyangia; order Polyangiales; family B10-G4; genus B10-G4. The sequence continues at coordinate 20,276 of QMMC01000046.1, read as the reverse complement.
GATGTAGTGGTCACGCGTCGTGTACTCCCAGAGGTGAACCTCGAAGCCGACGTCGTAGGTATTTCCAACGACGAAGGCGATGTCATCGGCCGCGTTTCCGGTGTTGAGGGCCCGCTGGAGCTGGACCTTCCAGACACCGAGGCTGCTGTCGGGGGTGTCCGGGGTGAAGGTCGTGCCGTAGGCGGTGATGTCCGCGCGGCTTCCGGCACCGGGGCGCAGGATGCGGCGGGGCACGGTGTCGCCCTCGGCCGCCGTGTAGCCCGTCACGTCCGCCCACTCGATGGTCGTGGCGTTGGGCGCGAAGGCTCCCAGCATCTCGGCCTCGGGGACGGTCATGTAGTAGAAGGGCGTGACCCAGAAGTCGTCCCAGTCGAAGGAGTGCTGGCCCCAGGTCGTCGCCGGGTCGAGCATGTAGTCGGGGTTGCCGGCGGTGATGTCCTGGTTGAAGAAGACGCTGTCGCCGGCGTCGCCGCGGCGTCCGCCGTCATCGGCGCCGGTGCGGGTCACGGCCGACCAGTCGAGGGTCTGAATGTACTGGTCATCCGAGCGAGCGATCGGGTTGCTGCGCGCGCCGCGCCAGTGCCAGAGGTCCAGCGCCATGTCGCGGTCGGCGGGCGAGCCCGTCATGTGCGAGGGGTCGACCCACTTGCCGTCGTGGCCGTTGGCGGCCGTCCACTCGGGCATGTGCCGCGAGTCGTTGTGGCAGGTCAAGAAGCAGCCGCCCTCGGCGAAGTTGCTGACGTGCACGGTCGCGCTCGGGTCGTTGACCATGATCGAGGTGCGCTGCTCGTAGATGGTGCTGAGCTGACCCTGGTCGCCCTGGTCCTCATCGCCATCGATGCTGCCCTGGGCGTCGCGTCGGTCGCCGCCCTCTTTCTGCCAGGCACCGCCGGTGTAGCGGAGGTACTGGTGACGCTTGCCCTCGTTGCCGCGGTAGGTGACGCGCCAGAAGAAGGTGTCGTCGTTGTACGCAGCCTGGACGTCGTAGGGGAGGATCATGCCGTGGTCGCCGTTGTGACCCTCGAGGGTCGGGACCGCGGCGATCGCATCGCTGCCGTCCATGCCATCCGCGCCATCCGCGCCAGCCGCGCCGTCCGCGCCCGCTGCGCCAGCTGCACCAGCCGGGCCGGTTGCACCAGCAGCCCCATCCGCGCCGTCTGCTCCATCAGCGCCGGCAGTCCCCGCGGGACCGGTGTCTCCGGCGCAGCTCGCGGCGACCAGGGCCACGGCCACCAACACAGAGTTGAAACGTAATTGGCGTTGGTTCATATCGGCATCCTCTTGTTTTTTGGAAGGGGTCTAGCCCCTCGAATACAGTCTGGCTTCCCCCACCGCGATGCCTCTAAACGGGCACCGTGGGGGTGCATGTATTCGCGCCCTACCACGATGCAATGGTTTCGCGGATCATTTACGGAACAATTCATTCCCGGTCTGTACGCGACTAAATGCGCGGCCTCCGGACGCAGCAAGACCCCCGCGGTATCCGCGAATGAGAACCCGTGAAACTACCGCCCGAAGGGGTGGCAGCTCTGGCAGTTCGCCGCGTCGGGGAAGTGTTCGACGGCTATTTCGTCGTGACATTCAACACAGGCGTCCCGACCCGGGGCCGCGACCGAGTGGTCCTGGTGGCAGTCGGCGCAGCGCTGGTGCTCGGAGACCCGGTGCATCTGCAGCTGGGTGATCTCCTCGTGGCAGCTCCCACACCGCGGGGGGCGCTGGCCGACCGGATCATGGCAATTCTTGCACTCAGCGTGGTCCCCAGCGGCGCCCCGGCCGGCCCGGGCCTGGTCCTCGTGGCAAGAGACGCAGCCCTGCCTCCAGGGGTCGGCCTTCGACGGGAAGGCCTGGTGGACCTGGTGGCAGGTGGCGCAGTTTTCGTGGCCTCCGACATGGGAGCGACGGATCTCGTCGGCGTGGCAGCTACGACAGGTCGGCGTGCGACCCGCCTCGTGGGAGGTATGGCAGCCGGCGCAGGGCCCGGCGTGGACACCGGCCCCGGGCCAGCTCCCGGCCGGTGAGGCCTGGTCCTCGTGGCAGCTCGCGCAGGTCGGCGTGGCGTCAAACTCGTGGGTCGCGTGGCAGGTCGCGCACGCGCGGTGGTCCCGGGGGCTCGCCCGCCCGGTGACGGCCCGGACCTCGGCCCGGTGACAATCGACGCACGCCTCCGTGCTTCGGCCGGCGGAGGCGCCGTGGGTCGTGTGGCAGCTCTCGCAGTTCGCGTGCTCCGGCGGCCCGTCGGCGACGGCGGTATGCACCTCGCCGTGGCACCGGGCGCAGGTCGCCTCGAGGCCCGGGGCGCCGGCGTGGGCGTCGTGGCAACCGAGGCAAGAGCGATGCCCTTCGGGGGCGCCGCCGTGGCGGATGTCGCGGTGACATGAAACGCAGCTCCCCGCGCCGGGCGGGGGCGAGTGGGGCTCGTGGCACTGGAGGCACGCGTCGTGACCCGCGACTCGGGCGACGCCCTCTTGCTCGGGTTCGAGGCACTCGGGGCAACCCAGAGGGTCCGCCTCGAAGACGTGAGGCGTATGGCACGTGCCGCACTCGGCGTCGTGGGTGAGGGTCGTCGGGTCGACCATGGGGCCGGCGTCGGGGTGGGCATCGGGAGCCCAGAGGCTCTCTCCGGCCCGGGCCCTCCGTTGACCGGGTGCCGGGGGCCGATGGCACTCGAGGCACGTGACCGCGGGGTCATCCCGCGGCGGATGCGCCTCGTGGCACGACGCGCAGTCCTGGTGCCCCGCCGGGCCAACGGCCACGTCGCCGGCGAGACCTCCGCGGTGACAAGAGACGCAATCGACCACGGCCTCGGCGCTCTGGTGAGGATTGTGGCAGCCGCGGCAATCGCCGGCGCCGTGCACCTGGTCTACGCCGAGCTGAGCGGTCCACGGCGCGATCGCGAGCAAGGCCTCCGGGAGCAGCGCGCCATCGGGAATCGACGGTTCATCTCCCACAGCATCTTCGGCGAGAAACCCGTGACAGGTGATGCAATCGCCCTCTCCGACTTCGCCGTGAATGGTGAGGTCCTCGTGGCAGTCAACGCAATTCGGCTCGACGGCTCCACCGTGGATCGAGCCCGCATGACAGCTGGTGCACTCGATCCCCTCGCCGATGTGGGTGCGGTGTCCGGGGGTCTGGAGCTTCCGGCGCCAGTGGGCCTCGTCCGCTTCGTGGCAGCTCTTGCAGTCGGCTCCGGCCACCACGCCGTGGCGCGGAAGGTCGTCGGTTTCGCGGTACTCGGCGATGGCGAGATCGAGGCGCGCGTCTTCGGGGACCGAGTGACACGCCTGGCAGGCGAGCTCTTCGTGACCCACCGCGTGCTCGTCGATGTCTGCGTGGCAGCTCGTGCAGGCCTCGGTCTCGGACGCCATGCGCTGGGTGGCCCGGGGGGCCCAGCCGAGGCCGAAGGCGACCGCCGCCGCAACCGCCACCAGGATGACGGGGACCAGGATCTTGATGCCGCGGAGCTGTCGCGAGGTCATCGGCCGACCCTCCGCCGACGCCACACCGAAGTGAACGCGAGGGCGATCAACAGGGCCACGGCCACCAAGGAGACGGGGCGCACCCACCCCGCACGGGAGTCCCCGTCTTGGTCGGCGGCGAGGCCTGCTTCGGAGTCCGCCGCGTCATCGGGCAGCTCTGGCGCCTCGCCGGCCAACTCGGCGAGGGTGGCGGCGTGGGCTTCCACCTCCTCGACGGCGAGGCGATGTACCGCCGCGACGAGGTCGGCGGTCACCTGGGCCGCTTCCCCGCGGAGCGCCTCGTCGGCGTGGGCGATGCGACGGCGGGCTGCATCCGCGCCCTCGAGGGCGGCACCGAGGACGCCGATCTGCTCGTAGGCTTCCTGCTCCGGCCCGTGGCACCGACGACACGCCGACTCCCGGCCCGCCGTGATGAGGCTCGAATCCGACGAGAGGATCTCGTGGGAACCGTGGCACTCGACGCAGTCGAGGAACCCTCGGCGGGCGAAGGCCTCGACGTGGGGGCCCTGGTCGAAGGCGTCACGGATCTCCCCGTGGCAGGTCCCGCACGCCTCGACGGCCTCTTCCCCGGAGGTGTTGCCGTGGGGGTCGTGACAATCGGCGCACCCGGGACCGTGGCGCACGTCTTCGTTGTCTGGATCTTGCGGGTCTTGCGGATCTGGTGAGCGAATCGCCCAGGTGCGGCCGTGAACGCTTCGGCCCCAGCGGCTGACGGGGTCTTCGAGCTCTTCGCCGACGACCGTGGCGTCGTGATGGCAGCGACCGCAGGTGGCCGGGATGGACGTCCAGTGAACCGAGGACGCCGGGTCGTCGGGGGAGCTCGCTCGGTGGGCCCGGTGGCAGTCGCCGCAGGTGGCCCCCCGCCCATCGGCGAGGTGCGAAGCCGCGTGGGCGCTGGTGAGGTAGTGGGAGGTGATCTGCGCTTCGGCTGGCTCGAGGACTTCGGGCACCGCACCGAGGCCCGCGTCGGCATTGGCGCCCGCGTCGGCGTCGGCGCTCACGCCGACACCAACGCCCCCATCGGCACCCGCGTCCGAACCTCCGGCCACACCCCCGTCCGGGTCGCTTCCCCGTGGCTGCGCCTCCCACCAAGCGCGCTCTTCCGGACCCATATGACAGCCGACGCAGGTGCCCACCGGGTTTGCCCTGAAACCGGACCTCACGGCGTGGGCCTGGACGCTCGGGCGATCTTCGCCGCCGTGGCAGTCGATGCAGGAGATGTCCTCGGCGCGGTGGGCGTCGTGGAGCAGGTTCAGCGCTGGGGCACGGCGCCAAGGCGGGCGCAGGAGGGAGTGGCAATTGATGCATGCCGCGTCGGCCGAGGCCAAGCCCGGCCACAGAGCGCACGAAGCCATCGCGACGAATACCCAGAGTGCTGTCGTCGGAACTCTCACGGGACGTGACACACTCGACAGACGCTGTGGCGCTGGGCGTCCATGGTGGCGCCGAAGCCCGGCGGGTGGGGGTTCGCGGCGATGCCGCCCACGCGGTGACAGGGCACGCAGGTCCGTTCGGCGTCGCCCTCGTGACACGAAGCGCACGAGAGGATGTCGCGGCGCGCCTCGGCGGCATGGCCCCGGGTCGAGAGGGGGTCGAGCCAGCCCGGCGGGTGGGGGCTGGCGCCGGCGACGCTGCCGCCGATGCCCGAGGCCGTGTGGCACTCGTCGCAGAAGGTCACGCCGTGGCACCGCACGCAGGTGCCCTGCTCCATGCGAGCTTCGAGGGCGTGGCGCGAGCGAAAGTCGCCGCGGTGGACGAAGTTGCGGGTGACGTTCGTCGGCTCGATGAGCTCGAGGGGGACCACCGCCGATGCGGTCATGTGGCAGTCCTCGCAGAATGACGGTTCGTGGCACGAGGTGCAGAGCGCTTGTTCGGCTCTGGCCGCAGGACCGTGACCCCGGAGGAACCCGGTCGGGTGCTTATAGAGCGCGATCTCGGCGATGGTGTACTCGTGCAGGTCGACGTGGCACGGGACGCAGCGCAGGTTGCGCATCTCGGACGCGTGACAGCTGTCGGTGCAGGTCGCCATCGGGGGCATGTGCACGTCGAACTCGGCCAGGCTCGCCTGGCTCGATTGGCTCGCGTGGCAGCTCACGCAGGAGGCGCGACTCGACTCTCCGTCTGGGTCGTCTTGGTCGTGGGCGCGATCGTGACCGCGGTGGTCGTAGCGGATGCGTCGGTCGCGCCGCGCATAGCGGCCGGGCTCCCGCGGCATGGTGTGGCAAAAGCTGCACTGGTCTTCGCCGGGGGCGCTGTGGCAATCGCGGCACTGCTCTTCGGTGGGCATCATCACCGCGCCCGAGTCGCTGTCTTCGCTCGCCCCCGGATGACAGGTGACGCAGCTCAGCTCGCCGCCGAGGTGAGCTGCGTGCTCGAACTTGATCTCGTCCCGGGCGGGGCGGCCGTTGCGGGTGCACGCACCGATACCCACGAGAAGAAAGACGAAGCCGGTGACCCCGGCCGTGATGAAAATCCGCTTCATTGAGCGTCCCCGGGGCGATACGAGAAGCTGAGCTGGCCGCGGACCTCGGACAGGGCGATCGGCGTCCGTGCCCAGTCGAGGGACGCCCCGATGTTCCAGCCGCCGGCCACGGGCCAGTCCGCGCTGAAACGCGCCAGGAGCGACTCCTTCTCGGCGAGGTCATCGACGCCGACCGCGGCCTGGAGGGCCACGATCAACCGGTCCCAGAGCGGCGGGAAGGCGACCGACCCGTGCAAGACGTTGAGGCCGTCATTGCCGTCATGGCGGCGAGTCAGGCTGATGAAGGAGCGCAGCCCGGAGAGCGCGTCGACGTACCGGGCGAGGGCCTCGAGGCGATAGCCGGTCGTGATGCCGTCGAGGGAGTAGAGCCGAACGCCCCCGGCCCCACGGACCGACCAGTTGTCGGCCAGTCGCAGCGTCGCCCCCGCCGCGATTTCGTCGAAGACGCTCGAAGCGAAGGCCGCGAGGATCGACCACATGGGCAAGAGCCTCGTGGGGTCGACGTGCTGCCAACCGATGTCCGTCATCACGCGGTCCCCGAGGACGATGTTGGCGGTGAGGTTCGCCTGTTCGACGCCGACCGAGTTCACGTCGACGGAGACGTTGCCCGAGACATCTACCGCGGGGACGATGCGCCAGGTCGCATCGACGGCGACGCTGCGATCGCCGCTGATCCCCTGGGCCCACCGGTCGAGATACGACAGGGACGCGGTCAGGCGACCGGGGTGGACGTATCCGATACGCGCTCCGTAGGCCACGGTCGCCTCGGAGAAGTCCGGACGCTGGCCGAGGAGCTCGTTGCGGCGCGGGGTAACCGGCCGGCCCACGGCGGCTTCGACGACCAGCCCGTCGGCGATGCGGAGGGCTGCGCCACCACCATCGAGGTGGATGCCGCCGGGAATGCCCCAGGAGAGGAAACGTCGCCCACCCCAACCGCTCGCGACGCCGTGGCGGCCTTCGACGTACCCGATGGCGAAGTCACCGGCGGCGATCCCGTTGTCGGTTTGGAAGGTGAGGTCGAGGGCGCCCCAGGCCGAGAAGTGCACATCGACGTGGCCGTCGGCCAGGTCTCGGGCGTCGAGGCTCACGCGCTCGTAGATCGGGAGCTGGGCGACGCGCTGCCAGAAGCGGCGGTTGGCGTTGGGGGCCGCCGTCTCGTCGACGGTGAGCACGTACCCGGACTGAAATCGCATCACCGAGTCGGAGCGAATACGGATCCGCGGGGTGATGGTATGGGGCGGTGGCGATGCAGACCGCTCGGCTTGGCCTGCTTGGTCTGCTGCATCCGTAGAGGCCTGATCGGCGTCAGTGCCGTCAGCCTCGGTCTCGGTCTCGGGTTCGCCCCGATCGACCAGCGCGTCCTGTGCCGCCACGGTCCGCGGGAGCAGCGGGAGCAGCAGGAAGAGCAGCGCGCCGGTCGCACATGCAATCGCCCTCATGGTGCGCCCCCAAAGTCGATCATGCCGTCGACGTGAATCGTACGGCCCGCCTCGGTGATCTCGGGCCCACCGGGCGGGTGACTGACCTCTCCGCCGTGGCAGAGGGTCGAGGCGCAGCCCTCGAAGTCGGGATGGGGCGCCGCTGGGGGCAGGCCGTGGCAGGCGTTGCAGCGACCCGCGACCTCTTCGGGGGCGGTCCACACGGGCAGGGGCACGGCGGCGCCCTCGAGCCCTTCACCGTGGCAGGCGACGACGCAGGTGTTCGCCGCGTCATCGTAGACGGGCTCGACACCGCGGGCCGCCGCGAGGCCGGTGAGCACGATCTGCACGACGCCATCCATGTGACCCGGGTCGTCGAGCTCCATCGGGACGGGGTGACACGATTCGCACGACGCTTGGAGCGCCACGGTGGGTTCGCGATGCCCATCGTGGGCGTGGGTCCGAGGCCAGGCGTCGTCGCCCCCGGCGCCGTGGCACCCACCGCACCCGCCGCTGCCGTCACCGAAGTCGACGACCCCGTTGAGGTGCAGGGGCCCTCCCGACAGCGCCGTCCCGTCCGCGTTGGCCTCGGTGTGGCAGAGGTTGCACGGCCCGACGAAGTGGTCCGTCGGTGGGCTCAAGTGGCAGCTCTGGCAATCGAGGGGGCCTGTATCCTCGACCCACCGGGGCGTCTCCAAGGTGCCACCGCGGGTGTGGCAGTAGACGGTGCAGGCTCCGGTCGCTGCGTCGTAGGAGGCGTCGGCGCCGCCGGCGAATTCGCCGAACTCGACTTCGACGGACCCGTTGCCGTGGAGCCCCCCGCGGCCGACCTGGTCGTCGCGCTCGCCGTGGCAGTCTACGCAATCGTAGCCCTCGGTATCGTGAGTCGCATGGGCCCCGCCCTCGCCCGCCCGGTCGCCGAAATAGCAGACGTCTCGCGGCGGGAAGGCCTGGGCGCCGTTGCCGTGGCAGGTAGCGCAATCGAGCACGCCCCCAGGCCCGTCATGACACGTCGTGCAATCCGGGATGCTGGTGGAGATGCCTGCACCCTCGGGGCGAGTCGGGGACCCTTCGTGGCATTGGCCACAGGCCCCCGGCAAGGTGGGGTCGTAGAGCAGATCCCAGGAATCTTCGCGCAGGTCCCAACCGTGAAAGGACTCTCCCCGGGGATCCATGAAGCCAGGTGGATGCTGCGCTCCGCCCTGATCCGTCGCGCCGGTGGTGACCCACGTGGTGAGCAGGGCGAGTTCGCCAGGCTCCACGAGGCCGGCGTGGTCGTCGCGGGACAGAACCGCAACGACCGGAGCGCTGGCGTCCGGGGGCAGCACCGCGGCCCGCCCATCGGTCACACAACCGATGGACGCGTAGAAGCTGGTGACATCGTAGTCGGCCTCGGGAGCGACGGGCCCATGGCACTCGGCACACGCGTCGACGAGGACCACGCCGACCTCGTCCGCGTAGGTCGGCGGGCGCTGGTCGACGTCTCTGGTCTCGCAACCCGCCAAGAGCAGGAACGCAGCGAGGAGCACACGTTTCACCGGGCAGCCTCGTCGGCGGACGGTGGATTGCTCAGGCCGGTCCCCTCCCGGGGCAGCCTGCCATCGAGGCGGCTGAGACAAGCGCGCGCGCTGAACGTCCCGGCGATGCAGCTCTCGGCGCCATCATCGAAGCACAGATGCACACGCCCCTGGATCGCCGACTCGGCGACCTCGTCGAGTTCGAGGCGTCCGACGCCGACGCCGACGCCGACCCACTTGCCGTCGATCTGCCGTTCGTAGTGCATCGAGACATCGCCCTCGCCGTCCCGGTCGATCGTCACGGAGCCTTCCGAGAGCTCGGTCACGTCGTCGAAGCGGATGTAGACCCGGCGCCCGTCCCGGGGGAGGGGAAGGCCGCAGTCGTCTTGCTGCTCTTCGGCGAAAACCAGGTCGACGCGTTCGAAGCCCGCGTGGCGGAACGCGCGGAAGTATACGTCTTGAACTTCGAAGGCGGTGCCCGCGAGCTCACCGGCCACCGGCCCGTCTGCGGAGTCTACGTCGAGGGAGCCTGTCTCCATCGAGGAGCGACCGATCCCCGGCGCCGGAGCGTCACACGCCCAGAGCAGGACCAAGAGAAGAGCCGGGAGAAGGGCCGCGTACTTCACGAGGACTCCTCTGCGGTCTGGGCGGACTTGGAGACGAGGCGTCCCTCGGCGATGGGCACGCCAACCTTCACCAGCGCCGTGTACACGCCGAGGCCGAAGGCCCACACGCCGGCGCTGACGGCGATCTCGATCTTCGAAGGCTCGTACTCGACGATCTGGCCGAGGGGGCCGGGAATGAAGCCTGGGATGACCATGCCCATGCCCTTCTCGATCCACACGCCGACCACGGCCATGGCGCAGGCGAGGAGCAAGAGCGGCATCTGGCGCCCGAATTTCGGCGTGACGAAAATGACGAAAGCGCTGAGGTTGAGGGCGAGGGCGGTCCACATGTAGGGGACGAGGAGGGTGTGGCCGTGGAGACCGAAGAAGAGGTACTCCATCGACTCGCCGTGGACCGAGGTGGAGAAGAGCTCCGTGAACACCTCGGCGAGGAGCAGGAAGAGGTTCACGGTCATCGCCATCGCGATGATCTTGCGCAGGGTCTCGATGGCCTCGAAGCGCACGTCGACCCCCGCGTAGCGCCGGATGGCCCAGAGCGAGAGGACGAAGAAGCTCGGCCCGGCGACGAAGGCCGAGGAGAGGAAACGAGGCGCGTGGGCCGCCGAGTGCCAGAACGGGCGAGCGCTGAGCCAGACGTAGAGGAAGGACGTGATGACGTGGAGCACGACCGCCCAGGCCGCTGCCGCGAGGAGGTAGCCCTGCCACCGCCGGATGTGGATCTCGTGGCCCTGGAAGCGAACCCAGAAGAACACCGCGACGAGGGCGAAGTTGATGACCGCCCAGCCATTGAGGGCCAGGACATCCCAGGCGAGCATCGAGTGGGGGATCGTCAACCAGCCGCCCGCGAACGCCGGCAGGAGGTGCCACGCGCGCTCGGGATGGCCGATGTCCACGACGATGAACAAGAGCGCCATCACCACCGCGGCCAGCGCGAGATACATGCCCAAATAGATCAGCCGGGTGAGGTGTTGGCGGTCGAAGAGCAGGGCCGGGATGATGAGCATGACCGCGGCGTCGATGAGACCGACGACGTAGGTGAAGTTCGCGATGTACGCGCCCCAGGGCACGTGGTCGGTCATGTTGGTGACCGCGAAGCCCTCGGTCAGCTGAATCGAGTAGGCCCAACCGCCGATGGCGACGACGACCGCGAGGCCGGCCATCCACGCGTAGTAGAGGGGAGGCCCCTTGACGAGCTGTTTCAGGAGGGCGACGAAAAGCTCGCCCGCTGTTTTGATGTGTCGCATCAGTCGAAGTAGTAAAAGAAGCGGGGGAGCGTGCCTTGCTCCTCCTTGAAGATGTAGATGCGCCCGTTCTCGAGGATGCGTCGGAGCTCCGAGTCCGGGTCGAGGAGGTTGCCGAACTTGCGCGCGCCGACGGGGCACGCCTCGAGGCAGGCCGGGTTCAGGCCTTCACGGACGCGGTGCAAACAGAAGTGGCACTTCTCGACGACGCCGGCCTTGCGCAGGCGGTTCGAGAGGTAGCCCTGGTTGGGGTTGATGTCAGCCGGTGAGATGTTCGGCTCGGAGAAGTTGAAGCGCCGGGCATCGTAGGGGCACGCCGTCTCGCAGTAGCGGCAGCCGATGCACCAGTCGTAGTCGACGACGACGATGCCATCGTCCTCACGCCAGGTCGCGTTGACGGGGCAGGCCGTCACGCAGGGGGCGTTTTCGCAGTGATGGCACTGGACCGGCATGTAGAACTTGCCGTCCCGGGGGACCTGACCGTCGTAGTCGTGGACGGCGTCCATGACGTTGAAGGTCCGGTCGAGCTCGAGAACCCGGATGTAGTGCATCTCCGGGTCCCGGGAGGTGTTGTTCTCCTCGGCGCAGGCGTACTCGCACTGGCGGCATCCGGTGCAGGTCGATACGTTCAGCGCGTACCCGAACTCGACGCCTTCGATGGGCTGGGGGTCGTTGATCGTTACGTCGACGCCGTGGCGCGCCTTCACGTTCGCTTCGAGGCGGGCGAAGATCACCTGCTTGTCTTCGTCGCTGAGGCGCTTGTAGTGCTGCTGGAAGTACTCCTCCCAGGCGGGGCCCCCGCAGCCGGACGCCGTCGCCGCAGCGGTGACCCCAGCCGTCACCGCGGAACGCTCGAGGAAAGTCCGACGAGTCAACTGAGCCCGCCCCATCGCTTCAGCGAGAGCCGGGGTCTCCGGCCCCTGGTCGGACGCCTCGGGAGCGGCGGGCGCGGTGCCCTCGCCGATCACGTTCAGACGCCGCCGGAGTGTTTTCAGCATCAGCCTTCATCTCCCCGGGCATCCGCGGGGACCGGAAGCGCCTGCAAGTGGATGCCCTCGAGGGGTGCGTGGGGGTCGTGGCACGCCGTGCACGACCGCCTGTGGGCCGTGGTCTGCCACGAACCGGTGTAGATGCCGTGGATGCCGAGGGACCAGTCGCGGGTCTTTTCCCCGTGGCACTGGCCGCACACCCGGTGGGACTCGTCGAAGGGCACCCGGGTCCCGTCGATGAGTTGAAACTCGTCGATGTTCTCGAGGTAGTGGCACGTATCGCAGAAGGACATGACCTCGGCGTGGTCGAGCTCGATGTCCGTATGGAGCTCGGTCAGCCGCCTCGGCGTCGCATCGGCTTCACGGTCGACGTGGCACTGCTCGACGCAGGGGTAGTCTGGGATCTCGGCTGACCGAGATACGATTTCGATGGTCCGGCCCGGGTTCGGCGACTGGACCTCGCGCAGTTCGGGACGCAGGGGGTTCTGCTCGTGTTTGCACCCGCCGAGGACCAGCAGCGCCGACGTGGGCAGCAGCACCGAGAGCACGATGAACCTATGAATGACGCGCGAGCGCATGACGATCAAATGGGGGGGTTCGGGAGAAACGACACGTGGCAGAAGGCGCAGTCTTGAGTCGCGGACGCCGGTTGTTCGGAGGCTCGGTCGAGGCCGCTGATGCGATAGCGATGGGTCGCGATGTCTCCCTGGAAGTACTGGACCGGCTGAGCCGATGACGGGCTCTCGTCCAAGAGCGCTTCGACCCCGGAGCCCGCGGTCACGGTGCGCGGCATGTGGCAGAGGGTGCACTGGAGGTCGGCGCCGCTGTGGCTGTTCCCGGTCTCCGTCTCGACGTGCATGCTCAAGTCCGCGTTGAAGATCGGGTCGTTGTGGCAGCTGGTACAGCCGGCGTTGTCGCGGATGGCGAACTGAAGGTCGTGAGGCTGGTCGTCGCGACCATGGGGGTCGTGGCACTCGGAGCACGTCACCAGCACATCGCCGTTTCGGTACTTCTTGCTGCGAATGTGATCCGTATATTGGAGACGGTGAGCCCGAGCATCGCCTGAGGGGTGCAGGTCAGCGGCGGCCACTTCGCTCCCAGCCCAGTGGTTGGCGATGAGCTCCGACCGGCGGAGGCCGGGGCGGGGCATGTTGCCGTCGCTGTCGAGGGGAAGAGCTGTGCCGGCGGGATTCGAGTGGCAAGAACCGCAGAGCGCGAGGGCGCGCCCCGGGGTGAGTAGCTGGGGCGAGACGATGGCCATGCCCCGAACCGGCGCCTCGAGGTGCTCGGAGCCTGGGCCGTGGCAGCTCTCGCAGCCGAGGTTGATCTGCTCTCGCCGCCCGTCGCGGTCGTAGTCGTAGGCGCCGTCGGAGTTCGGGACGGCCGAAGCGTGGAAGCCGTTCGTTGCGTCACCCTCGGTGGCGAAGCCGGTGAAGTGACAGCCAGCGCACTGGGCATCGAAGGACGTATCGGTGGCCGGCGTGCGAAGCGTGCCCGCCCCGTGGTCGTACCAGTCGCTCGAGCCGACGTCGCGCCACACCCAGTCCTCGGGGTTGGTGCGGGTATCGTCGCCTCGGTCCTGATATTGAAACGGAAGGGCGTAGCGCACGGGACGCCCATCGGCGCCCGGCACGTTGACCAGGAGCTGGCTGCGCCACAGGGCGCCGCCGTAGGAGAGCTCGACGTCGTAGGTCGCCGCGCCGGCGTTCCGGAGGTTGCGCAGGGTCACCTGATATCGACCGACCCCGCCGGGGGGAACCGCCGCGTCGAGGTTCAGCTCGGCGACGAAGCTGATCACCGCGGGACCGGGGGGCGCGGTTTCACTGATCTTGCACCGACCGGCCCCCGGGGAGGCCCCATCGCAGTCGTAGAAGTTCAGCGTCGCCCCGAAGTGGCCGAGGATGGCGTCGAACTCCGGCCACTTCGACGTGTCCTGGTTCGCGCCCCGGACGCCCGGGACCGAGAGCCCGGCGGAGTGGGCCGTGCCGAAGGTGCGATGCCGGCCGTGGCAGGTGACGCAACCGGTGGAGCCGACGTAGCGCGCGCTGGCGCTCTGGTTGGCGCTCACCCGCATATCGAGGCGCGATCCGACGAGGGACGCGCGGACCTGGGCGGCGCGCGCAAAGGTCCCGCCCGGCAGGTGCGCGGTATCGGCGACCGCGGGCACGAAGACCACGAAGACCGCGGCATCCGGCAGAGCGGTGAAGCGATAGACGCCGTCGGCGTCGGTGGTCGCCTCGGAATAGGTGCGCGCGGCGTCGTCGAGGAGATCTTCGAGGGGTTCGTCGACGGTCGAGGCCGCAGCCATGGCCGGCGGCAACGAGACATCGATGTCCGTCGCGGCGAGGGCCGCCACGTCGGCGGCGAGGACCAACACCACTCGCCCGCCGGCGACGGGCAGCGACGCGGTGTCGGTGACGCGGCCGACCAGCCCGTCGGGCTCGAGGGGAATCTCCCCCGCGTCGACGGCCGTATCGGGCGCCGCATCGACAGCCGTATCAATGGCCGAATCAAAAGTCACATCCGGCGCCGCGTCCATCGGAACGCCCGTATCCGGGACGGGTGCAGGGTCCCCGGGGTCTCCCTTGGGGCCCACGGGGCCTTCGCACGCCCCGAGCAAAATCAAGGCGGACAGGCCAACCTGTGCGAACCAGCGGCGAGCGCGGTGATGTGAGCGATGCGTCATCGGATCGGGGCCCATCTTCGCGGTATCACGATATTGTTCAACGACTAACTAACGCGATACGGCCATCCGAGGCGGAAAGATCTTGCCGGCCGATGAGTCCGGTCCGAGAAACGGGCGCGCCCACGCGCCGTCCCAAGACGGGGAATGACATATGCACCTGAATCCCACTGCCAAGTCACTCACCTTCGAGAGCGTCGAGGAGCTCACGGCCTTCCACGACGAGCTGGGCATCCTGGTACGGGAAGTGACCATCGCAGCCTCGAGCAGCTCGAAGGATCCCGAGGTGGCCACGGCCCGTGCCCGAGAGGTCTTGGAACGATTCACGACCGTCACGGCCCTGCTCAACTCCGTACGGGCATCCGGACTACTGAAGCGGAATCCCGGCTAAGCGGAGGCGGCCGCCGGCTCCGGCCTTGACACGCCGCGTCATGGGGAGCACCTAGGGCTTCTGAATCACCATTCATTCGCGGCGATGGCGCCACGAACCAGAAAAGCACAGGAAAACATGGCGAAAGCGAAAACGGGGCAACGCGTCGCAGTGGTTTCGGGGCTCAGAACGCCCTTTGCGAAACAGAGCACGGTCTACCGAAGTCTGTCGGCCCTCGACCTCGGCAAGGCCGTCGTCGGGGAGCTGATTCAGCGGGTCGGCATCCATCCCCGGGAGATCGAACAGGTGGTCTACGGTCAGGTCGTGCCCTCGCTCTCGGGGCCGAACATCGCCCGGGAAATCGTCCTCGGCACGGGCCTGCCCCAGGACATCGACGCCTACAGCGTCTCCCGGGCCTGCGCGACGAGCTATCAGTCGACGGTCAACATCGCCCAGGCGATCGGCGCCGGCGCCATCGAATGCGGCATCGCCGGGGGCGCGGACAGCTCCTCGGACGTGCCCATCGCCGTATCGAAGAAGCTCGCCGACGCCCTCATCCGGGCGAGCAAGGCGCGCTCCCTCGGGGACCGCATCGCGGCGTTCAAGAAGCTCAAGCCCCGCGATCTCGTGCCCGTCCCCCCGGCCCTCAAGGAGCTCTCGACGGGGCTCACCATGGGCGAGTCGGCGGAGAAGATGGCGAAGGAGAACCACATCTCCCGAAGCGCCCAGGACGAGGTCGCCCACCGGAGCCACAGCCTCGCCGCGAAGGCCTGGGCCGAGGGGCACTTCGACGCAGAGGTCATGCCCTTCTACGTGCCGCCGAAATATGGAGAGGTGGTCCGCAAAGACAATCTGGTGCGCGAAGACTCGGAGCTCGCCGCCTACGCGAAGCTGCGCCCGGTCTTCGATCGCAAACACGGGACCATCACCGCCGCGAACAGCTCGCCCCTGACCGACGGCGCGTCGGCGCTGCTCCTGATGCGCGAGGACAAAGCCAAGGCGATGGGCCTCGAGGTCCTCGGGACCATCCGCAGCTACGCCTTCGCGGGCCTCGACCCCCGGGGGCAGATGCTCATGGGGCCGAGCTACGCGACGCCCAAGGCCCTCGACGCGGCGAAGCTCACCCTCGCCGACATGGATCTCATCGACATGCACGAGGCCTTCGCGGCCCAGGTCCTGTCGAATACCCAGGCCTTCGAGAGCAAGGTTTGGGCCGAAGAGCACCTCGGGCGCAGCAAGCGCATCGGCGAGATCGACTGGGACAAGTTCAATACGACCGGGGGCTCGATCTCCATCGGCCACCCCTTCGCCGCGACCGGCGCGCGGCAGATCACCCAGACCCTTCACGAGCTCCGACGCAAGGGCGGCCAGTTCGCCCTCTGTACCGCGTGCGCGGCCGGCGGCCTCGGCGCAGCCATGATCCTGGAGGCGGTGTGATGACCACGAAGAACGAAAATTCCGGTACAAAAACCGAGTCGTTCCGCGTCGAACGCCGCGACGACGGCGTCGCCGTGGTCCTGATGGACGTGCCCGGCGTCACGATGAATACGCTGAACGCGCGCTTTGCCGACGAGTTCGACGCCCTCTTTGGCGAACTCTCGGCAGCGGACGACGTCCGGGCGATCGTCTTTGCGTCGGGCAAGGCCGACAGCTTCATCGCCGGGGCGGACATCTCGATGCTCGAGGCCGCAAAGACCGCGGCGGATGCGACCGAGATAAGCCAGAGGGGTCAGGGCGCGCTGAATCGCGTCGAAGCCCTCGGCAAACCCGTAGTCGCGGCCATTCATGGCCCGTGCCTCGGCGGCGGCCTCGAGGTCGCCCTCGCGTGCCACGCCCGGGTCGCCTCGGACCACCGAAAGACCAAGCTCGGCCTTCCCGAGGTGCAGCTCGGTTTGCTCCCCGGCGCCGGGGGCACGCAGCGCCTCCCGCGGCTGATCGGGGTCCAGAAGGCCCTCGACCTGATGCTCACCGGCAAGCAGATCGACAGCAAGCGCGCCAAGCGCATGGGCCTCGTCGACGAGGTCGTGCCCAACGCCATCCTCCTCGACGTGGCCATCGAGACCGCCCAGAAGCTCGCGGGCAGAGAGGCTGGCGACGAGCAGGGAGGGCACATGCACCTGCCCGATGCCGACGAGCTCCAGGAGCTCGCCCTCACCAAGAACCCCCTCGGCCGCAAAGTGCTCTTCGACCAAGCCGAAAAGCAGCTGCGGGCGAAGACCCGGGGGAACTACCCGGCCCCGGAGAAGATCCTCGAAGCGGTACGGACCGGCCTCGCGGACGGCTTCGACGCGGGCCTCGAAGCCGAACGGCGCCTCTTTGGAGAGCTCACCGTGAGCCCCGAGGCCGCGGCGTTGATGAGCATCTTCTTCGCGACGACCGCGCTCAAGAAAGACTCGGGGGTCGACGACGAGAAGGTCACCGCCCGGCCGGTGACCAAGGTGGGCATGCTCGGGGCCGGGCTCATGGGCGGCGGCATCGCCTACGTCACCAGCAGCATCGCCAAGGTCCCGGTGCGCATCAAGGATAGGGACCACGACGGCGTTCTCCGGGGCCTCCGCTACGTGCGCGAGATCGTCGACAAGCGCCTCGAGCGCCGCCGCATCACGAAGCTCGACGCCGACCGCCTCATGACCATGATCAGCGGCACGACCAGCTACGACGGGCTCGGTGACGCGGAGATCATCATCGAAGCGGTCTTCGAGGACATCGAGCTGAAGCACCGCGTGCTCCGGGACACGGAAGCGGCGACCGGCAAGGAGACCATCTTCGCCTCCAACACGTCGTCGCTCCCGATCACCCGCATCGCCGAGGGGAGCGCCCACCCCGAGACGGTCATCGGCATGCATTACTTCTCGCCGGTGCACAAAATGCCGCTCCTCGAGATCATCACCACCGAGGCGACGGCGGACTGGGTTACCGCGACCTGCGTCGCCCTCGGCAAAGCTCAAGGCAAGACCGTCATCGTCGTCCGCGACGGGGTTGGCTTCTACACGACGCGGATCCTCGCCCCGTTCATGAACGAAGCCGCCCACCTGCTGAGCGAGGGCGCCGCCGTCGACCGCATCGACGACGCGCTGATGGACTTCGGCTATCCCGTCGGCCCGATCAAGCTGACCGACGAGGTCGGCATCGACGTCGGCGCGAAGGTCGGCAAGATCTTGCTCGCAGAATTCGGGGAGCGCATGCAGGCGCCTGCGGGCATCGACAAGCTCGTCCAGGACGACCGGAAGGGCCGCAAGAACGGCCGCGGCTTCTACCTGTACGGCGACGACAAGAAGGGCGAGCGGGTCGTCGACGAGAGCGTCTATACGCTCCTCGGGGTCAAACCGAACAATAAGGTCCCGTCGGCGGAAATCGCCGAACGGTGCACCCTCCAGATGGTCAACGAAGCCATCCACTGCCTCGGCGAAGGCATCCTCCGGAGCCCCCGCGACGGGGACATCGGCGCGATCTTCGGCCTCGGTTTCCCGCCGTTCCGGGGGGGCCCGTTCCGCTACGTGGACACGGTCGGAGCCAAGCAGGTGCTCGAACGGGTCGAGCACTACCGCGACCGCTACGGCGCGCGCTTCGAGCCTGCGCCCTTGCTCGTCGAGAAGGCCCGGGGCGGCGCCACGTTTTACTGAAGGTCGGTCAGACTCGAGGGCACGCTGCAGAGCACGACGCGAAACAGCGTGCCCTCCCCTTCGACGGACTCGACTTCGATGCGACCGCCGAGGCGGGTGACGATGCGGTGGGAGATGGCGAGGCCGAGGCCGGTCCCGTCACCGCCCTTGGTGGTGAAGAAGGGCTCGAAGATCCGCGGGAGCAAATGGCCGGGGATGCCCCGGCCCGCGTCCTGGACCTCGACGACGACATATTCGCCATCCGGGTAGGCCCGGACGCCGACTTCGCTCTTAGCTGCCGCGCCTTCGTCGACGGCCTGGGCCGCGTTGAGGATCAAATTGAGGAAGACCTGCCCGAGGCGGGCCGAGTTGCCGATGACTCGCGGCACGTCTCCGTAGTGCTCCCGGACGTGGGCCCGGGAGCTGAGCTCCTTCGAGGAGACGCGAATGGCCCCCCGCAGCACGTCGCGGACGTCCACGGACTCGACGGACTCGTCGTCGGGGCGGGAGAACGTGCGCAGGTCCCGAACGATCATTCGTACTCGGGAGGTGCCTTCGAGGGCGGCGGAGACCGACTCGCGCATGCGCTCGACGACCTCCTGGGTGGGCGGCTCCTCGGAGCTGAGGCGACCGATATCACGCTCGAGGGCCAGGGCCGCGTTGTGCAGCCAAGCCAGCGGGTTGTTGATCTCGTGGGCCACGCCGGCCGCGAGGGTGCCGAGGGACGCCATGCGATCGCTTTGCATGAGCTGGGCCTGGATCCGCCGCGCCTCGGTCACGTCGCGGCACACCGAGAGACGCACCCGCCGACCCTCGAAATCGACCCACTGGCCGCGCTCGAGGGTCGTGATGACCGTCGATCCATCGGGGCGTTGGATGCGAACGTCGACCCGATCATTCGGGTAGTTGTCCTTCAGTGCGAGACGCTCCTCGGTGTCTCGATGGTCGCCGGGGTGGATGAACTCGAACGCCGAATGACCGACGACCTCCGAGGCGTCGCGACCGAGGATCGCCAGCATCGCGGGATTCGCGTAGACGAGACGGGAACCGTCCTGAAACGAGACGCCGTCCGGAAGCCGGTCTACGAACTCCATCAGGTCGCGCCGCGTGCGCTCACCCGTTTCGACGCTCTCCATGAACTCGCGGTGCTCGGTAAGAAGCTCGGTCAGGCTACTGGGCGACGCGGCCATCGCTCGAATCCACCGCAATGCGAGGCGGGGAACGGATGGGGATGGGGGAAATTGGATCCAGTAGGTGGCGCGACGGCCGGTGATCTCCGCCTTCATGTCGGCATCCGGCAGACCGAGCACGCTCGAGAGTGCGCAAAGTTGTCCGCGGGAGATGAAGAAGAACTCCTCGCATTCACAGCGATCCACTGGGATGCTCAGCTGCACTTTGAACCCCCGCGGAGGAACGTCCCGAATGTCCTGCTCGATGCAGGGAAAGATCGCCGGGGCAAAGACTCGCGTCCCCGCGCTGAAGAGCTGGCTGGGGGTCAGGGTGTAGCGCGCGATACGCCGCACGAAGCTCCAAGACTCCACGCTCAGCAGGGCGCGCCCGAGCGCATCGAGGCCGGCTTCCCCACCCACGAGTTCCCCCACATTATTCAGGAAGCGCGCGAAGGACTCCCAGTCCCACCAGGAGCCACTGGTGCGGTGAAGCTCGTCGAGGGTACGTCCGGTGCCCTCAACCAAGCGAGAGAGGTCCTTGCCGTCGCGCTCCAGCGCCTCGACCACGGCGGCCACCGCCCGCCCGGAAACATCCCTCCTCTCGCCACTCATCACGCCAAGAAATCCTTGGCGGGAAGCCTATACCAAGAGCCCCCTCAGATACGAATCCCACGGGCCGTAGCAGCCCACATACCGAGCACCT
>QMMC01000045.1 GCA_003647065.1 Deltaproteobacteria bacterium | reverse complement strand
TGAACCGGGCCGGACGCGGCCCCCGACGCGGCATGGACCGCGCGGGTGACGGTGCGCCGGAGTCCCCGAAAGGCGGACTCGGTTGGCCGCGGCTCCCCGAGGTCCGCCGTAAATCGCGTGCGGCCGGTGAAGAGCGCGAGCTGCTCGATGGTTTGATTCGCGCCGCAGTGGAGCAGGTGTGCCGGGCGATCCGCGGTCACGACCACGAGGGGGAGCCCGCTCTCGTCGGCCTCGATCACGGCCGGCAGATAGTTCGCAGCGGCCGTCCCGCTGGTGCAGAGGAGAGCGACCGGGCGGTCCTCGACGCGGGCTCGGCCGAGGGCGAAGAACGCCGCCGCCCGTTCGTCGATGACGACGTGCAAGGTGAGCTCTGGATGAGCGGCGCAGGCGAGGAGGAAGGGGGTGGAACGCGAACCGGGGCTGACGACGACATTTCGCACGCCCGCCTCGGCCAGCGCCCGGGCGAGGCATGCCCCCCACTCCCCGACGAGGTTCATGCGGCCGGCCCCGTGAGCGCATCGAGGAGGGCAGAGAGCTTCACCGAGGCTTCGTCGTATTCCGCGCCGGGGAGGGAGTCGCGCACGATGCCGCCGCCGGCCCAGAGGTAGGCGCGGTCACCCACGAGGAGGCCCGACCGCAGGGCGACCGAGAGTTCGCCGCCGCCCTCCCCGTCGATCCACCCGACGGGCCCGCTGTACCAACCGCGAGGTGTGTTTTCGTGGGCAACGATCCACTCGATGGCTTCGCTCCGGGGAACGCCGCCCACCGCGGGGGTCGGGTGGAGGAGCGCCGCGACGTCGAGCACGTGCAGGTCCCGGTCGAGCTCCGCGGATATGGGCGTACACAGGTGCAGCACGTTCGGCAGGCGACGAATCGAGGGACTGACCGGGCACTCGACTTCGGCGGCGAAGGTCTCGAGGCGGCGCTCGACCTCGCGGACGACCAGGGCGTGTTCTTCGAGATCCTTGGTGCTCGCGGCGAGCTTCTGTGCTGCGTCGGGGTCGGCCGCGGAGGCTGTCCCCGCCAGAGCCTCGGTGTGCACCATTCGGCCCTCGAGGGTCAGGAGCCGCTCCGGCGTCGCGCCGATGAAGGCCGCCCCCTCGCGACGAAAGACGAAGGTCGTGCACCCGGAGAAGCGCTTCTTGAGACGACGGAGCACCGCGCTGGGATCGATGCGCCCGCCGAGGGTGACCTCGGAGCGCCGGGCAGCGACGACTTTTTCGAAGTGACCCGCCTCGATGGCCGACACGATCTCTTCGACCTGGGCCCCGAAGCTGTCGGCGTCCTGATGACGCACCTCCCGGGCGCGGGGCATCGGCACGTCAGACGCGGTGCGGCTGAGCGCCCGGAGGATTCGGTCGAGTTCGTCGCGGGCGGCCGCCTCCTCTGCACCACCGAGGCCCTCTGGGAAGCACGCGAAAGCGAGGGTCGCCCCCTGGGCATCGCGCTCGTAGGTCCACCGCGGCAACGAGAAGCTCGCATCACCAAAGGCCTGCCATGGCGCTTCGTCGGCAGCGCGAGGAGCGAACGCGAAACCGCCGAAGAGGCGGGGCGGCGCGCCCCCCCCCACCGTGGTCACCCGACCGAAGAGCGCCCGGGCGCGGTCTCGGACTTCGTTGAACCGGTCTTCGCCGGACGCGGTGATGCGCACCAATTCTCCGAGGGCGCTCGCTTCCCACTCCCCCGGAGATGCCCAGGAAACCGCCGGCTCGTGCTCGGCGAGGTCGAGGAGGAGGAGCGGGTCGGTGAGGGGCGCGGGGATGCGAACGAAGGCGATTCGGTGGCGCGGGTCTTGGCGCTTCTCGCGGTGCTCGCCCTGGGCACGCCGTTTATACTCTTCGTATTCTCGGCGGACGCGGCGCAAACCGTCGGCGAAGATGTCCCGCGGGTCGTTCGAGACGACGTCGGTCCACGGGAGGGGCACGGCGGGGTACGTCATCGCACCCTCCTCGGTTCGGCGACGTAGAGGCACGAGACGCCGAAGGTCAGGGGCCGCACCGTGAGCACATCGAGTTCGGAAGCTTCGGCGAGCTCGGCGAATTCGGCCGGAGGAGGAAAGGCCGCGATGGATTCCTGGAGGTAGAGGTACTCGCGGGCGCCGGACAGGAGCGCCCCGACCCGAGGCACGACCGTGTGAATGTGAAAGCGCGCCAGCGGTCCGAAGATGCCGCTCTTCGGCTCCGAAAGTTCGAGGACCACGACCCGGCCGCCGGGCTTGGTGACCCGGGCCATCTCCCGTAGTGCCGCCCCGCGGTCCGGCACGTTTCGGATCCCGAAGGCGATGGTCACCCCGTCGAAGCAGTCATCCTCGAAGGGCAGCTTCTCGGCGTCGCCCTCGACGAGTTCGATTCGCCCGGAGAGGTTCGCGGCAGCGATCTTCGCCTGGCCGACGTCGAGCATCCCTCGGGACGGGTCGACGCCCACGACGTGGGCATCGGGGTGGGTGCGAGCGATGCGCAGGGCGAGGTCGGCGGTCCCGGTCGCGAGGTCGAGGACCCGGGCGCCCCGGGGCAAGGCGAGGGCGCGGACCGCCTTCTTGCGCCAGCGTTGATCGATGCCGAATGACACGACGCGATTGAGCAGGTCGTAGCGCCGAGCGATGCGGTCGAACATCGCCCCGCTGCCGCCCCGGACCGTGATGGCTTGGCTGTTGGTCGTCATGGGTTCAGCTCCGACGCTCGACGACGGCGGCCGCGACGGTAGCTAGGGCTCGGGTCGCGGGGGTATCCGGGAGCGTATCGAGGCGAGCGACCGCGCTGGCGATCCTCCCCTCGGCCATGGTTCGACAGTCCGCGATGGCTTCGGTGCGTTTGACGGCTTCGAGAACACGGCCGGCCGCCGCCGAATCGACGCTTGCCCCGGGGGGAGAGCCGGCGATGGCGGCGAGGTCGACGGCCACCTCGGGAGCCCGCTCGAGGGCGACGATCAATGGCCAGGTCATCTTGCCCTCGCGCACATCCGCGAAGAGGGCTTTGCCGGTCGCGTCGGCATCGCCCGTGAGGTCGAGGAGATCATCCACGGCCTGGAAGGCGACGCCGATGTCCGTCCCGTAGGCTTCGAGGGACGCCGCGTGCTCGGCGGAGAGCCCCCCGGCGTTGGCGCCCGCCAACATCACCCAGCGGAAGAGGGACGCCGTCTTGCCCTCGACGACCTGCAGCCAGCCTTCGCGGTCGACGTCGAGGCGGCCCCGGGACTCGAGCTGCAACGCCTCGGCATGGATCATCTCGTCGATCACGTCGAGGAGCGAACCGAGGGTCCCGGGGACGGCCGCCCGGCGCACCCGCCGAAGGGCCTCGATGAGCAACCAGTCGCCAGCAAAAATGCTCGCGGCGTTTCCGAAAACCGTGCGCGCCGCCGGGGCTCCCCGGCGAACATCGCCGAGATCGACGACGTCGTCGTGGAGAAGGGTCGCCGAGTGCACGAGCTCGGCGGCGACGGCCAGGTCGACACCGCGGTCGTCGAAGCCCTCGCCGACGCGGCTCGCGAGCATCACGCAGAGGGGTCGCATGCGCTTTCCGCCCCGGACGAGGAGGTGGGCGGCGCTGTCGCGGACCACGTCACCGGTCTCGAGCTTTTCCCCGAAGGATGCCTCGAACGACCCGAGGTCCTCCCGGAGGAAGAGCATCAGCTCGGAGAGCCGCCGCGCCAGGCCCGTGTGCCCACGGTCCCCGGAAACCCGCGAGAGTCGGTCCAGAACCTCACTCGGCGGCGGCCTCACCGTCGCCGTCGTCGTCGCCGCACTCGGATAACCCATGCCGAGACCCCAATCGTTCAAAAACACTTGAACGTTGTATAGATTCAAAACCGGTGTGGTCAAGCCATCTCAGAACGGTAACATTGACGTAATCACCTGGCTTTTCGTGATGTATGCTGCCGCCATGGAAGCCTGGCTCTTCGACGTTCTGGGGTGTCCCGCCCCGGGTTGTGACGGAAAACTCCGCAGCGCGAACGGTCCGCCGCCTGCCCGTGATGGGGTAGTCAAATGCCGCAAGTGCAAGGCGGACTACCCCGTTCTCGGTGGTGTGCCGATCCTGGTCCCTGCCCCCGAGGAGTGGGTGGCGGCCTACCGCGAAGCTATCGTTTCGTCTCTCGCCGAAGTCCGACGCCTGACCCGTCAGGCCCTCGAGGTGATCGACAGCTTCGCCGCCCGGGCACCTCGGACGGAGCCGCTACGCTTCGGAGACGACTGGGTGCCCAGCGAGGCGTCGGACAGCGAAGCGCCGCGCCCGGCCGACCTCGGACCGGCGGCCAGCGCCCTCGACGACTTCCTCGTGTCTGCGCAAACGCCGAGCCTGCCCGAGCGGCTGCTCTCGATGCTGGGTCGCCGAAGCCTCGGCACGGTTCTCGAGTTGGGCCCCGGAGCCGGCACCCTCTCGCGACACCTGAGGCACCGAGCCAAGCGTCTGATCGTCGCCGACCTTTCCCTCCGCGCGACCCTCCGGGCCGTCGCCGCCTGCAAGAAGGGACGCGGCGCGCCCGTCGCAGGTGCCGTCGTCGATGCAGAAGCCCTGCCCCTGCGCCGAGGGGCCGCCCGAACCGTGGTCGCTGCCAACGTGATCGACCTTCTGGACCACCCCGCCGCGTTCCTGTCATCGGTCGCCGACGGTCTGGCCAACAGGGGTCGGCTCTTGCTCAGCACGCCCGCTCCTGGGTTCGGCCTACCGGAAGGCGACGCAGAGATTCTCGATGGCGTCGTCGAACGGTCGGGGCTGCAGATCACGTCGGCCGAGGATGGCCTGCCCTGGGTGCGCGCTCATGGCCATAGGCACTACGAGGTATACTTGGTTCGGGCGATCGTCGCCGAACGCGCGTGACTTCGGGTGGGGGAGTAGGCGCGGCGATGGGCGAGCCCCGGAGCGTGCTCATCGCGGGCTGTGGGTACGTCGGAGCGCGCCTCGGCACCCTTCTCGCCGCCCGAGGTGATGTCGCGATCGGCCTCCGGCGTAATCCCGGCACGCTCCCCGACGGGATCACGGCGGTCAAGGCCGACCTGTGCGCGCCGGCATCCCTCGATGCTATCCCGACCGGCATCACCGACGTGGTGATCACGACGGCCCCCGGCGGCGGCGACGACGAACGGTATCGGCAGGCCTACGTGGAGGGCCCACAAAACCTGCTCTCCTTCCTCCGAGGCCGAGGGGACCCCGTCAAACGGGTGCTCTTGACCACGAGCACCGGCGTCTACGCCCAGACGGGTGGCGACTGGGTCGATGAACGATCACCGACCGAGCCGACCCACTTCTCGGGCAAACGTATGCTCGAAGGCGAAGCGGTCATCGCGGCGGGTGAGTTCGAGAGCGTGGCGGTGCGCCTCGCCGGCATCTACGGCCCCGGTCGGACGCGGCTCATCGATCGGGTGAAAAGCGGCGAGGCACGCACACCTCGTCAATCGCTCTGGACCAACCGCATTCACCGCGACGATTGTGCCGGACTCCTCGAAGCCCTCCTCGACCTCGACGCACCGCCGAGGGTGGTGATCGGGGTCGATCAGGAGCCGGCGGAGCTCGACGACGTACAGCGCTTCCTCGCGGCGGAGCTTTCGGTCGCGGTCCCGCCAGCCCAGGAGCCCCCAAAACTCGAACAAACGGCCGAGGGTTCGAAAAAAGAAAGCCAAGGAAGGCGACCCCGGAGCAACAAACGCTGCTCGAACGCCCTCGCCCTCGCCCTCGGGTATCGCTTCCGCTTCCCTACCTACCGGGAGGGTTATCGAGCGATGCTGGCGGCCGAGGGCCACGGGCGCTAAACACCGCTCCGTGCCCGACGACGACACTATCGGAGGCCCCCTCGGGGAGATGCTCTCGGAGCTGCCCCAGCTGCCGAACCAGAGAGGTCCGGCAGCCGCCGGTCCCGGAGAGGCGGTGCACACCCGCGTGCTACCGGTCGAAACCGCCGAGGGCTCCGAGCTCGTGTTGGCTTGCTGGCGCGACCCCGGCGGGGCCGCCGCCTTGCACGCCGCGCTGCGACTGCGGATCGAAGGCTCGTTGATCGGCGAACTCTCCCGCACCGCAGACGACCTGCGCGAAAACCCGAGCGCCCTGGTCGGCCTCCGCCTGGTGCTCTTCGCTGACGTGGCCGACGCCGGCGACGCGGTGAAGGCATTCGGCCTCTCACGAGCCGGTGCGGGGACCGCGGAGAGCCGGGCCGCCCTCGCGCGCCTGCGCCACGAAGCGACCCTCTTTGGGGAATCGATCCCGGACGAGCCGGTCGCTATCTACGCTGGAAGGGCCGTGGTGACCGATATCGCCAGGGAGGTCGAATCAGCGCTCGTGGAGATGACCGGCGACGTTTGGGGCAAGAACCCGGGCGCTCCTTTTGCTCGCATGGCCCGCGCCTTCGCTGCGATCGAAGACGCCCGTCTCTCAGCGGATGCTTCGGCTGACACTCGGGTGGTCCTGTCCGCAGACTTGGCCGGAGTCTCCGCGGTCGAAGAGCTGCTCTTCACCGATCGTCCCGGCGTGCTCCGGTGGCTCCCCCCGCTGACCTTCCAAGCTCTGTGCGACCTGCTCGCGGTGGCGATCTCGCGGTCCCTCGGGCGCCAGGTGGACTGGGCCGAGACGGCCGCCGACGACGCGGGGGTAGCGCCTCCTCCGATGATCCGCCTCAGCGGAAACGTACACGTTCCCCTCGCTCTCGAGGTGCTTCGCTGGGCGGTCATGCCGCGGCGCGTCGACGAGGAGGTGCCCAGCCTCTCAGAGTGGCTCTCCGGGACCTTTTCCTGACCTTCGCCGCGCCTTGGGGAGACCACGGCCGGTCAACCGCTGGAGGATTCGCTGGAGATCATCGACCCGGATGTCGATGTATTCGACCACCCGGCCATAGAGCATGGCGGTCGGCACGTTGCGGCCACCGAGCTCGTCCTGGGTCTGCTTCAGGACCCATAGTACCACCCGCTCCTCGCGAGTGAGGCCGTCGCGGACATCCGGAATAAGGTCCATCGGGCTAGCCACGGCGGCCCGAGCATAGCCCTCATTCCACCCGAGATCACCCGGGGTCGATCCTGTACCATGCGGACTCACTCTACGGGGGTTCATGGCAGACGAGTCGAAGAGCAAGGGGAAGGGACCGGGCGAGACCATCGAGGTCAACGCACCGCCCTCCGATGGAGCGCTGCCAGAGATGTCTCTGTCGGACTTCGATTTCGTCGAAGACACGACCACCGACATCAACGTTCAACCCGTAGCCAAACCCCACACGCCTGCCTCGCTGCCGCCCCCCACCCCGAAGAAGGCATCCCCTTCCATCCGCCCGCCGCGGCCCCCGGCCGCGCCGAAGGTTCCCTCGCGCCAGCGGGGCGGCTCACCACGGAAGGCCCCGAGCGCACCGCGGAAGCGCCCCCCGGCTCCAGTTCGCAGCGCCCCACCGCGGCCCGCGCCGACCGCTTCGACGACTCAGACGAGCGAGACGACTCAGACGAGCGAGACAACTCAGACGAGCGAGACGACTCAGATCACGCCGATGGCAACGCCGACTCCAACGGCTCCGAACGACGGAGGCGAGGTCAGGGCCACCGAGCGCCCCCCGGGGAACCCCCTCCGGGTTCGCGACGCCAACGCCCTCATCGAGCGCTGCAAGAAAGAACTCACCAAGCGCCCCGACGACCTGCGCTCCGCGCGGCTTCACTACGAGATGGCACGCCTCTACGAGGGGCTCTTGGAGGAGCCCAAGAACGCCGAGAAGCACTACCTCGAAGCGAGTCGGCACGCACCGTCCCACGTCGCGGCATTACGCGGGGCGCGACGCCTCGCCCACGCTGCGGGAAAACACGCAGCCACGCTCACCCTCTTCGACCAGGAGATCCGCGCGACACCCGACCCACGGCGCCGGGCGGCCCTCCATTACGAAAAGGGCCGAGCCCTCGAAGACGGTCTCGGACGGCGCGACGAGGCCCGCAAGGCCTATGGCCAGGCCCTCGAGCTCAACCGCGATGACGCATCCGTGCTGAAGGCGATCGAGCGCGTCGAGCGCCGGGGCGAATCGTGGGCGGCCCTCGAAAAGACCTACGCCCACCTCGCGAGCTCCCTCACCGAAGACCCACACCTCCGGGCTGCGTGGACGGCGATTCGCGCACAGCTCGCGGAACACCGCGCCGATGATCCGCGACAGGCGACCTCTCTCTACCGCAACGCCCTCGAACTCGAGCCGACGACGTCATCTGCGCTCTCGTCGCTGAAGCGGCTGACGCGCAGCCAACGCATGTGGACCGACCTCGTGTCGGCCCTGCAAAAGCAAGTGAGCCTCGCCGGTGACGCCGAAGGCCGGGTCGACGCGTTGTGGCGAATCGCGCGCGTCCAGCGACTCGCTCTCGGAGACGCTGCGTCGGCCATCGCGGCCCTCGAAGAAGCGCACCAGCTCGGAGGCGAGAAGCGCTTCATTACTCGGGAACTCGCGGACCTCTACGAAGCCACGGGTCGTCACGAAGACCTCGCCGGGGCCCTCAACCGCCTCGCCGAGAGCGCGACGGATCTAGGAGAGCGGGTGAGCCTCTCCCACCGCTTGGGCATGCTCTACGACGACGTCCTCGACGACAAGGAGCGAGCCCGGCATTGGTACGAAGCCGCGCTGGAAATGGACGGCCGGTACGAGCCCATTCGGACCGCCCTCGACGCGCTCTATCGCCGCATCGGCGACTGGCCCGCCCTGGTGAGCCTCCAACAGGTCATCGTGCGGACGACTGAAGACGCCGGGGCGCGGGCACGGGCTCACGTGGTCATCGGACGAGTGCTCGAATCGAAACTCGGCCAGCCCGACGACGCCGCGCGTCACTACTCGCAGGCCCTCGGCCTCGACCCCGACGATGACGAGGCGTTCAAAGCTCTCGACCGTCTACACACCGCGGCGGGTCGGTATCGGGAGCTCGCGGAGCTCTTCCAACGGCGCGTCGACCGGACCCCCGACGACGACGAGATCAACGGGTTCCTGTTTCGGATCGGCGCCATCTACGAAGACCGCCTCGCGGAACCGAAGGGCGCCGTCAACGCCTACCAACGAATCCTCGCCCGGGCACCCAAGCACGTCGCGGCCCTCCAGGCTCTGGCCCGCGCGGCGCATCGAGCGGGAGACCACGGGGTCTTGGTCGACTCCCTCGAACGGGAGGCCGAGCTGGCAGCGCCGTCGCGAGCTCTCACCCTCGAGGTCCGCGCTGCCGTCGTGATCGACCGTGACCTCGGAGACCCCGAACGGGCGATCACCAAACTCCGCGACGTACTCGAAAAAGAGGAGAAGCACCGGGAGGCGCTTCGGGCGATCGCGTCGACCTACCAGCGCCTCGGACGCTACGACGACCTCCTCGAGACGTGGGAGCAAGAGCTTGCGATCACGGACAAGCGTGACCAGCCCGACCTTCTACACAAGATGGGCGAGGTGAGTCGCACGCGCATCGCCAAAGAGGACATCGCGATCGCATACTTCCGGCGCGCCCTCGCAATCGATGCAGACCACCACCGGTCGTTCGACGACATGGTGGCCGCGCTCCGGTCTCGGGAACGCTGGACCGACCTCTGCAAGGCCTTCGAGCAGCGAATCGAGCAACTCGACGGTGATGAAGCGCGCGCCCATCTCGCGATCGAGTTGGCGGAAATATACGAAGAAAAGGTCAAGCAACCCGAGAAGGCTCTGCTCGCCTACAACAAAGCTCTCGCCGCGATGCCCGCCGACTCGACGGCGATGGAAGCTCGGCAACGGCTGCTCTCGGACAAGAAGTCGTGGAAAGATCTCGCCGAGAGCCTCGTCGAGGAAGCAAACCTCTCGGCGGCCGACGAAGACTCGAACGACGCGCTGCTGCGCGCCGGTGGCGTATACGCAAGCCGCCTCGACAACCTCGATGTCGCAGCCGATTGCTATCAGAAGATCCTCGCCAAGAGCCCGAAGCACATCGGTGCCCTCCTAGCCCTCGAGGGCATCTACGATCGCAGTGACAACGTGCTCGGCCTCGCCGATGTCTACCGTCGACAGGCCGTGGTCATCGAAGACCCCGCCGCCAAAGTCGCTGCGCTGCGTGAGCTGACGCGGAACGGCAAAGACGACCGCTTGCTGGCGCAGACCTACGAGATGATCCTCGATGTCTCCCGGACCGACCTCGAAGCCCTCGAAGGCCTGGCCGCGATGGCCCGTGCCCGCCAGGACGACGCCGCGCTCCTGGGCCTCGAAGCGCGCTTGGCATCGGCGGCCGGAGATCCGACGGTCCGAGCTTTCCATCAGGCAAAGGTCGCGGAGTTGCTCGAACGCGTCGGCGGCCCCGGCGCCCTCGAGACCTACCGTGCGGCGATCGCCGCGGATGGCGAGAGCATGAGCGTCGTCCGGGGCTTCACGCGAGTCGCCCGAGCGGCCGGCGATGCCGACGCGCTCCGGGAGGCGGCCGAGCTCGAGGCCCGGGTCACCGGTGATCGAAGTCTCGCGGTTCAGCTCCTGGTTCAGGCCGCGGTCATCCGAAACGAGTCGCGGGACTCCCAAGCGGCCGTGAAGGACCTGGAGCGCGCCCTCGAGCTCGATCCCGACAACCGGGAGGTCGCGACCAGGCTGCGCCATCTGCTGGTCAACCTCGAGCAGATCCCCTACCTCATCGACGTACTCGGTCGCGCCGCTCAGAGCGCCGAGAAGCCTGAAGCCGCTGCCGAGCTTCATGTGACGGTGGCGGAGCTGCACGCCGACCATCGCAACGACCTGCCCGCGGCCCTCGCCGCCTGCGACCGCGCCCTCGCCCGCGTAGCGACCCACGCGACGACCCTGCTGCGGCGGGCGACGTACCTCGAACGGGCCGAGCGCTGGAGCGACGCCGCCGGCGCACTCCGGACGGTCGTCGAACACACCACGGACCGATCCATGCTCGCCGACGCACACCTGCGCTTGGCGGCCATCTGCGACGACCACCTTTCGGATGTCGACCAGGCGGTACGGAGCCTGCGGGCCGTGCTCGTCCAAGAGGAAGCAAACCGGGAAGCCCTCACGCGCCTCTGCCGCCTTCGGCTCGGCCTGGGCAAACGAGATGAAGCTCTCGAGCTGGCCCGGCGCCTCACGGAGTTGGCCGAAGGCCCGACCGAGCGGGCGGAGTCCCTCGTCGAAGTCTCGCGCATCGAGAAGGCCCTCAAGAGGCACGACGACCGGGCAAAGACCCTCCTCGAGGCTGTTTCACTCTCGGGCGCCGGAGGCGTCGCAGCCGACGACTACCGCAAGATGATCGGCAAGCGGGGCGGCGCGACCTGGGACGCGTATCTCGGTGTGCTCATGCGCTACAAGGACCTCGCCGCGCGCATGGGGCAGCCGACGGCACCGACCTACCTGGCCATTGCAGCGGTATTCGGCGATCACCTGAACCGGGCCGACCGCGCCTTCTCCACGCTCCGTGAAGGAGTCGAGCGAGAGCCGATGTCTGCCGAGCTTCCCCTCGAGCTCGCCGCCCGCCTGTCGGCGACGGGCAGCTTCGACCGCGCGATCGACGTGCTCCGGCGCTTCCTCCGGCAAGATGTGACGAAGGTCGACATCTGGCGCGCGCTCTCGGTTGCCATCGGGAACATGGGCGACGGCGAAGAGTCGATAGCGGTTCTGCTCGCCTTGATGGTCCTCGATGCCGGGGCTCCGGAGGAGCAGATGACCCTCCGGGCGCGGCGGGCGAGGGCCGGGGAAGCGGCGCCCGGCCTCCTCGGTGACCAGGGCATTCGGCAGCTTCAGGTCAACGGCGCCTTCGACAACGTCGCCGCGGAGATGACCGGGGCCCTCTCCGAGGCGCTCGGCAAAATCTATCCGCCGGAGTACGCGCAATATGGCCTCTCGAAGCGCGACCGGATCCGCGCCGGAGCCGCGGTTGCGGTGCGAAATCTCGCGGACCACCTCGGCGCCGTCTTTGGGGTTCCCGAGTTCGACATCTACGTGCACGAAGCAAATGTACCCGACGTGTCGATCGAGCTCGCGAGCCCACCGGCGATCATGGTGCCCGCGTGGGCCACATCCCTCCCGACGGCCGAGCTCGCGTTCATGCTCGCCCGCCCCCTCGCCCACATCGCCCGAGAGACTCACGCGGTGATGCGCATCCCCGCCGCCGAACTCGGCGCATTGCTCGAGGCAGCGACCCACGCCCACGTGCCCGGCTTCGGCAACGGCGGGGACCTGGAACACCGCAGTCGCCAGGTGAGCAAAGCCATCCCTCGCCGGAGCCGCCGGTTGGTCGAGGAGGCAGCGGGTCGCTACGCATCGACGACCCCGCCCAACGTGCAGCGGTGGGTCGCAGACGTCGAGCTCACCGCCGCCCGGGCCGCCCTCCTGGTCTCCGACGACATCGCCAGCGCGGCGCGGGTCCTCGCGAGGACCCGTGGCGAAAAGCCCGGCGACGACAACACCATCTCCCACCTCCTTCGCTTCTGGGCCTCCGACACCTCGATGCGCTTCCGCCGCGCTCTGCGCCAAGGCGGGTGAAACACGCCATTGGGGCCCCACGGGGTCGATTCGGAGCAGCCGAGGCGCCAGTCGTGGCGAGGAGGCTAGCCGGTGGGTCACCGTTTGGTGAGCAGAAGGCGAATGGTTTCGCGGAGCCGGACTTGGGCACGGGTTTCGCAGAGCGGTCACCCCGGAGGCCCGTGACATGAGTAAGACTGTTTTGGCGACCATCGCCGTATTGGCATTCAGCATGGCGTTCGGCTGCGATTCTGGAAGCAGCTCGACGACCGACAGCGGCCGGCCCGGCACCGATAGCGGTACGGATGGCGGCGGCGGTGACGGGAGCACGACGCCCCCGCCCGATGTGGGCCCAATTCCGCCAGGCTTTCTATGCAGCGACGAGTGCGCCTACCCCGCTGACGGCGAGTGCGACGACGGCGGCTCCGACTCCCTCAATGGGGCGTGCGACTACGGCACCGACTGTACCGACTGCGGGGCCCGTGACCCCGCGCTTTGCGTACCCAGCTGCGCCGAAGGCGCCGAGTGCGGCAGCGACGGCTGCGGCGGGAACTGCGGCGAATGCGCGGATGGCTCGATGTGTGGAGGAAGCACCTGCACCGTCTGCACCTGCGACGGCATCGGCTGCGGCGAGGACACTTGCGGCACGGAGGGCGCTTGCGGGACGTGTGACGGCGGGGCCGAGTGCTACCGGGACCAGTGCCGGGCCCCGGACTGCGCCGGCCGCACCTGCGGCCGCGACGGCGCCGGTGGCCAGTGCGGCGACATGGAGGGCATGTGCCCGGACATGCAGTACTGCACCGAGGGCAACTGCGAGGCGTGCTCCTGCGGCACCCGCGTATGCGGCAGTGTCTGTGACGAAGTCTGCGGCGACATGGACGGCGCGTGCCCCATGGATCAGCTGTGCGACGACCTCACCGGCCAGTGCTCGGCGACGCCCGACGCGACGTGCAACAACACCTGCACGAGCTCCGGCGATGGCGAGTGCGACGACGGCCGCGCCGGGTCGCACTACAGCTTGTGCGAGCTCGGAAGCGACTGCGCGGACTGCGGCCCCGTACCGGCGAGCTGAGCAGACCACCCAAGGGCTGGGGCGAGAGCCCCGGTCCGCGATTCTCGGGGCCGCGGCGCAAGCCGCGGCCCTTTTTCGTCCAGGGGAGAGGGCGACGCCGCAGGCTCCCGTCAGCGCGACATGTACCAGCCGAGGGTGATGCTCATCTGGTTGATGACGTAGTCGAAGGACGCGACAACCGGCGCTCCGGCGACGAACGAGGTGTGCTCGAAGGCGTCCAGGTGCTCTCGGTGGATCCACCCGATCTCGACGAGGGCGCCGAAGCCTGGCGCCAGCTCGCCGCGCACGCCGAAGCGCGCATAGGCGGTCCATCCCATGTCGCCGGCGCCGGCGATCCTCCGGCCGTAGGCGTCCGGGTCGTCGGGGTCGTAGTCCATGAACGCCGGGCCCCCGCCGCCGATGAAGTAGTACTCGGCGAGGCCGCCGCCGAGGCGGAAGCGCGCCCTCAAGAAGCCGTTCGTTCCGGCGATCAGATGCCGCCCCTCGAAGGCCACTACCTGCGGGGTCTC
This sequence comes from Deltaproteobacteria bacterium, assembly GCA_003647065.1. Lineage (GTDB taxonomy): Bacteria > Myxococcota_A > Polyangia > Polyangiales > B10-G4 > B10-G4. The sequence continues at coordinate 9,249 of QMMC01000045.1, read as the reverse complement.
GCCGATGACGAGGGTCGGTCCTTCGCCCGGGCGGATGTAGTTGGCGCTGCCTTCGACGCCGAGGCCTATCCACTCGCTCAGGAGCAGCTCGACGCGCAGCGACGCCCCAACGGTCGCGTTGCTGCCCATCTCGAGGTCGTCACCGGAGAGGCGGATTTCCCCGAAGTAGGCCTGCTCGAAGAGGATCGTCACCAGGAAAAGCTCGTCCCCGACGTCGGCCTCGGCAACGGCCGGCGAGGCGCCGAGCGTCGCCAGGAGAGAGAAAAGTGTCAGGCAACAGGTGGCGGCGAAGTGACGCACAACGGGGCCAGCATACTCCAAATTTGCTCGAATACTCCCTACGGGGGTTGCGTGGCATCATCGGCGCCCATGGCCACGCGGAACAAAAGCCAGAGCCAGCTCATCGACCTCTTCCTGAGCATCGCCAGAGAGCTCGGCATCGAGAGCGACAAAGACGTGGCGGCCCTCGCCGGGGTCAGCGTCGAGAACGTGGCCAACTGGCGGAGCGGGGTCGTCCAGCAGCTCAAGCCCCAGAAGCTCGCCGCCGTCAAACGCGGCCTCACGGCACGCATCGAGGCCCTCCGGGCCCTGGCCGGCGAGGTGTCCATCGACCCCGACCTCGGCCTGGTCACCCTCGAAATCGAAACGGGCTCGGGCCCCTCATCGCTCCAGCGCCAGCTCCGGGACCGAATCCACTACGACTACCTCGGGCACCGCTTTCTCTACTTCGAGCCCCAGGGCGCCCTGGCCTGGGAGAACCTCATCCGCGCGGGCTACGAGCAGACGACGTGGCTGCGCGGCGTCGAAGAGCGCGCCGCCGAGTGGCTCGACCCATCCCGGGACTCCCGGGGCCGCACCAAGGGCCCCATCGCAGCAGCCCTCGGTTTCTGTCCGAAGGCGCGGGTCCGCGGCCTCGACGTGATCAGCCTCGGCCCCGGGGAAGGCGGCAAGGAGGTCCGCCTGCTGCACCGGCTCCTCGACCTCGAGAAAGAAAAGAACCAGTCCCTTCCCTGGCTGACGCTCTGCCTCGCCGACGTCTCGATCGCCCTGCTCACCCGCGCCGCCCGCGATACACGGAAGACCCTGTCCGAACGCGGCGCCCACCACGGCACGGTCATGGCGACCTGCGCCGATTTCGAAGAGGGGCCCCTCAGCTTCCTCGGCCGCATCCCCACGACCCGGCTGCCCAAGGAAGACGGCCTCCGGCTCGTGCTCATCCTCGGCAACGTCTTCGGCAACGTCCGCGACGAGGAGACGTTCCTGCGGGAGAAGGCCTTCAAGATTCTCCGACAAGGCGACCTGCTGTGGCTCGAGGTGGGCGTCCGCCCGGACGCCATCGAGACCGAACCCCTCTTCCGCCTGACCGACGCCGCCCAGGAAGAGACCGCCGCCGAGGCCAACCGGCGGCTGCTCCTCGAAGGCCCCTACCGGCGATGGGAGGCCGCCCGGGGTCGCAAACCGAGCAACCTCGAGATGCGCGTCTTCATCCGCGAAGACGACGACTCGAGCCGCGTCCCCGGCTCCCTCAACTTCTGCCACGACCTGGTCATCAAGGACGAGGGACGCACGGTCACCATGCTCTACAGCCGCCGCTACGCCATCCCGGGCCTGACGAAGTGGCTCGAGGAGCAGGGGCTCGCCGTCGAGCGGATACACGAGGTCAAAGATACGAAGGGCCGGCCCCGGGTCGCGCACCTGCTCGTGCGAAAGACGTAGCGAGGCCGAAGGGACGACCTCATCGGTTGCAGGTCAACGTTCGGAACGCGAGGCGGTCGGCGCCGGCGGGGTCGAGGTAGCGGTAAAGCAGCCCGCCGCGGCTCTCGCCAGGGGCGAGGAGGATGCGCAAGTCGATCACCTCGCCTTCTCGCGGCGCGGGTAAGAAGCGCAGCTCGGTGCCGCTGAGCGGCTGCACGGCGACGCGCCCGTCGGCGAGGGGGATGAGGGCCTCGGTCTCGTTGGTCACCACCGCGTTGTCCGCGCCCCCGATCACCCCCGGGATGTCCGCGAGGGGCTGGACCACGAGCCCGCCGGGGTCGAAGGGAAGGCGCACCAAGGTCGCCCCGTCGAGGTGAACCAGGAGCACGACGGCCGCGTCCCGGAGCCGGTCGAGGCTCACCGCAAAGCGACCGTCGGTACGCCCGACGAGCCCCTCCCAGAGCAGCTCCCCGGAGGCGCGGGACAGAGACCCTGCGACGACCGCGGACTCGTCGAAGGCGAAGCGCGCGACGAGGCTGCCATCGGCGCTGACCACCGTGCGCAGATCCCGCAAATCCCGACCGAGGGGGCTCGTCGAGGCGACGTCATGGACGACGCGACCACGGGTCGTCATGCGCGTCGCGGACGAAGACCGCCCTGGTGCGCCCGCCGCGCTCACATCGATGAAGTTGGTATCGAGGGAGTCGAAGACGCAGGGCGGAGTGTTGACCGGGGCAATGAAGAGGCGCAGGGGGGCGCCGTCATCGTCGAAGAACGAGAGCGAGCAATCGGAGGCGAGGACCGTCCAGCCGTCGACCATCCCGTGGACCGGGACCGCCCCGGCGACGGGCACCGTCCCGATGACGCGCGGTGGATCGGTCAGGGAGACCAGACGGGAGAGCCCGGAGTCCGTCGGGGTCGCGAGGCCCGTTTGGGTCCACGCGACGTCGGCGAGGCCATGCACGGCGCCGCCGAGGGTCGTTCCGGGCATCGCCGCGCCGAGGTCGAGGGGCTGGCCGTAGCTCCAGCTGCACGGGAACGTATCGAAGCCCCCGTCGGGCGGACGACTCGCGTCCACAAGGGGAACCGGAGCGCGGTCGTCGGTGACCAGGCCCGACTTCGAGCCGCACGCGGAAGCGACGACGATAACCAGCGCGGCAAGAACGGGAACGGTGGCACGCAGCGGACGCATCACCTGGCAGTCTACACGCCCCGGAAGATCACTCGGGGCGCGAAGTCCCGACGTAGCCGAGGGCCCGGAGCTGCGCTTCGGTCTCGGCGTCGATGACGGTTTCTTCGGCGCGGTGGGCCGGGGCGCCGGCTGCGGCGCCGGCGAGGGTGAGGCCGAGGAGCCCCCGCAGGTAGCGCACGGCCAGGGGCCGGTCACCGGCGAGATCCGCCGTCTCCCCGGGGTCCGCTTCGAGATCGTAGAGCATCATCCGGGCGGAGGTGCGCTGGATGAGCTTGTAGCGGCCGACGACGATGGTGCGCCAGCCGTTCATGAAGCCACTGATGGTGGCCCGGGGGGCGCCCGGGACTTCACCGCGCAGCAGAGGAAGGAGCGAGCGCCCGGTCATCGCCTCGGGCACGGGCCGGCCGAGGGCGTCGAGGATCGTCGGCGCGATGTCGACGAGGCCCGCCGGGTCTTCGATGCGCGAAGACGCCGCGGTCAGCCCGGGGATGCGAACGACGAAGGGGACGGAGAGCAGCTCCTCGTAGACCGTATGACCGTGGCCCACGGAGCCGTGGTCGAAGAACTCCTCGCCGTGGTCGCTGGTGAAGACGACCAGGGTGTCTTCGGCGAGGCCGCGCCGGGTGAGGCCCTCGATGATCGAGGCGAAGTGCACGTCGTGGTAGGTGATCTCGCCGTCGTAGAGAGCCTCGAGGCGCTGCCGGTCGCGGTCGTTGAGGCGCATCGCGCCGCTCTTGATCTTCTCGAGGGTCTGGCGGTCGCGGCCGAAATCGACGGGGCCGTCATAAGGCCCGGGGTCGTAGGTCTCGAGAACGTCGTTCGGCGGCATGTAAGGCACGTGGGGGTCGATGGTGTGCACGTACAAGAAGAAGGGCTCGTCCTCGGGGCGGTCGTCGAGCCACCCGAGCACATCGGCGGCGACGAAGCTCGCCTGGGTCCGGCGCCCTTCGCGGATGTAGTTGCGGAAGGTGCGCCAGCCCTGGCGAAAGCCGAACTTGTCCGAGACGTAGCCGTTGGCGATGAAAGCGCCGGTGTGAAAGCCGGCGTCCTTCAAGGTCTCCGAGAGCAACTCGACGCTCCCCGGGACCACAGCATCGTCGGAGGTCGCGGTGTGCTCCCAGGGCAGGAGCCCCGAGAGCAGGGTCGCCACCGACGGCTTGGTCCAGTTCTCCTGGGTATGGCCCCGGGAAAACACGGCGGCGCCGGCCGAGACGAAGGACGAGAGCCCCGGGGTGCGCACCCGGGTGTCGGGGTCGTAGATGGTGAGCTTGTCGCGCCGGAGGGTATCGACGAGGTAGACCAGTACGTTGCGCGGGGCCGCGGGCCGAGGGGCGAGGTCTTGGGCGCCGAGGGTGACGACCGCGGGGCCCGAGATGTAGAGGTCCGCGCCGTCGGCGACGAGCTCGATGCGTACGATGCGGCCGGCGTGTTCCGAGAGGTCTACGTTCGTCGCGGCTCCGTCCGAGGTGGCGACGACGCGGGCGACATCGCGCGCGGCGCCATCATCCGTCGCCAGGCGAAGGCGCAACGCTCCGCCGGAGCCCGCGACCTGGGCCCTGAACCGAGCGCCCGGGGTGACCTCGAAGCTCCAGGCCAGGCTCGTGCCCGCGGCGAGGGAGAGACTCTGTCCGTCGGTCAACAAGTCTCGGTCGGTAGCCGGCGTGGTCTCCCGGAGGTCGGCGTCGGCGGGACCGATGCGCAGCCAATCGATGGCGAGGCCCGCGCTCCCCACCCCGGGCGCCGGGCCCCCCCGGGGAACGCGCAGCTGGAGAAACGCTTCGGCGCTCGCGAGGGCGTCTTCGGGCAGGGTGACCGTGACGACCTGGAACGAGCCGTCGGTCGGCAAGGTCGCGTGGCCGAGGGTCTCTTCGCCGAGGTAGGTCGTCAGGCGCCCATCGCCAAACGCCCGGGCGCGAAACTTGACCGTGAAGCGACCGGGGCCGAGGCGCGGCAAGAGCAGCTTGCCCGTGACCCGGGGGATCACGAGGGTGGTGACATCGTCGAATACGTGGTCGTCCCCGAGCTGCGTCTGCCACCCCCCGAGGGTGAACTGATGACCCCGAGGCGCGCCGAAATCGACGACGAGGACGTCGCCCTCGCGATGCTCGGCCCGGCCGAGGTGGGCGGCGAAGTCGTAGCGGACGGTGACCGCCTCGGGGGCTTCGGCCGGGTCCGCCGAGGCGCCTTGGCCAGGCTCCGCCGTCTCTTCGCCCCGAGGATTGGCCTGCTCGCGCGCCGGCTCTCCGTCGTCGTCACCGCACGCGGCCGCCCCGGCGAGGATGGCGGCAAGTAGGGCGACGCGGATCAGGGCGCGCCATCCCATACGACGGCGCAGTGCCCGGTCGCACCGCATACCGCCGAGGCCTCCATCGGGTAGACCGGCGCGCATTCTGGGCAGCCAGACGCGGGACCATCGTCACAGACGAGAGTCATGTAGGCGCTCTCGGACGTGCGCGGGATGGCGATGAGGCCCTCCATGGACGTATCGCCGCCGCATTCGCAGCACGACTGGGTGCGCAGGCGACAGTCCATGCCATCAACGCACTCGCTTATCGGGTCCACGAGCAGGTCGACCACCTCGCAGGTGCCCGCGTTGCATGTGGCGATGAGTGACGGGTCTTGGGGGGAGTAGCAGGCGGGGCACCCGACCATGCCACCTCCGCAGGCCGCGGTCTGGTGGTCGGCCCTGCGGTCGACGTGGATGGCCACCGCATCCCCGCGGGTCGCCGCGCCGCAGGAGCCGCAGCAAGTCACCGGGACCACGACACAATCGGACGGCGCCGTGCAATCGGAGATCCCGCCACCACCGGTGTCGGCGATGCCGGTGTCTCGGGCAGCGTCGGTGACGCCGCTATCGCCGGTGCCGCCGCTATCGCCGGTGCCGCCGTCCTCGCCGTGGCTATCGGTGCAGCCCACGGAGAAGAGCATTGCGAAGAGGACGGCCGCGAGGGCCGGGGCGAAGGGCTGAGTGATTCTCATGGGCATGATGAACAGTATTCGTCAGGAAGGTGACTTCAGCACGGCGGTATCGGCGAGGTAGATCAGATGGGCCCCCGTGCGAACGACCGAATCGTCCGGCGGGTTCACCTGCTCATCGGCGTCCGCTCCCTCACGAAACCCGATGACCAGGGCGCCGGTTTGCTTGCGAACGCTGGTCGAGATCTCGCCATAGGAGAGCGGGAGTTCGAGCGCCTCGGGCACCTCCCCCACGTAGAAGTTCGTGTCCCCATGCAGCGCGATCTGGCTCACCACCCCCCCGGTGCCGGGGTTGGTGACGGCGTGGGTCAGGAGCTCGTACCCCACCCGAATCGTCTGCACGATCTCATCGACGCCCGCGGTCTTAGCGTGTTCGACGTTTTCGGGGTCCAGGATCTCGGCCAACACGTAGAGCGGCTGCTTTCGGAGTTTCGCGCTGGCCTGCCGCGCCAGGTACGACCGAATGGTGAACGCCGTGAGGATGGTCGTCGCGTCGACGGACTGCACGGGAAGCGAATGGTCGGCGACGAGCAAGACGGCCCGGGCGTGACTCAGCCGCGCCTTGTCGAGCTCGCTCTCTTTCGACGGGTCGCCCTCGACCCAGAGGAATTGTGGCGGCAGCGAATGGGGCCGTGGGCGGTTGGCGAAGAGCAACGTCTTCGTCTGGTCGAAGTCGAGCTCTTCACTCAGGCCGTCGAGGAGGAGCCGTGCCCCTTCGGTGTACCCACACACCACGATGTGGTTCACGTAACCGGACATTCGAAACTGCTCCTCCCGCACGCTCAACACCGTATTGAGCAGGCTGTGACCGACGATACCCGCGAAGAACGCCAGGGTGAACATGCCCCCGACCATCAAGAAGCCAGCGACGACGCGGCCGAGGGAGGTGACCGCCGTGATGTCCCCGAAACCGACCGTGGTGATGGTGACCAGGGCCCACCAGATGCCGTCGGCGAAGGTATTGATGCCGGGGTTTTCCAGCCGCTCGACGAGGAAGATGCTCGCGCCGCCGACGATCACCTCGACCCCGAGGACGGCAAAGGCGAGGGTGAAGAGCAAGCGGTCCCGTTCGATGGCGAGCATCACCCCCTCGAAGGGGTTCGCGTAGCGGAAGAGCCGCACCGAGCGCAGCAAGCGCAGCAGACGAAATGCGCGGAGGCCTCGGAGCGCCGGCACGAACGAGAGGACCGTGATGATGTCCACGAGGTTCGATGGCTGGAGCGCGAAGCGAATCCGACTGACGACGTGGGTGCGCACGGCGCCGAGGGGCGGCCGAGCGAAGACCTCGAGGTCGAGGGGGCGGTAGCTCAGGACGCGCAGCGACACTTCGACGGCGAAGATGGTGAGCAGCACCTTGTCGATGAGCATCCACCACCCCGGGGCCTGGCCGGCGTCGTCGAGGAGGATCGGTTCGGCGCCGAGCAAAGCCACCGAAAGCACGATGAGCGTCCAGATCACGCCCTCGACCACGCGATAGATTCGCGTGGCCGGCTCGTGGAATGCCTCATGGATGGTCGAAAAGAGCCCCATCGAACGGGGAGGGTACTCGTTTACGGCGCAAACAGCATGGGCCGCTGCGCGGGGAGCTTGGGAGGGGGGATGAAGAGGCACATCCCGCGCAACTGCCCGCGCTGAGCCGCGATAAGGGCCAGCACATGGGCGACCACGACACCCTCTTCAAGCGCGCCTTCAGCGTGCCCCGACACGCAGCGGGCTTGATCCGCGCATTGCTACCGGCGGCGCTGATCGCGCAGAGGGATGTGGCCGTTGACCGTCATCCTCTCGACGTTGCCGCTAACGCCGTCGTCCACCTCGAGCCAGCCACCGCCGGGCCTTCCGCTCGGTTTACGCCATCGCAACCGCTGCTATACTTGCTCCATGGCCCACCCCGTCACCGACCAGGAGCTCGCAGATGCTCTCGCAGCAGCCCTGGATACCGACGGCAACGATTCCCGCCTGGCCAAGCGCATGGCGGAGATGACCGACGAAGCGCGCCGGCAGAGCGAGGAGAACTTGAAGGCGTCGCTCGACCAGGCGCGAGCCAGTCTCGCGAAGACAAATGACGGGTAGAGACCGCCCCTTCGACCCGGTAGCAATCTTCCGCGCACTGCAGGAGGGCGCTGTCGACTTCGTGGTCATCGGTGGCTGGTCGGCAACTCTCCAAGGGGTCGGCTGGCCAACTCACGATGTGGATATCGTGGTGGCCCCTGACGACGAAAACCTAGAGCGCCTGCTCATGGCGCTTCGTAGCCTCGAGGTCGAGTACGACACGTTTCACCAGCCCCCGATCCGACCCGACCTGGGCAGGCTCCAGCGAACTCCTGGGCCGCAGCTCTTTCGAACACGGCATGGTCGCCTCGATGTGTTGAAGGAGGCCGGCGGCGCGACCTTCGCCTCGCTGACGAGCGACGCAATCGAAGTCGCTCAAGGGGAGGGCACCGTGCTCTGTGCGAGCATCCCGGCCTTGCTTCGGATGAAGAAGGCCGCCGGTCGACCGAAGGACGCGGCCGCCATCGCCCAACTCGAAGCCCTGCTGACCGGGTCCACCGACGACTAGGAAGCTTCCGTACCGGATCTGGCTCGCGTGGTATTGGCGGCCACTTGGCGCCGATTCCGCCGTTTCCGGCGGTTGGGCGTCGCAGAATCACGGAGGGTCTTCGGAGAGACCGGCCGGCACGCTCCTCGAGGTGTCCGCCGCCGATGACGGCGAATCGCTCGTAGAACGACCAAGTTGCACTCTCCACGCAACTGCCCTGCGCTCGCTCCGATAAGGGCCACCACATGGGCGACCACGACACCCTCTTCAAGCGCGCCTTCAGCGTGCCCCGACACGCAGCGGGATTGATCCGCGCATTGCTCCCCGCGGCACTGGTCGCGCGGATGGACCTAAGCAAGCTCGAGCTGGTCCGCGCTTCGTTCGTCGACCCGGAGCTGAGTGAGCGTCACGCCGGCCTCGTCTTCCGGGTGCCCATCGACGGAAAGATGGCCTTCGTCTACCTGCTCTTCGAGCACCAGAGCGAACCCCATCCGCTGATGGCGTTCCGGTTCTTGACCTATATTCAGCGCCTCTGGGCCGCCATCCTCCGCGAGGACCCCTCGAGAAAGACGCTGCCCATCGTGGTGCCCATCGTGATTCATCATGGCCGCGGCGGCTGGAACGAAGCGCGCTCGCTCCACGAGCTCGTCGAAGGCCTCGATGAGATGCCGGAGCTCCGGGCCATGGTGCCCAACTTCGAGATGATCATCGACGACTTGGTTCGGGTCGACGACGACGCCCTCCTCGCCCGGCCCCTCGAAGCGTTTCCGAAGGTCGCCCTGTGGGTGCTCCGCGATGCGCGGACCATCGAGGCGCTCCTCGAGCGCCTCGGGCCGTGGCGCGAGGAAAT
>QMMC01000044.1 GCA_003647065.1 Deltaproteobacteria bacterium | reverse complement strand
TCGGCCCAGGGCATGTCGCTGGTGGCGTGTTTGGGCTGCATGCTGGCGACGACTCCGAGGGAGGCCAACCGTGGGACATCCTCGGCGCGGATGACCTGCACGTGTTCGATGCGGTGGCGGTGGCTCGTCTCGTCGCCAACGGCTGCAGCGATGGCGTCGAGGGCGCTCGCGATGCCCTGGTCGCCGATGGCGTGGATGGCGAGTTGGTAGCCGGCGGCGTGGGCGTGGCGAGCCCGGGTGGTGAGCTCCTCGGTCGAAAGCACGAGGAGCCCACGGTGCCCCGGCCGGTCCGCGTAGTCCTCGAAGAGCGCCGCGCCGCGGGAGCCGAGGGCGCCGTCGGAGAAGTATTTGACGCCGACGACCCGGAGCAGCCCCTCGTTGTCCGGGGGGCTCTCGAGGAGCGCGTCGACGCCCGGGGCGCCGCCCGCGAGGTAGACCGTCACCCGCACCGGCATGCGGCCCTCCGCTTCGAGGGCCCGGAGCTCGGTGAGGGTCTCGAGACCCACCCCCATGTCGTGCACGCCGGTGACGCCAGCCTGGGCGCAGAGCCTCATCGCCCGTTCGAGGTCACCGCGGATCTCTTCCGCCGAATCCTCGGGCAGCGCGCCGCCGAGGAGGTCCATCGCATTGTCGATGAAGATGCCGGTCGGGGCCCCCTCGGCATCGCGGACGATCTCGCCGCCTTCGGGACTAGGCGCCCCGGCTTCCATCGCGTCCAGCGCTGCGAGTTCCATGGCTCGGGCGTTGACCCACACCGCGTGGCCGTCCACGCGGACCAGCCAGACGGGATGGTCCGGGACCGCCGCGCTCAGGGCTTCATGGGTTGGGAAAACAGTCTCGGCCCAGTCGTTTTGGTCCCAGCCCCGACCGCGGATCCACTGTCCCGGTGGCGTGTTTGCGGCGGCCTCGCGGATCCGAGCGATCACCTCGTCGGCGCTCTGGGCCCCGAGCAGGTCCACGCTCCTCCGAGCGCGCCCGAGGCTCCTGAGGTGCAGGTGAGCGTCGACGAGGCCCGGCACGATGGTCGCGCCCTCGAGGTCGACGCGCTGTCCCGAGAGCGCTTCGTCGTCCGCGTCGAGGACGTGGGTGATGTGACCCCCCTCGACGCGCAGCGCGGTGGCGGCCCGGTCCCGGTCATCGAGGGTCAAGAGCCGGGCGTTCACATACACGACGGCATCCGAGGACATCGGGGCCTCCGGTTGGGGAGCGGGCGACGATCCGCACGCGGTGACCAAGAGCAAGAGCGAAGGCAAGAACGAATGCAGGATGGCGCTGAGTCGATTCATGGCGCGGCGACTATAGCTCGCCGCCCCGGAGCGCGTGCGGTACTGATGACGAGCCGCCCCGCGAGGCCGGGCGATTCGTCACGTCACGTCACGTCACGGGAGGCCGGTGACGAAGGTGAACCCCGGGTGGGGGGCGGTGTCGCCGGCACCGAGTTGCCCGAGGCCGTTGGCACCCCAGCAGACGACGCGTCGGGTGTCGAGGATGGCGCAGGTGTGCTGGAGACCCGTCGCGAGGGCGACGGGGGTGCCGGGAAGGCCGGTCACCTCGACGGGAGTCGCGATGGCGACGCCCACGGCGTCCGGGGCGACCTGACCCTCGATGTTTCGTCCCCAGCAATAGACGCGGGCGTCGGCCGTCAGCGCGCAGTTGTGGTCATAGTCGCCAACCACCGAGACCGCGTTGGTGATGGTGGCCACCGGGGCCAGTCGAAGCACGCCGGCCAGGGCGGCGTCGTCACCGAGTTGGCCGTGGTCGTCCCCGCCGGTGCACCAGACCTGCCCGCCCGACCGGACGAGGCAGCCGTGCAGACGTCCTGCCGATACGCTGATCGTATCGACGACGGGTGACGTGTCGGCGAGGGTGATCAGGGTTGCGGAGCTCAGACTGCCCGTGCCGCCGGTTCCGAGACGTCCGTCCGTCCCCACACCCCAGCTGACCGCGTTCACTCCGACGCTCGTGCGTTGGGCAAACGAATGCTCGTGCCCGCAGTCGAGCCCCGATGCGATAGCGATTCCCGGCACGCCCGCTACCGGCCCGGGCGGGGCGATGTTGCCGCCGGTGGTGCCGCCGACACTTCCGCCGCGGTTGTCGCCCCAGCACTGCACCGGACCGGCCGAGCGCCGCACGCAGGTGAAGTCGACGCCCCCGCTGACCTGGGCGGCGTCCGAGATCCCCGTGATCTCGGTGGGCACCAGGATCGGGTTTGCCGTCGCGGGCCCGGATTGCACGTCGCCGTTGTCGCCCCAACATTCGACGGTGCCAGTCGAGGTGACCGCGCAGGTGTGGATGACACCGGCGCCCACAGACGCGGCCGTGCCGATCCCCATCGCCTCGACGGCCGAAGAGCGGAGCATCTGGCTGCCGTCGCCGAGCTGGCCGCGGCTGTTGCTTCCCCAGCAGTAGACCGACCCCGCGCCGGTGACGACGCACGTATGGCCCTCGCCGCCGCTGATGTTGATGGCTTCGCCCTGGCAAACGCCACCGATGCAGGAGTCACCGGCCCGGCAGCCGTGGCCGCAGGCACCGCAGTTTGACAGGCTGGTATCGAGGTCCGATTCGCAGCCATCACCGACCAGGCCGTTGCAGTCGCCGTTGCCCGGCACACAGCCCACGACGCTGCAGGAGCCAGTGTCGCAAGAGGCGATCGTCGTCGCCGGATCACCACAGGAGTCGCTCGCGGTTGGCTCGTCGTCGACGACACCGTCGCAGTCGTTGTCGAGGCCGTCGCACGTCTCTGCGGCGGGCGTCCCCGGCGTACAGACCGGCATCGTGCCCCCCGCGCATATGCCGACCGTCACCTGGCACTCGCCGACGCCGCAGCTGACCGTATCCCCGAAGCCCTCGTCGACGGTGCCATCGCAGTCGTCGTCGAGGCCGTTGCAGGTCTCGGTCCCCTCGGGATTGATGGCGCCGTCGCTATCGAGGCAGTCCCCCGGAGTGCTCAGTAAGCCCGCGACCGGCGTGCACGACAGGGTCGCCATCGAGTCGTCACCGTAGGTGTCCATGTCGCCGTCTGGGTAGTAGGCGAGGCGAACGGAATCCTCATCGATGTCCGAGTCGCAGTCTTCGTCGCGGCCGTCGCAGCCGTCCTGGGCCCCGGGGTTGATGCCGGGGTTCGAGTCGTCGCAGTCGCCGTTGCGCAGCGTATGGCCGCGGGGCGGTTCGCAGACCATCACGACCGGTCCCGCGGAGTCTCCGTAGCCGTCGCCGTCGGTGTCGGGAAACCACATGGTGGACTCGGTGCCGTCGTCGGAGAGCCCGTCGCAGTCGTTGTCGCGCCCATCGCAGATCTCGATGGCCCCGGGATGGGTATTCACATCCTCGTCGTCGCAGTCGCTGCCGGTGGCGCAGCGCGCATCGGGAAACCCGTCGCCGTCATCGTCCTCGGAGTCGCCTTGGGAGATGAAGAAGTCGGCAGCGCCATTGCAATCGTCGTCCCGGCCGTTGCACTGCTCGTCGGCGGCCGGGTTGACCCCCGAGCGCCCATCGTCGCAGTCGGTGGCCAGGAGGGAGAAGCCGTCGGGGGGGATGCATGACACGATGGTCGATGTATCCGCGCTGCCAAAACCATCTCCGTCGGCGTCGCCGTACCAGGTGACGGCCGCCGGGGCTTCGTCGACGGTGCCGTCGCAGTCGTTATCCTCGAGGTCACAGATCTCGACCTGGGCCGCGTGACGGCGTGGGTTGGCGTCGTCGCAGTCGTCGTTTTCGGACGAAAACCCGCTCGTCCCGGCGCAGGCCATCATCGGCGAGTCCGGGTCGCCGTGCAGGTCGTGGTCGTTGTCCCGAAAACCGTTGATCAGGACACCCTCGTCGATGGAGCCGTTGCAGTCGTTGTCGAAGCCGTCGCAAACCTCCGCGAGACCGGGGTGCATATTCGAACGCCCGTCGTTGCAGTCGTCGCCGCAGGTCGTGCCGGACCCGCCCTCGTTGCAGCAGCGCGCATCGATGAAGCCGTCACCGTCCGAGTCGCGACTCCCAAAGGTCGCCGGATCACAATCCTCGTCGTGGGAATCGAGGTCACAGATTTCGGCGTTGCCCGGAAAGCGATTGGGGTCGGCGTCGTCGCAGTCGTCACCGCCGCAGGAGATCGCATCCCGTCCGTCGCCGTCGGCATCGGGTACCTCGGCGCACACCGTCTCGCAGCGAGCGGTCGCCTCGTCGCAGGTTTGGCTCGCCATGCATGGTGGCGTCGGCGGCACGCACCCTCGGGCGTCGGCACCGCTCGCCCCCGGCGTGCAGACCTCCTCGCCGGTGCAGAAGAGCCCGTCGTCGCAATCGGCGTTCACCGTGCACATCGCGCCCGTGTCGGACCCAGCATCGGTCGGGGGCGTCACCCCGTCGTCACCACAGGCCACGAGACCCGAGGCCACCATGACGAACCACAGCACTTGAACCATTCGCAACATCACCCCTCCCCACTTAGTGGCTCTTGTATGCGCCGGTCGTAGCCCTGTCTAGCTTGATCGAGATTCGGTGCTTCGCCCACACGTGCGCCGCGGACGTCGGTACGGGGATGGCGGAGACGGGGACGGAGGGGGTCAGCAAACCGTCGCCAGCCATGTAGACTCTCCGCAATATGGGGACACGGATGACGGGCGCTATCGCGGGGGCGATGCTGCTCCTAACGCTACGGGCGGTGCCGGCGGCTGCGCAGGAGGCCTCCGACGAGCAGACCGCTGCCGACCAGGCGACCGGAGATGATGCGGCAACGAACGCCGGGTCTGAGGACGAAGCGCCCGCTGACGACGCCGAAGGGGCAGACTCGATCGAGGGGGAGGAACAGGCGGAGGCGACCGAGCCGACGCCCGAACCGGAAACCCCGGCGAACATCCTCGAGGCTTCGGATCGCCTGACGCGCGGCATCAGCCTCTATGACAACGGCGACTACGCCGGCGCACTCTCGGAGTTTGAGGAGGCCTACGGCCTCGTCGGGGACCATCCGGCGCGCTTTCAGATCCTCTTCAACATCGCGCGCGCTCACGAGCGGCTCTTTCGCTACGACGATGCCCTCGATGCGTATTCGCGCTATTTGGAGGAGGGCGGCGCCGAGCTCGAGAACTACGCGACGGTCCAGGCGACCGTCGAGACTCTGCGCGGCATGCTCGGCACGCTCATCATCACCGTGAACGTCCCCGAGGCCGAGATCTGGGTCGACGACCGCCTCGTCGGCACAGCTCCGGGGAGCGTCTCGGTCCCGGGTGGTCGCCACACGGTCGAGCTGCGAACACGGAACTACATCGCCCAGCAGACCGAGGTACAGGTCGCCGCCCGCGGTGAGGCCGAGCTCTTCTTCGAGCTCGAAGAGCTCGCCGACGAGTACCAGGGGCTCTCGCCGTTGTTCTTTTACGGAGGAGTGGGAGCGACCGTCGTGGCCCTCGGCGTCGGCATCGGCTTCGGCGTCTCCGCCCTCGGCGCGCGCAGCACCGTCGACGCTCGCACGCCGCCCCTGGCCACCCAGGACGAAATCGAAAACATCGAAAGCCTCGCCCTGACCGCCGACATCTTCTACATCACCGCCGGCGTGCTCGCCGCCGGGACCATCGTCCTCGGCATCTTCACCGACTGGGGGCCCGGCGACGAGGAGGAGACGACCGACGGCAGCCTCAGCCTCCGCATCCATCCGGTATTTGGGCCAAACGTCGCAGGCGTCGTGGTCGGAGGTGCGCTGTGAAGCGGCGGGTCCTGACCTTCGTGGGCCTCGGGGTCTGCCTCTTCGGTGCCCTCGGCTGCAGCGCCCTGGGGCTGCAAAACACCGACCTTTGCGACTCCGTCACCGGCGCCGAGGATTGTGCCCGCGCGTTGAACGCCGAAAATGGTTTCCCAGCGAGCTGTCGCCCGTATCGCTGCATCGAGGGCGCCTGCGTGCTCGAGGCCGACGCCGAGCGCTGCGACGGCGAGGACAACGATTGTGATGGCGACGTCGATGAGGACGTCTTCGCGCCTTCGGGGTTTGTGGGGGTCGATTATGCCGACGAACCGATCGCCTTTACTGTGCGCGCAGCCGGCAACGAAGCCCGCGCCTTGTGGACCGAGAGCCCCGTCATAGGGGCAAAACTTGGTGCCACAGCGCGGACCGTCCGTTTGCCTCTCGACGACGATTCGGCCTCCACGGCGCTTGGTCATGTTCGGCGCATGGAGGATCGGAACGGGCCCTCTCCAACCAGCACACCCGATGTTGGCTGTTGGACGCGTCGGCTAGAGCCTGCTTTCGGGTTTGACGGGCCCGTGATCGCTCCTGATGACACCTGTAACTTTGGCCTCCTCGAAGCCGCTCAGGCCTCTGGCACGACCTTCACCGCCATGCTCGACACTGCTGGTGCGTGCCCCGCTGGCCAGCTTCGCCTGGGGGAGTTGGGAAACGAAACCGACGTCGAGGTCTTTGGCCCCCTCGGACGATCCAACAGCTTCGTCGGTACAGCTTTGACCGAGGACGGCGCCTGCTCCGCCGCGGTGCCAGCGCGGTGCCAGCGCGCTCGCGACGCCGCCGAGGGCATGGGCCTCGGTGCTGCATGCGCTGACGGTTCTTGCCCCAGCGGTGAGAGCTGCGTATGTGGTCTCTGTCTTGGGCTGGAACAGCTCGCCGTCGTCCGCGACTGCGGGTTTGTGAGCATTGGCGCAGCTGCAATCGCCAATCCCATGGAGACAGTCGGGCTTCCGGTTTACGGTCTGGTCGCGGCGGTCGCGGGTTCCGCCCGTTGCGGGGAAATCATCGACGATATTGCTGCGACTCCCGAGGACGAATCAGTGCGGGACGTCGCCGTTCTCGGTGTCTACCTGCACGCCCAGAGTAGCGCCTCTTTCGTCAACGCGACTGACGAAGGAGCGCCCGTCGTGGTCGGTCAGACGGGGGGCATAGGTGCGCCTGCCGTGCTGGGCGTTGGACAGTCGTTCGTCGTGGCCTATGCCGCCGCTGACGGTTCCCTCGCGCTGAATGTGATCCCCGAGCTGACGACACCGCCGCTACCCGAAGTGCTCGGAGCGTGTGAGTTCACCGATGACGACGTGCTCGCTTGTGAACCCGCACGATCCGTTCAACCGGTGACCTGTGCGATCACAGACTGCGGATCGGACGTTGGCGTCTGCGTCTCCGGGAGTTCTGAGTGCGTGAACGGGCTGCCGGCGTGCATGGGTGCGGGGGTTCGCAATCCGGATGCCGTGGAAACATGCGACAACGGTCTCGATGACGATTGTGATGGCCGTGTGGACGAAGCGGATTGTGGGGCCTGCGTTCCGGTTCCTGAACTCTGCAACCGCCGCGACGACGACTGCGACGGCATGATCGATGAGGACGTAGTGGAGTTGCTCGACGGGGTCGCCGTCGGCGCCGCCTGCGGAACGGACGTGGGCCCATGTGTGCGGGGGGTCGTCTCGTGCATCGGGGGGCAACTCGTTTGCGACGGTGAGATTCGGCCGCGAACCGATTTGCTCGGAAATCCCAAAGACATGTGTGGCAACGGAGTCGACGACGACTGTGACGGTCTGGTCGAAGAGTCCACGGCTGACTGCGGTTCCGGTTGCTGCGACACGTGCGTTGCGACGAGCGTCGAGCGATGCAACGGGAGAGACGACGATTGTGACGGCGTGATCGACGAAGACTCCAACCGTGATACTGCCTTCGATGACGAGGATCGCACTTCGCCCGCGCGGGTCCCCCGCGACCCCGCCACCATCCGCCAGTGCATCGCCACCCCGCCCTTGCCCGCGAGCATCGACGAGAACATCGACGGCTTCGTGCGGCCTTTCGACCACGTCGTGATGGCGGCGGGGCCCGAGGAGGGGAACTCGCTGCTCATCGGCGTCGCGTGGCGCGAGGAGGCCATCGGCGGCGGCTTCGACATCGGGTTCCGCACGGTCGAGATGGACACGGCGGGCGTCCCGACCGCGGTCCAGGCGAGCGTTCCGGTCGTATTGACCGCCGGGGCGAGCTCCTACGGGTCGCCGACCCTGGCCTACTCGCCCGCCGGTTTCCGGGTGGGTGACGGCGTCGAGGCCGGCGGGTGGTTTGTGCTTTGGGCGACGGCGGATGGGCGCCTCGAGGGCCGACGGGTGACCGCCGAGGACGGAACGCCCGTCGATACCGAGCCCTTCGACGCGCTCGCGGGGTGGGCGGCTGACGGCGGCGTCCTTCCCCGCGCCTACGGCATTGACGATGGGGTGACGCGCGACGTCGGTTTCGTATTCGTCGACCGCGACCGCCGCCAAGTCGTCAACGCTGCCATGACGTGCCCGCCCCCCTAGCCGCCGGGGCCGATCAGAGGTCCACCACCAGCTGCGGCATCGGCACGCTGACGCGGGTGAAGAGGCCGTTGCCCAGGCGGCCATACTCCTGGGCTCCCCAGCAGTAGACGCGCTGAACTCCCGCGGCGTCTTGGGTCAGGGCGCAGGCGTGGGCGTCTCCCACGGCCACCGCGATGGCGTCCGTGATTCCCGTTACGGACTCCCCGGGAGAATTGAACCGCTGCAGAGAGTACGTATTGCCGAGCTGACGTTGTTCATTATTGCCCCAGCACGACACGACTCGATCCCCGCCCACGCGGTGAACGGCGCACGAATTACGTGTGCCCGTGGCGGCATCGAGGACGTCGCTGAGCCCAACGAGGACGGGTGAGGAATGGTCGGTCCCGTCCCCGATTCCGAGAATTCCCCAGTCCCCTTTGCCCCACATGTAGAGCTGTCCCGACGTCGTGCGTACCGCGACGCTCGAACCGTTGCCTCCGATATCCAACTCGACGATATCGTCCACGCCGGGGGGCAGGGCCACCCTCACGGGCAAGTTCGCACGCCCGGTAGCTGCGTTTCCGAGCTCGCCTTGGGACCCTTCGCCCCAGCACCACACCTCTCGGGATCCCGGTGCTACTTCGCGTACTGCGCAGGTGAAGTTGAGACCACAGTCGACGGCGATCACTTGGTCCAGGCCTGCGACCGCATCCGGGAGGAGGTTCGAACTCGAGGACGCACCGCGGCCCAGCTGTCCCACACTGTTATATCCCCAGCACCAAACGGCTCCGCTCGAAAGCACGGCGCACGAGTGGAAGGTGCCGGCACAGACATCGACGGCGTTGGCTACCCCGGTGGCGAGAACACCGGATGGATTGGTTTCCGTCGACGCGACGCCGAGTCTCTGGTTGGTGCCTTGGCCCCAACACGCGACCCGGCCTGCGAAGTCGACCCCGCAGCCGTGGTTAAAGCCTCCGTCGACCACGCGGTGGGTCCGGGTGGAGGGTGACGGCCGGGCGCGGTTGACCGATGACCCATCGCCGAGGCGACCGTAGGAGCCAAAGCCCCACGCGAGGACGCCTCCAGCCACGCGGCGGAGCATCGTGTGCCGGAATCCAGCGTTGATGTCGGCAAAGGGCGAGTCTTCGCAGAGGGAGGAGACGCAACGGTCGGCAATTCCGCATCGCGTGGAGCAATCACCGCAGAAGAACGAGTTGGTCACAGTGTTGACCTCGCACCCGGTGTTCGCGTCCAGATCGCAGTCTGCGAATCCCGACGCGCAGGTGCCTACGCCGCAGGTCGACGTCGTCGCGTCACACGAGCTCATGGAAACGTTGGGCAGGGTGCAGACGGCGTCAGCCTCCGCGGTCCCCGCCAGGCAATCGCTGTCCACGCCGTCACAGAGTTCGTCGTTGCCGGGGAAGCGCCGGCTGTCGGCATCGTCGCAGTCGTCGCAGAGCATCGAGTAACCCGCGGGCGGGTCGCAGGTGACGAGGGAGCCCGCCATGACCCCATGGCCATCCCCGTCGTCGTCCGGGCACCAGGTTTGCACCGCGTCGTTGTCGACTTCTCCGTCGCAGTCGTTGTCGAGGAAATCACAAACCTCGGGGTTGCCTGGGAAGCGAGCCGGGGAAGCGTCGTCGCAGTCTCCGGGGTTCGGCGCGAAACCCGAGATGGGCAGGCACGCGAACATCACCGAGCTGGCCGAGTCGCCAAAACCGTCTCCGTCCAGGTCGACGTAGTGGGCGACGCGGACCGAGTTCTCGTCGGTGGCGCCGTCGCAGTCGTCGTCGATGCCGTCGCAGAGGTCGGCGACGCCGGGGTGGATCGTCGCGTCCGAATCGTCGCAGTCGCCGCCCCGGGCTACCCGGCCCGGCTGGGGCTCGCAGCTCTCGATGGCGGGCATGACGTCGTCGCCGTAGCCGTCCCCGTCGAAGTCGAAGTACCAGAAGCCCAAAGCATCGTCTCCGTCGACCACTCCGTCACAGTCGTTGTCGATGCCGTCGCAGTATTCGGGCGCCCCGGGGTAAACCGTCGGGTCCGCGTCGTTGCAGTCGTCGCCGCCGCAGACCAGGTCTGCATGCCCGTCGCCGTCGTCGTCCTCGAAGTCGCCGAGGCGGATCATGAAGTCGGCGCGGCCGTTGCAGTCGTCATCGATTCCGTTGCAGAGCTCCCTCGCGGCGGGGCTCCGGGACCGGTCCCCGTCGTCGCAATCGCTGGGACGGAGAGAGAAGTCTGGGATCGGGTCACAGCTGACGATCGTACGGTCGTTGTCGGTGCCAAAGCCGTCGGCGTCGTCGTCCGGGTACCAGGTCACGGCGGCCGGCGCTTCGTCGATCTCCCCATTGCAGTTGTTGTCTTTCCCGTCGCAAATCTCGATCTGAGCCCCGTGCACCTCAGGGTCGGCGTCGTTGCAATCGTCGTCGAGGACCGAGAACCCGGGCGTGCCGGGGCATGCCGTCATGGGCATCGAAGTGTCCCCGTGGAGGTCGTGGTCCATGTCGGCGAATCCAGGCAGCGAGGCGCCCTCATCCGTCGCTCCGTCGCAGTCGTTGTCGAGGAAGTCGCAGGTCTCCGCGAGACCGGGCCGCATGTCCCGGCGCGAGTCACTGCAGTCGTCGCCGCAGACGAGCATACCGCCCATCTCGTTGCAGCACGCGGCATCGATGAACCCGTCCCGGTCGGCGTCCCGCGCGCCGAAGGTCAGCGGGTCACAGTCCTCGTCGACGTTGTCTGGGTCGCAGACCTCGGCGTTGCCGGGGAAGCGGTTCGGATTGGTATCGTCGCAGTCGGCGCCGCCACAGTCGATCGCGTCGACGCCGTCTCCATCGGCGTCGGCGATGACGCTGCAGACGCTCTGACACACGAGGGCCGTTTCGTCGCAGCGCTGCCCTTCGAGGCATGGCGGAGCGGTGCGCACGCAGCCCGTCACATCCGCTTCGGCATCGTCCGGAGCGCAGAGCTCGGTGCCGTTGCAGAAGAGCCCGTCATCGCACGCCGTGTCATCGGTGCACGCGATCGACGTATCCGATCGAGTTCCCGAGTCCGTCATTACGCCATCGTCTCCGCAGGCCGACAGGCCTACGACCAAGGCGCACAGAGATACCCACTTCCAAACCGACATCGAGACCCCCCTCGTGGAGCGACACCGTACCAGAACCCATCGAGGGGCCACACCCACGCCCGGGTGCTGGCGGCGGGGCCCCACTAGGCAGATCTGGGGGCCGTTTCGAGGCGTCCGCGTTTACGGAGGGTTCCTCCGGCGGCGTGGGCGAAGGGCGTTGCTCGGCTGCGGCCGGACGGACCAAGGTTGGGCCCGTTGGGATACTCTCAGAACCAATGACCGGGGGGACACCAGCCGAAGCCGCGCCCGACCCGCGCATCGGGATGCTGATCGAAGGCCGGTACCGCATCATTCGCCCGATCGGTGAGGGCGGCATGGGGGCGGTCTACGAGGGTGAGCACGTCGCCATCAAGCGCCGCGTCGCCATCAAGTGTCTGCATGCGCAGTTCGCGTCGAACGCCGAGGTCGTCGGGCGGTTTCATCGGGAGGCGATGGCGGCCAACGAGGTGCGCCACGAGAACATCGTCGAGGTCACGGACCTCGGGACCTTCGATGACGGCACGGTGTACATGGTCCTCGAGTTCCTCGAGGGCCACGAGCTCGCCCACCTCGTCGAGAGCGGCGGCCCCCTCACCCTGGCCCGGACGGTTCACATCATGGACCAGGCTTGCGACGCCCTCGGCGCGGCCCACGCCAAGGGCATCGTGCACCGGGATCTCAAGCCCGAGAACATCTTCCTGGTGACTCGCCGCGGGGACCCGGACTTCGTGAAGGTCCTCGACTTCGGCATCGCCAAGTTTCTCGAGAAGAGCCCCCACGCCGCGAAGACCCAGACCGGGATGAGCGTCGGCACGCCCTACTACATGTCTCCCGAGCAAGCCGAGGGCCGCAAGGGCATCGACGGGCGCGCCGACATCTACTCCCTCGGGGTCATCCTCTTTCACCTCTTGACGGGGCGCTTCCCTTTCGAGGCCGACACCATCCCGATGCTCTTCGTGAAGATCATCTCGGCGCCGCCGCCATCGATGCTCATGCATCGTCCCGACTTGCCTGACGCGGTTGACGGCCTCGTCACGCGCATGCTCTCGAAGAATCCCGATGACCGGCCCGCAACCATGGCAGACGTCAAAGTCGCCCTCGCGGCCTTCGCCGGCGATACATCGACGCCGAAGCTGGCGGAGGTCGGCATGCTCGCGACGATGGCCGCCGGCGAAGTCATCGAGTCTGGAGCCCGGCCGAGCGCTGAGCCGGCGTCCGACATCCCCAGCACCCAACAGCTCGGCACCCCCGAGGACTGGAAATCGGAAGAGGCCGAGAAGGCCCGGGCTGCGAGCGCTGCGGACGCGGTATCCAAAGCCCCAAAGTCGACCACGACGCCCAACCTCATGGTGATCGGCGGGGTTCTCGCGATCCTCGGCCTCGGGGGCCTCGTCGTGGCGCTGGCGACGGGCGCTTTTGGGCGAGACGCGCCCGAACCGCCCACGTCGGGGGATACGGTCCCCGCTGCGGCAGCCGTCGGGACCGTCGCTATCAGCATCAACATCGGCCCTGACCCGGAGCTCGTCCGAGTCACGGTCGATGGCGCCCGGGTCGAAAATGGCGCCCTGATCCAGGTTCCGGCGGGCCAACACTCCATCGTCGCAACCCGCGAAGGCTACGAGCCCTTCGAGTGGAGCGAAGAAATCACCTTTGCTCAAACGTTCAATCGAACGCTGCATCCGGTTGGGGCTGCAGTGCCGGAGGCCGAGGCCGAGGCTGACCCCGATGAGGGTGAGGCAGAGGGCCCAGGGCGCCGCGCCGAGCGCGAAGACAGGCGGCCGTCCATGATGCGCGGCGCCATGGCTTCCGCGATGGCGTCGGCAGAGGATGAGGCCACCCCGCCGCCCACCGTCACCATGGATGAGCCCGCGGCGCCTGCGATGGCCGACCCGCCGGCCATGGTGGCTCCGACGATGAGCCAGCAGGATGGCCTGGTCGGCCCCAATCTTTTGGGAACATGACCTCGCGAGGTTTCCGCGATCTCACTCACCGGCCGACACCTCGAAGGCCCGCCTTGCCGTAGGCGGCCCCTCGGCCCCCGGGTCCCTGGCCGGTCGTCGCGAGACCCGATGTCGTGACGACCTCTTCATTTGGGTGTCTTCGATCGCTTTGCAGCGAGGCCTCGACCGAGTACATCAGGGTCCATGTTGCTCGAGCCCCTGCGTGTCCGCCCCGGCGCCCGCTTCACCTGCCACGGCGACGGGCTGTGCTGTACCGACGTGCACGCCCTCGGGCCCCTCGACGAGGCCGCGGTGCTGACGCTGACCGTGATCGACGAAAACGTGGTCACCGAGTACGAGGGCGAGAGCTTCCTGTCGCATGCTGACGACGGAGGCTGTGTCTTCCTCGGCGAGGATGGCTGCGCGATCCACGCGACCCTCGGAGGTGAGTCGAAGCCCGCCGCGTGCCAGCAGTTTCCCTTTGCCCTGGTGGCGACGCCGGTCGGCGGTCGCGTGGCGACGCGGCACTACTGCCCTTGCCGAACCATGGGCGAGCGCGAGCCTCTCGAGGCGGCCGCCGCCCTCGCCGTGTCGCCCCCGGGCGCCGCGGACCGGACCATCCGCAACATGCTGCCCTTCACCGGCGACGAGGCCATCGACCTGGCGAAGTGGGAGCGCCTCGAAGCGGGCCTCCTCGAACGCCTCGCCGCGGGCGAGCGCCCCGAGGACGTGCTCGACGCACCGCCCTACAGCGCGCCGAACAAAGGCAGCTGGGAGGCCCTCTGCCGCGCCATGCTCGAAGAGACCGGGCCGAGCCGGTTCGAGGCCGCGGGTTGCGCGTTTGCCCTGACGGTGCTCCGGGCCCTCGGTGAGGAAGCGGCGCCGATCCCCGTGCCGATGCCCTGGGTCGACGCCTTCGACCGGGCCGAGGCGCGCAGCGACGAAGGCTCGGCCGACGCGATGCTCGCCGATTGGGTCGCCGATGTGCTCTGGTCCCTCGAGTGGGCCTTCTTCGGGACCTTCGAACAAGCCCGGCGGGACCTGGCGACCCGCGTCGACGTCGCCCGGCGCATCGCCGCTGAGCTGCCGGGCCGCGCCGACCGCACCATGGCCGAGGCGATCGCGGTCGTGGAACTGGTCGGCATGGGGGAGAACTACCAGACGTTTATCGGTGACCTGGGTGATCTGGGCGATCTGGGTGACGTGGCCGACCTGTCCGATTGACGGGGCGCTCCGCCAATTCGCTCATTCGAACGGTGGGTGGTACCCATCATCCCGAGACGTGGACGGGCGATGAAGATATTCACTAACGGCAAGCTCACGATCCTGCGTACGGCGACCCACGTGTACCGTTGGCCGCGCAAGGGCGAATCGAGCGTCGACAAGCGGAAGCGCAAGTCGTCGGCGACCGAGTATTACCATGACGGCTTGCTGCTCGTCGGGCCCTCGGGGTCGGACCTCGAGCCGACCTTCGCCGAACACTTCGAGTTCAAGACCATCCTCGATGCCGATGCCCTCGACGAGCAGAGGGTAGCGTTCCTCCATGGGGATCAGACCCTGACCTGGGGGCCGAAGCCCGAGGACGATTGGGCGCAGCGGGTCGAACTGGCCAAGCACCGGAGCGCGTTTCCCGCCTGGGCGTCGGGCATGCGCCTCGGCCCGCCGTCAGTCGGGGACGACCTCGACGAAGAGGAAGAGGCGTACGAACGCGGCGAGAACGACAAACTCGCCGTGGGTTTCCCCAACGGGACCCTCCTCGCCAACGAGAACGGCATCGGCGTGGCCTCGAACTTCTCTGGCAACGTCGCCCTCTTCCGCCCGGACGCCGCCGAAGCGGTTCTGACATTGCGTTTGGGCACCGTCGACGAGGACCGCATCTACGCCCGTCCGACCAAGAAGGGGCTCCTGGTGACGGTGGTCTTCAATGGCCGGAACTCGACCCTCTTCCACGTAGACCAAAAGGGGAAGCTCCTGGCCCAGGTGGCCGAAGAGCCCACTGGTCGCCCGCCGGCCCTCTCCATGGGTCGTCACACCGTCGATTTTGTCGACACCATGGCCATCAGCCGGAACGCCAAGCTCGAGGCCGTGGGCGAGGTGCAGCTCAGCATGCGGCCGGTCACCGCCGCCGCCTCGACCGATGGACGCCACTTCGCCGTCGCCGACTCCTTCGGCGGCGACATGGCGCTCTTCGCCATCGATGGGAAGGGCAAGCTTCGCGAAGTGGACCGGGTCAGCTACGCCGACCTCCGGCGCCAGGCGAAAGCCGCGGCAGACCGCACCAACTCCGACAAGGCGTTCTACGTCAAACGAGTCCCCGGGGAGCCGTGCATGGGCTTCGCGGCTAAGCCGGTCGTGAGCCCCCCGTGGACGATCACCACGGGCAAGTTCGCGCTGCCCCTCGTAGTGCGCAGCGCCGGCGGCCCGGGCAAGGGCATCGCGGTCCGCCTCAGCGGCGCGGCCCTCGACGGTTTGACCCTCACCGGCGCGAGCGTGGGCGCCGACACGGTCGCGTTTCGTCCCGACGGTGACGGTCAGGTAGCGGAGCTCCCGGATACCCCGCTCTCGGAAGGGGTCGTATTTCCCTTCGACCCGAAGCCGACGTCCGATTCGCAGAAGGCCATCGCCGAGGCGGTCCTCCGCGAGTCCCATCTTCAGCTCGTCGTCCATGGCTCGGCCGCGAATGCGTCGAGCGCGATCCTTCGCGTAGAGGTCAGCGCCCTCGGCGCCTCGAGTTCGCCGCTCAAGTGGATGCGTCCCCTGGTCGTTCGCGACGCCGGCTAGGGACACTTCCTAGCGCGGCGCCGACACCTTTCGCGCGTCGCCGCGGCGCACCGATTGAACAGCGCGCCCTCGGCCGGGCACGGAGGGCGCCGTCCACTTTGGGCTGGCTCTTTCATGAGGTGACTCGATGCACGCAATGCTCTTGTGCGCGACGGCGGTCGTATGCGCGACGACCGGCTGCCACTACTACGGGGACTCCGACGGACAGTTCGACGGAGATGCGGCGGCCTTGGACGGGTCTTTCTGCCCACCCGATGCAGACGACCCGCATTCATCCGTCGTGGTCGATGGGGCCGATGCGAGCTCGGTCGACCCCGATGCGGCAATCGCGGACTCCGGCGCGGCCCCCGATGGCGAACCCGACGGCGGCGGTGAAGGCGGTCGGCTGATGCACTGCGAACACGACGGCCAGTGCGGTGGCGGCGTGTGCATCGACATGATGTGCCACCGTGCATGCAGCACCGGCGATGAATGCGGGACGGGTCACGGGTGCATCGACGGGCTTTGCGATTTCGACCCCACCGCCGCGGTCGAGTGCGCGCTCAGCGGGGATTGCGGCGACGGGGGCGTTTGTATCGACGGCGCCTGCCACACCTCGTGCGCCGTAGATACGGAGTGCGCCGATCCCGACGACTTCTGCGACCACGGTCTCTGTCGTCCGGACTTTCGACCGATCACCGAGTGCGCGACTCGGGCTCACTGCGAAGACGGCCTCAGCTGCGTGAATGGGCTCTGTCGATTGGCTTGCTGGGCCGACGACGAGTGCGCGAGCGGCACCTGCCAGGGCGGTTTTTGCTCCGAATGAGTCGAAGCGGGAGCGGGGAGTGAGCAATCTCACGACAATGCCTGAACACTTCGGCGAGGGGCGGGTACCCACCTCCGTGCGGTTCTTTCCCGCTCTCGCCGTTGCTCCGGACCGGGCGTCCCTCTCGGAGCCGTCCCTCGTCGAGCGCCTCGTCCTCGGAGAGGCGGAGGCGGTGGGGGAGGCCTATGACCGCCATCACCACCGGGTCCGGGCCTTTTGTCGAAACCTGCTTCGGGACGACGCGGCGGTAGAGGACCTGGTCCAGGAGACCTTCGTGACGCTGCCGAAGGCGGCACGGCGCTTCCGGGGAGACAGCTCTCTCGAAACCTTCCTCGTCTCGATCGCCATCAACCACGCCCGGCACCATGTCCGGGCTGCGGCGAGACGGCGTCGCGCCCACGAGCGCCTCGGTGACCAGCCGGCCCCGCCCTCGCCCTCGACCCCCGAAGAGCATCACGCCCGTCGCGAGCTCGGCCACGCCCTCAGTCGGGCCCTCGACCGAGTCCCCCTCGACCAGCGCGTTGCGTTCGTACTCTGCGCCGTCGAAGAGCGTAGCGCCTCGGAGGCCGCGGACATCGCCGGCATACCTCACGCGACCATGCGCACGCGGCTCTTTCATGCGCGGAAGAAACTAAGAACGCTG
The DNA here is from genome assembly GCA_003647065.1 of Deltaproteobacteria bacterium. GTDB lineage: Bacteria > Myxococcota_A > Polyangia > Polyangiales > B10-G4 > B10-G4. The sequence goes on along the minus strand of QMMC01000044.1, from coordinate 5,901 downwards.
CTGGCGGCGGAGGGCTATAGGTGAGCGAGATGAGTGACGATCTGCTCGACCGCGCGGTCCGTGCCTATCGCTCGGAGGAAGACGAAGTCTCTCCGTGGACTCCCGCGCGGACCCGTGCCGCGATCATGGAGCGCCTCGCTCGCCGGAGCCGGAAGCGGCGCGCGCTCTTCCTGGTCCTCGTATCGCTCCTCGGTCTCGGCGGGTCGACGGCCCTCGCTTGGTCGACGGGGGCTCTGGGGCCGATGATCGAGCAGGCCTTCGGGGGCGAGGGGACGCTTCCGGAGGGATCCGATTCCGATTCCGATTCCGATTCCGATTCCGATTCCGATTCCGATTCCGATTCCGATTCCGATTCCGATTCCGAAGCCGTTTCCGTTCCCGTTCTCGCGGCCGTTCCCGGACCCGTTCCCGTTCCCGCGGCCGTTCCCGCGGCCGTTCCCGTTCCCGCGGCCGTTCCCGCGGCCGTTCCCGCGGCCGTTCCCGCGGCCGTTCCCGTTCCCGTTCCCGCGGCCGTTCCCGCGGCCGTTCCCGTTCCCGCTCCCGCTCCCGTTCCCGTCCCCGCTCCCCTTCCCGTTCCCGTTCCCGTTCTCGCGGCCGTTGCCGTTTCCGAAGCCGTTTCCGTTCCCGCGGCCGTTGCCGTTCCCGCTTCCGTTCCCGTTCCCGTTCCCGTCGCCGAAACCCGGACGGCGTCGCGGGACGATGGCGCCTCGGTCGAGCACCAGAGCTTTCGAGAGGCCCTCGCCATTCATCAAGGCGGCGCGAGTTCCGCGGCCGCCGCCCTCGCGGCTTGGGATGCCTATCTTGCCGCTCACTCCGGCGGTCACTACGAACCCGAGGCGCGTTTTTACCGCGCCCTCGCGCTGCTGCGCCTCGGCCGCGAAGCGGCGGCTCTCGAGGCGCTGACGCCGTTCGCCGAGGGGCGCTTCGATGATTACCGACGTGCCGATGCCGCCGCCCTCGTCGCACGCCTCGAGGCACGTCGGGCGTCAGCCGCGAATGCGGATTGAACGGTTGACGGCCGAGGGGGCACGGAGGGCCATGATGCGACAGAGATCCTTCGTCATCCTCGCCACGCTCTTCGTTCTCGTTCTCGTTCTCGTTTCAGGGGCACGGGTCGCCGCCGAGGATGGGCCCGCCGCTGTCGCGGAGCCGGCGGTCGAGATTGTCGTCGTCGGCGCCTCCGGCGACGAGGGTGAGACCATCCAAGCTGCCGCCCGGGCTGGCTTCGACCCCGGTCCTGGCACGGCTGCTGTGCCGGATGGCTCGCCCGCCGTCGGCGGGGGCACGCTCACCGTCGAGGTTGCCGAAGACGGGGCACTCATCCTCACTTACCGGGATGCGGCCGGAGCCACTCGCGCGAGGCGCGCCGACGCGCCCCCGACCGACACCGAGCGCACGACGATGATCACTCTCCTCGTTCGCAGCCTCGTCGATGATGAAGCAAAGGAGCTGCTCGATTCCCTGGGTGTCGCGGCTTCTGGTTCGGGGGCTGCGATCGTCGTGGAGGTGACGGTCGCCCAAGACGCCCAAGACGCCCAAGGCGATCAAGACGCCCAAGACGCTCGAGACACCGAAGAGCCCGACCTGACCCATGTGCCGGCCGCCATCGATTTTGCGCCTTACGTCGGCTTCTCGAGCTTCACCCGCGGTGGAGACGTCCGGAATTTCAGTCTCGGCGCCGTCGGGGATTGGTCCGGCGCCATCGAGGGCCTATCCATTGGCGGTGTGCTTTCCCTCGCCGAGCATCACGTCACGGGCCTGCAGCTCGGCGGCGTCGTCGCGACCGCCCCGACGCACCTCACGGGGCTCCAGATCAGCGGCATCTTCGGTCTCGCCGGCACCCTCGAAGGCGGCCAGGTCGGCTTCGTCAACCTCGCCACCGAGGAGGCGACGGGCGCACAGATAGGGTTCGTGAACACCGCCCTCGAGGACCTCTCGGGAACCCAGGTCGGCTTCGTCAACGCCGCCGCAGGCGATATGGGCGGGTTCCAGGCGGGGTTCGTGAACATTGCGGGGAACGAATCCGCCGGCATGCAGATCGGATTCGTGAACTACGCGAGCGGTGACTTCGACGGCGTGCAGATAGGCTTCGTCAACGTGGCCGACGAGGCCGACGTTGGCATCGGCCTGGTCAACATCTACCCCGAGGGCCGCAACCACGTGTCGGTCGACGTGGATACGAGCGGCTTCATCCAGGGCGAGTTCTCGTCTGGGAGCGAGTACTTTCACAGCCTCGCCCTCGTCGGGGTGAATCCCTTTCACGGGGAGCCGGCGCCAGTCTTCGGCGGCGGCGTGGGTGGGCGCATCCCCCTCACCGAGGCCGCCGACCTCAGCATCGACGGCCTGATGCGATTCGCGATTCGGCACCCGGACCAGAGCGCCTACGACTTGCTGCCGGGCCTCCGGGCGACCTTCGCCTACGAGCTCCTCCCCGGCGTCGCGGTGACCGCAGCGGCCTCGTACACGGTGCAGGTCACCAACGACCCCCGGACGCCGGACTACGGCAACCTCCTCGGCTGGACCCACCACACCGGCGCGACGACCACCCGCTCGTTCGTATCCTTCGCCGGCGGCGTGCGGTTTTTCTGAGGTTCCCGCCTTTTTGCCGACGGTCGGCAATCCAGCTCTACGTCGCCTCCGGCGCCGCTCCGCCTTTTTGCCGACCGCCGAAAACTGGACCCCCCGGGACCCTGGGGCGGATCATTCACGGAGGGAGGCCTCATGCGCGCATTCGTGAAACAAGCCAAGGACCGGAAGACGACCCGTCGGGCGGTCGACACCCAATGTCAGGTGGTCGAAGAGGCCGAGTTCGTACTGCTCGGCGCTGAAGCCGTGGACATCTCGGAGGACGGGATGTTTGTTCGGAGCGATGCCCATCCGGCCCTCGGCACCGAGGTTTTCGTATCGTTCCAGGCTCCCGGCACCAAGGACTGGATCGACGTTTCGGCGACCGTCGCCCGCGTGGTCCGGGGTCGCCGGCGCTCCGACGGGGTTGCGGGTCTGGGCCTGCGTTTCGGCCTCATGACCCAGGGCCAGCGCGAGGTGCTCTCAGATTCCCTCGTCGGCCGGCCGCCGCCCATTCCGGCCCGCCACCTGCGCCGGGACTACGCGGCGACCATCCGCGGCCTCGGCAACTCCTGAATCGGGCGCCCTCTTCCTGGTACAGTCGCGCTATGGACGAGGCACAGCGCGCCATGGCTACGTGGATTGGCACCCTCACGCGCGGGGGTGTGCTCTACGGCGACCGTGAAGAGGCTGGGGTCGCGGTCGCGGCGTTCGTCGTGGGCACCGAGGATCTCGTCTCCCTTCGCGAGTGGTTCGCTGACGCGAGCGATGAGGTGCGCATCCGGGAGCAGCGTGCCGCGGTAGAGGTGTGCATTTGGATGGCCCACGCCGACCGGGTGGTCGTGCACGAGGAGGCGGAACTCCTCCGAGCCATCGTCATGGCCACGGACCTCGAGGAGGCCGATCGCCGCGCGCTCCTCGACGAGGTGGCCGAACCACCGCCCCTCGCAGGAATCGCCGAGCGCCTCACCGAGCCCACGCTCCGTGAGCTGATGCTCGCCCTCGGCTGGGAGCTCGCCTGCTCTGACGGTCGAATCGATCCCTTGGAGATCGAGCTCCACGACGGCCTCGCCAAGCGCCTCGGCGTCCTGCCGGCACGCGCCCAGGAGATCCGCGACTCCATCCAGCAGCAGGTCGACGACGGCACCAAGCAGCAGGTCGACGACGGCACCAAGCAGCAGGTCGACGACGGCGACAAATGAGCCGCCGAGCACCCGGAACCCCCTCCTTCGAAGAGCTTTCCTCTTCGCCGAAGCTCGGTCTCGGCCTTCGCACTCAGATCGTCCTGGCGCTCAGCGTCGCCTTCGTCGCTTCGTTCACCCTCCTCGGTGTGGCGACGGTGCGCATCACCGACCGGGCAGGGGGGATCGAGCGGGAGCGCGCAGCCGAAGCATCCGCTCGGGTCCTCGCGTCGGCTCTCGATGGTCTCGCGGAGGAGCGCAGTCGGAACGCCCCCATCCTCGCCCAGGCTCTCCTCGAGGATGGGTCGGTCGCGGGGGTCGAAGTCGCCTGGCCCGGAATCGAGGCCGACGCCTGGGGCCTGGTCGGCCATCGTCCGTCGGCCGTGGCGCCGATGGCTCGGGGCGGAGAAGTCCGGGTTCATCTGCGTCCGACGACGGGGGGGCGCCCCGGGAGCGATCTCCTGCTCCTCTATGTGGCGTTTACCGGCGGCGCGATCTTGCTGCTCGCCTACGTCGCCCTGACCCATCTCATCGTCCGACCTCTGAGCGCGCTCACGGCGAGCTCCGAGCGCCTCGCCGCCGGGCGCAGCCACGTCGAGGTGCCCGTCGGGGGGGCTGCCGAGGTCGCCCGTCTCGCGGTCAGCTTCAACCGCATGGCCGCGCAGCTGCGCGCTGAGCAGAGCGCCCTCGAGGCCCGCCTCGGCGAGCTCCAGGCGACGACCTCGGAGCTCGAGAGCGCCCAGGATCAGCTCGTCCGTAGTGAACGCCTCGCCTCCGTTGGGCGTCTGTCCGCCGGGGTTGCTCACGAGATCGGAAACCCCCTCGCGGCGATCCTCGGCCTCATCGAGCTGGCCCGCGACGAAGAACTCCCCGCCGATGAGCGCGCCGAGTTCATGGCCCGGATTCAGAACGAGACCGAGCGCATCAACCGCATCATCCGTGACCTGCTCGATTTCTCCCGGCGCGGTCAGGACGCGGACCAAGCCGAAGGCGCCGCGAGGGAAAGCTCCGACGTCGCCGAGGCCGTGGCCGATGCAGCGAGCCTCATCGCACCGCAGAAAGACCTCGGCCGGGTGACCATCGAGCGACGGGTCGCCGACGGCCTCCCCCGGGTCCAGGGCGCGGCGGACTCTTTGGTGCAAATCGTGCTCAACCTGCTCTTGAACGCTGCCGACGCCATCGACGGCGAGGGCACCATCCTGATCGAGGTCTCACGTCATCCGGACGACGACGACCGGGTGCGCGTCATGGTGAGCGACACCGGTCCGGGCATCGATCCGGCGATCCTGCCGAACCTCTTCGAGCCCTTCGTGACGAGCAAGCCGGCGGGGGAGGGCACGGGCCTCGGCCTCGCCGTGACCCTCGCCCTCGTCGAGCGTCTCCGCGGGACCATCACCGCCGAGAACGACCCCGAAGGCGGCGCCCGCTTCGTCGTCGACCTGCCGGCCGAGCCTGGCACGGCTTGATTCAACCTCGACGGCGCCGACGCACGCCCGCGAGGGCCATCAGCGCGAAGGCGACGGCGAAACCATTGCCAGCGCTCAGGCCTCCGAGGTGGGTCGCCGAGCACCCGCCGGAGACCCCGCTCGCAAGGCGCGCTTCATCCCCGGCGAGGCCGGTACCGGTCCCGCCGCCGCCGGTCGGGGTGCAGGCGCTCATGTCCCCGCCGACAGCTTCGCAGGCGTAGCCGCCGGGGCATTCGCTGTGTGCGGTGCAGATCCTCGTGCAGAAGCTCTGGTCACGGCTGGAGTCGACGGCGCAGAGGCCCGATGCGCAATCGGTGTTCGTGCCGCACGCGTCGCCGACAGCCCCCGCGGTCTCTACCGGGATGCAGGTCCCCTCGGCATCGCAGCGCTCGGAATCCTCGCAGTCGCGGCTCGAGGTGCATTCGCCCGGGGCCGGACCGGGGCCCGTCGGAGCCGTCCCGGCGTCGATCGAGCAGGTTGCCGATCCATCGGCCGCCCGCCGGCGGATGCACCGCGTCGTCCCGTCAGACACCGACTGGCACACCTCGTTGCTGCCGCCGCAGTCCGCGTCGGAGCTGCAGACGTCTCCACAGTATCCGAGGTCGTCTGGGTACCGGAGGCAGCTCCCGCTGCAGTCGGAGTCGGAGGTGCATCCGTCGCAGGTCGCGCCGGCGCCGCCGGTGCCGCCG
>QMMC01000043.1 GCA_003647065.1 Deltaproteobacteria bacterium | reverse complement strand
GTCGAGAAGCGCCCGGAGGCTCTGGGCGGCGAAGCCGTTGTCCGGATCGAGGGCGAGGGCGCGGCCCACCTCGCGGATCGCCCGGCGCCGCTCATCGACATCTCGGTCGGCGCGGCGGAGAGCGCGCTTCGCGGCGCGAGCGTGACCGATCGCGAGGTCCATCCGGTGCTCATCGTCGCGCTCATCATCGAGGTAGGCCTCGAGGGCACGGTAGAGCGCCCGGGCAGAGCCGAAGCGCTGGTCGACGTCTTTCGCGACGGCCCGGACGATGATCTCTTCGAGGAGAGACGGGACCTTCGCGTTCGGCACGCGGACCGATGGCCGGGCCTCGACATCTCCGAGGGTGGAAAGGCTGATCTCCCCCATCGTCTCCCCCGGATGCAACCGCTCGAGGGTACATATCTCGAAGAGCATGGCTCCGATCGCGTAGACGTCGGCGGCGGGGGTGAGCTGCGAGCCCGCCCCGCGAATCTGCTCCGGAGGCATGTAGCCCAGGGTGCCGAGGATCGTCCCGGGCAGAGTATTGGACACGTCCTGGCCGACCGTCAGAGGAGGGGGTCGTTCGGAGAGGGCGTCGGACCCGGTCACCTTGGCGACGCCCCAGTCGAGGAGGTGCACCTCCCCGAACTCGCCGAGCATGATGTTTGCGGGCTTCAGGTCACGGTGAATCACGCCCCGGCGGTGTGCAAAGTCGAGGGCGAGGCAGATGGTCCCGAGGGCAGAGACGAGGCGGCGCCGGGAGAACCGCTGGGTCGCCGTTTGGTCCCCGGCCGCGAGGCGCTGGAGGACCTCTTCGAGGGAGACGCCGTGGATCCACGGCATGGTGAAGAAGTGCCGACCCGCCCCATCCGTACCGATGTCGTAGACCGGGACGATCGCAGGGTGTTCGAGCTGTCCCTGAACACGGGCTTCAGCCAGGAAGCGTCGCTGGGCCTGCTCGCTCGACGAGGTCTCGGCCCGGATCGTCTTGACCGCCACCTCGCGGCCGAGTTGCCGGTCGAGGTAAACGACGATTTCGCCCATGCCCCCTTCGCCGAGGGGACCGATGCGTTCGTAGCGATTGTCGAAGTCGGTGGGGCCGACCGCCGCATCCGGCGCGACGATGGGTCGCGTGCGATTCTCGGTGGATAGGCTGGAGAAGAAGTGGTCGAGGTACTCCGGCGCAACCGCCGCGTCCGGGTCGACGACGGTTTGCGGATCGTCGTCGGAATACGGCGGATCGGGGGCTTCGTGGGTGTCCGTCTCGATGTCGTTGACGGTCGAAATCAACTGGGTGTCGTCGAGATGACCTAGCGTATCTCCGACCTCGGAATGCTGCGCGAGGACCTCGGACGGGGGGCCTTCGACATCGTGGAGAGTGTTCGGAATCTCGAAACTCCGACTCGTCGGCTCGTCCCCACGCTCCGCGCGGGGCGGACGTGATGACTTGGCCGCCATTGCGGCATTGTCTGTCCATTCGACCCCGGGGGGAAGAGACGAAGACCTCCGGGAGCGGGAAACGCCTCGAGTCTGGGGTCACAACGCCGAGAGCACGCTCTAGTGTGGGATGCAGAGTCACGGGAGGGAGTATCGCGACGGACCGCGGTTTCCTCGCAAGGAAGGAGGCCGATGGAAATGCACCGCATTTTCGAGGTTTCCTGACGCCGCGAGGGAGCCGTGGAACGAGCGAGAAACCTTCCGTGGCTTTGGATCCCGCACTAAACTCTCGCTGAAAGCCATGGCAACCCGAAGGCGATGCATCGTGCTCCGCGGCGATGCAACCGAGACCGCGGCCGCCGCCGACCGACTGACGGCGCCGACGAAGCCCGGGCTCACCCTCTGGGTTGGGAGCGCGGCCCCGGAGCGCGCCTGCGTGGCCGCTCCGCGCGAGGTCCGGGGGCTCCTCGGTCGCGCGTTCGAGGCGGTCGTCCTCGACCTCACGGAAGGTCCGGGAGGTCTCGACGCCGACCTCTTGGGCCAGGCCCAAGGCTTCATCGTGCGCGGCGGCGCCCTCATTCTGCGTCTGCCTCCATCAACCGCCGTGCTGGGCGCGGGCCCGGCCGCTCTCGTCGCCCCGCCCTTCACGCGAGATGATGTCGGGCGCCGCTTCTGGCGCCGCCTCGAAGAAAAGCTGTCGCGCCCCTGGGTCGAGGGCCGAGGAGCTCCCCCCGTCACGCCGAGCCGCGCACCCATCACCGGCACCGGAGAACAAGCGGTGGTCGCCAGTCGCCTCGGCGAGCTCTTCACCGGCGACGCCCCCGCCCTCGCGACCCTCCTCGCAGATCGCGGCCGAGGAAAGTCGAGCGCCCTGGGCCTCGCGATTGCCCAGCTGAGCAGCCAGAACGGCCAGCTACGAGAGCCGGTGTTCGTCACCGCCCCCGACCGCCGCGCAGCGCACGAGCTCTTCCGCCATGCCGGAGAGAGCGATGTTCGTTTCCAATCACCCACCGCGATGCTCAGAGAGAGCTTCGCGCCCAAGGTAATCGTCGTCGACGAGGCCGCCCAGCTCCCCGTCCCGTGGCTCCGGGCCCTCATTGGGCGCTATCCCAAGAGCACCATCGCTTTCGCGACCACCACCCGCGGCTACGAAGGCACGGGCCGCGGCTTCGTCCTGCGCTTCATCGAAGAACTAAAACGCGACCCCCGGCCCCTGCACGCCTACACCCTCGACGAGCCCATCCGCTGGGATGCGGAAGATCCCCTCGAGGCCTTCACATTCGACCTCCTGGCCCTCGACGCCACCGCGGCCACCGGCCTCACCGGCAGAGGCGCCGCCTCCGTGGTCCACCGCGAGCTCCCCAGGGACGAGATCACCGCCGACGAGGCCCTGCTCCGGGACTTCTTCGGACTCCTCGTCCATGCCCACTACCGGACCACCCCGTCCGACCTTCATCGAATCCTCGACGCGCCAAACCTCCGCTTGCACGCCTCGTTCCTCGGGGACCGCGTCGTCGGCGCGTGCCTGGTGGCCCTCGAAGGCGACCTCTCCACATCCCTGGTGGCGGCGCTCTTCGGGGGCAAAGAACGCATTCGCGGCCACGCCCTCCCGGAGACTTTGGTCAGCCATTGTGGCGTGCCCGAGGCGGGAACGATGTCGTTCATCCGCAGCGTGCGCATCGCCGTGAGCCCGGAGCTGCGGCGAGGGGGCATCGCGACGGGGCTCGCCGAGCACGTACACCAAAGCTATGCGCCGGATTTTTTCGGCACCCTCTTCGGCGCAAGCCCCGGTCTCATCGCCTTCCGCCGCAGCCTCGGCTACGAACTCGTGCGGGTTGGCTCGTCCCGGGGGATTCGGACCGGCGAACCGACCGCGGTCATGGTCCGGCCCGCAACGCCCCGGGCCGAGGCGCTCGTCGGGCGACTGCGAGGTACCCTCGCCCGAGACCTCGAGACCGGGCTCGCCCTCGCCGAGAAGGACGGAGAACTCCCCCTCGCGCCAGACCTCTTGGCCGCATTTCTCAGGGACCTTCCAGCCCCCGCCTCTCTCTCGACTGAGGAGCGCGCCTCCTTCGTCGAGCGTTACGCCACCGGCGGCGCAACCTACGACTCTGCCCGGGGTGGCCTCGAGTCATGGGTCCGGGAGCACCGAAGAGCCCTCGACGACCTGGCCGGCCTGGACGCGGCGTCCGCTCTGCTCATCCGGCTACGCATCGAAGACCGGCGCGGTTGGGAAGAGATTCGCGAGACCACGGGCTACCCCACCGTCCCAGGGGCGATGCGCGCCCTGCGCCGCGCGGTGCGCGCGCTCTGGGAGCGAGTGGAACGCACGCCCTGAGGGGCGCCTCAATCGGGTTCGACGTCGATGTGCTTCACCTCAGGCACCGCGTCCTGAATCTTCTTCTCGAGCTCGTCGATTTTGTCCCCGAGGAGGGCGACCACCTCGTCGGCATACTCCTTCGCGAAAGCGTTGAACTCGTCGAAAGACTCGAAGCCCTCTTCGTAGGCCGCCTCGAGCCTCGGCCGGAGGGTCTCGGCGAGGCGCTCGCCATGGAACTCGAGTTCGACGAGCACGTCGTAGGTCTCGGTATCGAGGACCTTGCTCTTCAGCCGCACGATGCGCTCGACGGCGTCGTCGCCCATCAGAGCCGCCCGGATCGCGGCCGTCGCCGCGTCCGGCGCCGAGGGGCCGATCAGGAGTTCCTTGTTGCGGAAGGTGAGCCATACGGCGACCGCGCCGAGCAAGAGACCGATGAGCACCGAGCCGATGGCGTCCCAGTAACCCTTGCCGGTGATCTCCGTGAGGCCGATGGCGCCGATCGCGAGAATCACACCGAGGCAGGCGGCGGAGTCCTCGAGAATGACCGCTACGGCCGAGGGGTCCGCCTGCCGGCGCAGGTAATCGAAGAAGGGCCGACCGGCGGCGGCTTTCCTCAAGCCGATGACCGCGTACGCCAATACGAACCCTTCGATCAGCAGGGAGGCGACCAGGACGCCGATGGCCCAATTGGGATTGACCAACTCCATCTCTTCGTGGGGCGAGAGCAGCGAGTCGATGCCGTGGGCGAGGGTGACGCCGCAGCCGAGGAAGAAGATGCCCACGGCGCTGATCAACGCCCAGACGAAACGCTCTCGACCGTGGCCGTACTGGTACTTCTCGGTCGGCCCCCTGCCCGACCGAACGATGCCCACGAGGAGAAGCGCTTGGTTTCCAACGTCGGCGACGGAGTGAATCGCCTCGGCGAAGAGCGCCCCGGAGCCAGTGATCGAAAAGACCACGAACTTGGCGACCATGATGACCGCGTTGCCGCCGAGGGCGGCGAGGACCGATGATTTGCTGCTCGCAGACACGCCGGTGGGAGGCTAGCAGTAGGCTGGGATCTCTGCGACCGATGATCCGGAGGCGTGGCGGTCAGAGCTGGGCGGCAAAGTACTCGAGGACCCGCCCGGTCTTCGTACCCTGGACGGCCGCGAGGTCCATGCCGGCATCCGCCGCCCATTCCTGGAACTCGACGTAGGTGTCTTCCGCGTATTCGGCTTCCACGCGAGTCGAGAGCTCGATCAAGAGCCCGCCGCCCGGCATGGTCCAGAGCTCGACGGTGATGCGCAGGTCGAGTTCTTCGATTTCTTTGCGGAACCGTATGGTGGTCACGGGCCCGAGGGGCACCATGTCACCCATCGAGACCCCGACGGGGGCAAAAGCTTCGAAGAGCCTCTCCTGCCGCGCGGAGAAGAGGCGGTTCAACTCCCGAGTACCGGCGGCCACCTCCTCTATCTCGCCGCGCCCCTGGACGATCGAATAGGAGCACGAGCTCACCTCCCGGGTGAGGGTCCAGTCGAGCTCGCACTTGAACCCCTCGGCGCCGAAATACTCCGGCACCAGGTCGTAGGCGTCGGCCGCCAGGATCGGACGAATCTTCACCGTAGAATCGTCAGGGTCGCCCTTCACCTTGCGAGAGCGCAGGACGACGCCGTGCTCGTAGAGGGCCAGGTCGGGGGTGTCGTGGAAGGTGATGCTGCGCCGCTGGAGGTCGTCTCGGTCCGGCTCGAAGGTGCGCAGCACCTCGAAGAGAGAGCTCGGATCGATGGTGAGCTTTAGCTCTACGAGGCTCGCCGGCGGGCCGTCGTGGTCGACCGTATCGTCCGCCTTGCCGCCGAGCCCGGAGGGCGGGGCGGAGGCATCCAGCGAGGAGTCGGCCGGGGCCTCGCAGCCTGCGAAGAACAGGAGCGCGGCCAAGGGCACGAGCAGCAAGAGATTCCGGTTTCCCATGACGGGGTCGACCAAGAGCAAGAACAGGACCAACACGACGTTGTCACCCGGAGGACGTTTCCGTAGACGTTCCACCCCCGAGTGGTGGCTCGCCGGGTGGCCAGAGACAGCTCTCGGTGCCGCCACGGGCCGCCCCCGGAGGCTCGACGATGTCCCTACATCGCGTACTCTCCGGCCATGCGCCTCGACAACAAACGGGTCCTCATCACCGGCGGAAGCTCGGGCCTCGGCCGGGCCATCGCCATGCGCTTCGCCCGGGACGGCGCGACCGTCGCGGTCACCGGCCGCCGAGAGGATCGCCTCGCCTCCCTCGCCGACATGGTGAGCACCGCCGGCGGGCTCTGCGTGCCCATCCCCTGCGACCACACCGACCCCTCGGCCAACGAGGCCGCCGTGTCCCGGGCCGAGGCCGAGCTCGGGGGCCTCGACGTCCTGGTGAACAACGCCGGGGTCATCGGCTACGACGGAGTCCTCGATCCCGACCGGGATACCTGGCGCCAGATGATGGACGTCAATGTCGAGGCGGTCTACGACTTGAGCTGCCGCGCCATCCCTTTCCTGCTCGAGGGACGTAACCCTTCGATCGTGAACATCTCCTCGGTCGCCGGCCTACGGCCCTACCCGGGGCTCATGGGGTACTGCGTCAGCAAGGCCGCGGTCGACATGATGACCAAAGTGATGGCCCTCGAGCTCGCCGAACGAGGCGTCCGCGTCAACGCCATCAACCCCGGCGTTGTGGTCACCGAGCTGCACAAGCAAAGCGGGATGGACGAGGCCGCCTACTCGGCTTTCCTCGAGCACTCGAAGGACACCCATCCCCTCGGACGGGTGGGCGCCGCCGACGAAGTCGCCGCCCTGGCGGCCTTCTTGGTCAGCGACGAGGCGGGGTTCATCACCGGCGGATTGCACAGCATCGACGGCGGTCGGGCGCTCTCCTCGTCGCGGTGATGGGCCCGGCCTTCGCCGGAGACGGGCGGCAAAGGTGGCGCGAAATTCGAAGGCGGGGCAGAATTGACGCCGTGGGCAAACGCGTCATCACCCGCGCTGGGTTTTTCGCCGCAGCGTTCCTCCTCCTCTCCGGGACCTTGGTGGGGTGCTACTCCAGCCACGCGTCCGACGGAGGAGTCGCGCCGCCCCCCGGGGACAGCGGCACGCTGACCGTCGACTCGGGTCCCGACGTCGGACCGCCGCCTCCGCCTCCGCCTCCGCCACCGCCGCCTCCACCGCCTCCACCGCCTCCTCCGCCCCCTCATCCGGAGGCGCTCATCGAGGAAGCCTGCAACCTGATCTGTGACGGCGTGTCGGCCTGCCTCGGCGTGCCGCCGGACCCGGAGTGCATGGACGGCTGCTTCGAGGCCACGGCCCCCTTCCCCCACGAAGAATGCAACTTCATGTGGTTCGACTTCGCGGTCTGCGTGAGCTCGGCGCCCTGCGACATCTTCGAAGACGAGGCTTTCCTCCGTGAAGTCTGCGCGCCATCGGTCGACTTCCTCGTGGCCGAGTGTGGCCTGACCTTCGACGGCGACGGCATGACCGGCGGAGGAAGCATGGGCGGCGGCGGAAGCATGGGCTCGGGGTCGGCCGGCGACCCGGACGAAGGCTGATGACGGGGCCCCGGATCATACTCGTGCTTGGCCTGTTTCTCGTCGCCGCGTGCAGCGGCGACGACGGGTCTCCGGCAGACAGCGCCGCACCGGACTCGGCCGTCGACGGCGGCGGCGTCGACACGGGCGCGCCGGCCGACGCCGGCGAGGACTCGTCGGCCCCGTCGGACTCGTCGACAGACTCGGCGAGCGCACCGACCGACTCGGGCCCAGCAGACAGCAGCGCGGATGCCGCTGACGACTCGGCCACCTCGAGCTGTCACCCGGAGCGGGTGACCCCGATCTTCATCGCGAGCGGAGCCTTCGCGGTCGGCGTGCTCTGCGACGACCTCTTCGTATGCGCCGCCGACACTGCCGACGCCGCGGCAATCATGGCGGCGGCGCCGGAGTTTGAGTGCGCCGAAGAGCCCGGGGCCGGCGGCCGTTGCACCGCCTACACCTGCACCTACCGCGACCCAGGCGGGCCCAGCAGGGTCGATACGGCCGAGTACCAAACCATCTGCGCCGTGACTCTGCTCGAACCCGCGCGCCCGATGTACTGCGCCGTGTACGGCTGACCGCGGGAGGTCGATCTCGAATTAGAGAAACGCCTCGGCCAGCGGCCCTGGCACGCAGAGCTGCGCGGCCTCCGGGGATGCCTCCCTGGCCGCGGCCCAGAGGTAGAGGCACGTGTAGTAGGTGGCACGGAGGAAGACCGCCAGCCCGTTGAACAGGAGGGCGGCGAGGCCGGCGACCGAGAAGAAGACCACCAGAGGCAGCACCCCTTCGGGTCGGATGACGGCGAAGAGCCCGGCGAGCGTGCCCACGACGATGAACCCGCCGATCCCGGTCACCAACCGTATGCCGATCTCGCTCGCGGCGATGGTCAGGAGGTTGTTGCGGTGCATGCCCCGAACGCGTGCCACGGCGGCAAAGAGGCCGACGTCCTCGATCATGATCACAGGCAGCAGGAGAAAAGACAGGGTGGTCCACACGGCATCGATCGCGGACGCCACCACACCGACGAAAAGGCCCGCGATCCCTCGGCGCCTGCGGAGAGAGCTGGTCAGCGCCTCGACGATCATCGAGACGATCGACAGGACCATGACGCCCCCGATGTTCTCGAGCACGTCCCGCGCCGCAACCCGGATGTCGATCGGTTGCCCCTTCACGTAGGCGTCGACGGCGCTCACGGTCATGCCCATCGTCGCCCAGGTCGCGACGTGGCCGACGAATGAAAAGGCCGCGAAGAGCACGCCGAGGAGGACCTTCTGGTCGTCGAGGGCGCGCGCGGTCTCCGACCCGCCGGCGAGGGGGATCAGCAGAAGCGCGGTCAGGGCCATCAGCAAGACGAGCGCCACGTTGATCGCGGTCCCGATGGCGGTGGGCACCAGGAGCCGCGGCTCGGCCCTGGCGAGGCGGAAGGTCGCCCCCAGGAAGGTCAACGCCCGGCTGAACGCCGAGAAGAACCCCGAGGAAGGGGCGACGTCCCGGGCGATGAAGGCGCCGCGCACGATCGGCAGGTGATGGGTCGAGGTGGGATTCGCGACGGTAGCGACGATGGCGGGCACAGGCGCGGGGGCCTCGCCGGTGAGCCGTGCCGTGAGAGCAGCTCCCGAGCCTTCCGGAAGGAAGACACCGCGGCACGCTGCACACATGCGCATCGCGATGCCCACGAAAGAGGGATGCTCGCCGTCGGCGAGGGAACCGCTGCAGCTGGGGCAGACGTCGAGCCGCTGAGGAGCGAGCGAGGGCTGCAGGCCCTGGCGGAAGAACCGGTCCGCTTCGCGGAGCGCGTCGGGGTACGCGCGCGCCGCCTGGCCGAGCTCGCCGCCATCGAACCAGACACCGCCGCAGCTGCGGCAGCCATCGAGTTCGAGGGCGCCAAAGGGCCTGCGAAAAAGGGGCTCGCTACATCCGGGGCATCGTTTCATCGGCGATGGAGCGTATCAAAGGAGGGCCCCGGGTGCGCCACGCGACTTGCCGCCGGAAGAAGGCGTAGGGCGGCACCTCGCGGCCGCGGACGCGTCAGCGGCGCTCGAAGGTGAACATGATGCTGGCCTGGCGTACGTCGAGTGTGGTGCCAGTGATCCGGTAGGTGTTGCTGAAGGTGCTGGTCGATTCACAGGTGCCCGTTCGATTGAGCGCCGGTCCCGGAGACGTATAGCTGAAGGTCCGGGGCGTGGCCTCGAGGAGGCCGCTCCCCGAGAGGTCGAGGGCCTGGAGGACCTGAACGGTGGTGGCGCTCTCGAAGACCCAGGTTCCGCGGAAGGAACCGCCCACCCCGACTGAGCCGGTGGTGACCGTGGCGACGGCGTCGTAGGTGCCGGCGGGAATCGTACCGCCGGTCATGGTGGGCAGCGAAGTGACGGCCGTGATGGTGACCGCGGGGGCGCCGTAGGCGTGGCTGTGGCAAGCCGCGGCCGCGTCGGTCGCGGCGTCCGCGGAAGCGTCACCGGCCGCGCCGCTGTCGGTCGCCGCATCGGTCGCCGCATCGGTCGCCGCATCGGTCGCGCCGTCGGTCGCGGCATCGGTCGCCATGCCGCTGTCAGTCGCCATCCCGCTATCGGTCGCCATCCCGCTGTCGGTGGCGCCATCGATCGTCATTCCGCTGTCCGAGCCGCCGTCGGGGGGCGCGACCCCGGTGTCGGTGACGACCCCGCCATCATCGCCGCAAGCGGCGAGCACGAAGGAAGCGGCGAAGAAGATGACCGAGAGAGTTCGCATGAAGCACGCGATACTCCGAGCACGGCGCGCGCGCCAGCCGCTAGTTCATCAAGCGGGGCCGTTGGCGTGGTCGGCTTCGAGAGCGGCAGCCTCTGCCTCGAGGGCAGCGTGGCGGCTGAAGAGCCAGTAGACGACCCCACCGATGAAGGCGAGGGGCAGCACCGTCATGATGATGAAGGTGATGATGTAGGCGACCCGGTTCGCGTCGTTGGCGCTGAAGCAGGTCGGGCACGCGTGGGCCACGTCGGGGGCGAAGGTCACGGCGAGGGCCGCGGCGAATGCCAGCGCGGGGGCCGCGAGGCCGATGGTGAAGCGAGGGGTCACAAGTAGATCTGGAAGTAGAGAACGGGCCAGACGCCGACGACAAAGAACCAGAAGACCTGCACCGTCGTGAGCTGGCTCTTGACCAGGGTCTCGGCCTTGAGGCGCCGGTAGGCCCAGTAGAGCGCAAAGATGGCGATGATGGCGTGCAGGGCGTGCAGGCCGACCATGACGTAGAAGAAGCTACCGTGAGTGCTGGTCGAGAGCACGAGGCCCTCGCCGACGAGCTGCACCCACTCGACGCCCTGAAAGGCGACGAAGAAGCTCGCGAGGCCGATGGCTACGAGCATCGGCATTTTCGCGGACTGGGGCGCGACGCTGAAGCGCCGGCCCGCGATGTAGAGGGCGACCCCCGAGGCCAACAGCGCCACGGTATTGAAGGCCGTCTCTTCGACCGGGAGGCGCGGTTGGCCGGCCGGGGGCCAGCCGTCGGTTGCCATGCCCTTGGCCACCATGAAGGCCGAGAAGAGGCCCGCGAAGAACATGAGCTCGGTGAGGGTGAAGAGGACCATGGCGAGCACGTTGCTCGGGATGAGGGGGGGCCTCTTGCCTCGGGGGATCGGGCGGGGTCGGGCTGCGGTGCTGGCGGTCATGGTGCGACTTCTTGCTTGGGCCGGCGCCGACTTCCGGTCAAATGCTCGCTCAGTTGAAGACGCGGCCCTGAATGTACTGAGCCCGGGCTGCGAGTTCGGCCTCGGAGGGGCCCGTCGGGGCAGGCGCCGGGGCCGGAACGACCTCGCCGCCGGGAATCAGGCCGTAGCCGTCCAGGGCGACCGTGTCGTCGATCACGGGCTCGGGGGTCGGTGTGGGAGTGGGCTCTCGCGTCGGGACCGCGACAGGTGCAGGTGCCGGCGCGGCCTCCGGCGGCGGCCGGAAGGTCATGATGCGCGCGATGAGCTGCTCGGTCCGTTCACCGGGGAGGGTATCGACCTCACCCTCGTGTCCGCCGCCGTGGCCAGCCGCGAAGGCGGTGCGGAAGGCGGGCATGTAGCGAGAGCGCCCGAGGGCCACGCCGCCATCGAGGATGGCGGTGGCCATGATGTCGTGGTCGGCGGTCGCCCAGTAGGCGCGGGAGGTGAAGTCCGTCGGACGGGGGTAGATCGCCGTGCCCGCGGGCCCGTCGCCGCGCCCCTCTTCGCCGTGGCAGGTCGCGCAGCGCTCGGTCCAGACGACATCGGGATCGAAGTCTTCGATGTGCGTTGTCATGGTGATGCTGGCGCCCGCCTGGTTGCCCCAGTTGGCGCCCTCGTGGCTCATCACGTCCGGGGCGACCCAGAAGAAGAAGAGCAAAATGAAGACCAACGCGGTGGCGTTCATCTGCCAGATGAACTTGGGCTCATCCATCAAGTGCATGAAGCGCTTGATGACGAGGCCGGCCTTCACGACGGCGATGCCAAAGGCGGTCACCATGGTGATGGCGAACATGTGCAACGCCTCACCGATGAAGGGACCGATGTAGCTGATGATGAAGAGCCCGGTGAGGATCATCCAGGTCTGGAAGTAGAACCACTCGTGGTCGTCCTTCAGGAAACCGCGGAGGGCCCCCGGGACTTTCCCGTTCCCGTGGCCGTGGTCGTCGTGTGTCGCTGCATCTGCGCTAGCCATCGTCCGGTCCTATTTCGCGATGTAGAGAAGGGGGAAGAGGAAGATCCACACGAGGTCGACGAAGTGCCAGTAGAGCCCGATGAGCTCTACCCGGCCTAGCTCGTGGTTGCGGCGCGCCTGCATCATCACGAAACCCATGATGATCGCGCCGGCGATGATGTGGGCCGCGTGAATGCCAGCCGCCACGTAGTAGAACTGCCAGAAGCCGCTCGCCGTGATGGTGTAGCCGTGGCTGATCTCGGTCGTCCACTCGTAGGCCTTGACGCACAGGAACATGACGGCGAAGCCGATGGTCACGGCCAATCGCTTGGCCGCGAGGGGGCCGTCACCGCGTCCCGCCGCCGCGTGGGCGAGGACCGCCATCAGGCTCGAGGTGAGCAGCACCATCGTATTGAGGCCGCCGATGCGTACGTCGGTGTGCGCCGCGCTCGCGGCCCACTCGGGGTGCCCGATGCGGTGCATGACGTAGGAAGCGAGCAGGCCGCCGAAGATCACGATCTCCGAGACGATGAGCCACCAGACGGCGAGTTTGCCGGTCGACACGCCCATCACGGTGCGTGTCGTGGCGATGGGTTTACCCATCATGATGCGCTCTCCTCATCGCTGTCCTGATCGCTGTCCTGATCAGCATCTTGGTCGGCACTCTCGTCGGCCGGCTCAGGGTCGGCCGCCGGCTCGGGGTCAGCCGGCGGGGCTGCCGACACGCCTTCGGGCGGCAGCCACTGGGGCCAATAGTCTTCGTCCCGGTCGGGGTGGTTGAACTCGTAGGGACCGCGGTGAACGACCGGCATCTCCGCCAGGTGGAGGAAGTTGCCGTGGGCCGGGGGTGAGTCCGCGAGCCACTCGAGGGTGTTCGCGTTGTACGGGTTCTTGCTAGCCTTCTTGCCCTTGAAGATGCTGTAGAAGAAGTTCATCAGGAAGAGGGCCTGGAAGACCAGCATCACCAGGAGGGACACCGTGGCCATGACCCGGAGGTCCTGCTGCCAGGGCTGGAAGAGCTCGGGGAAGTGCTCGTACGAGTAGATCCGGCGATGCTGACCGCCGACGCCGAGGATGAAGAGCGGGATGAAGATCATGTTGAAGGGGATGACGGTCCCCCAGAAGTGGATCTTGCCGAGGCTCTCGTTCAAGTGGCGCCCGAACATCTTCGGGAACCAATAGGTCAGCGCCGCGAAGGTCCCGATGATCGCTATTGGGAAGAACGTGTAGTGGAAGTGTGCGAGCACGAAGTACGTGTCGTGGAAGTAGATGTCCGAGCCGCTGGCGCCGAGGAAGATGCCGGTGACGCCGCCGATGAGGAACTCGAAGATGAAGGCGAGGGCCCAGAGCATCGGCGTGGTGAAGCGGATCGACCCGCCGTAAAGCGTGCCGATGTAGACGAAACACATCTCGGCGATGGGGATCGAGATGAGCACGGTGGTCGCCGTGAAGAGGTTCGCCATGCGCGGGTCGATGCCGGCGACGAACTGGTGATGGGCCCAGACGAAGAAGCTGAGGATGCCGGTGGCGATGGCCGTGTAGAGCACGGTCTTGTAGCCGAAGAGCTTCTTGCGGGCGAAGGTGGTGATGATCTCGGCGACGATGCCCATCGCGGGCAGCAGCACGACGTAGACCTCCGGGTGGCCGAAGAACCAGAAGAGGTGCTGCCAGAGCAGCGGATCCCCGCCGGCGGTCGGGTCGAAGAAGTGCGTGCCGAGGTTCTGATCGAAGAGCAGCATGATCGCGCCGGCGATCAGCGGGCCGACCGAGGCCATGAAGATGATCGACGCCAGGACGATCATCCAAACGACCATCGGAATGTCGGTGTACTTCATGCCCGGGGCACGTGAGTTCATCGTCGTGGTGATGAAGTTGATGCCGCCTAAAAGGAAGGCGACGAACTCGAGAGCCACCGCCAGTAACCATATGGTCGAGCCGAGGGGCGTGAGGCTGTAGCCGGCCTCTGAGGAGAGCGGCGGATAGCTCGTCCAGGCGCCGCCGAAGCCGCCGCCGGGCACGAAGAAGGAGGCGATGAGCACCAGGGCGCTCAGCAGGAAGATCTGATAGCTGAGGCGGTTGATGCGCGGGAACACCATGTCGTCGCAGCCGAGCATCAGCGGGATCAGGAAGTTCCCGAAGGCCGCGATGAGGACCGGCATGGCGACCCAGAAGATCATGATGGTGCCGTGGTTCGTGACCATGGCGTTGTACTGGGCCGGCGAAACCACGCCGTAGGTCGGCACGCTCTCGCCGGGGAAGGCGAGCTGCATGCGGAAGGCGTAGGCGAAGTACCCGCCGATGATGGCCATGGCCATCCCGGTGAAGAGGTACTGCAGGCCGATGATCTTGTGGTCGGTCGACCACAGGTACTTGATCACCCAACTCTCTTCGGGGTGCGCGTCGTCGTGCCCATGGTCGTGGGCGTGCGGTGCTGCGGTTGCCATCGTCTCGTTACCTATTGCCCGGTGACCTGCGCGACCGGGGTCGGCGAGTTGGACTGAATCCAGAATTCGTGGTCGGAGGCGCTCTGGAGGATCAGCCGCGCGCCCATGATGCCGTGGCCGATGCCGCACATCTCAGCGCACTGGATGCCGTACTCCCCTTGGACCGTCGGCTTGAACCAGCCGGTGATCTCACGCCCGGGGACCGCGTCCTGCTTCAAGCGGAAGATGGGCACCGAGAAGTCGTGGAGCACGTCCACCGACGAAAGCTTGTAGTGATAGGTGATGCCCTCCTGGAGGTAGAGCCGGTCGACGGTCCGGATGTCGTCCGGCGTGTCGAGCTCTCCGTCAGGGCCGGGGTGTACGAAGGTCCACGCCCACTGCTGGGCGATGATGCGGATCGTCGCGTCGGCCTCGGGCAGATCCTGCTTGACCGTGTACCAGACGTTGACGGCCATCACGATGACGGCGATGTCGCAAAGAAGGATGAGCATGTGCGGCCAGGTCACCCAGCGCTTCAGCTGCGGCTCGTCGCCGGTCACGTACTGACCGCTCTCGTCCTTTTTTGCTCGGAACCGAAAGAGCAGCCAAAAGAACATGCCCGCAGTCAGGAGGAACCAAACCCCGGTGATGATCGTGATCATGAGGATCAACTGATCGATGTCACCGGCGTAGGAGGAGCCTTGCTTCAAATCGAGTAGCTCGAACATCAGGACCTCAGAGCAGCACGAAGATGATGGCGGCAGCGATCGAGATCGCGGCGCCGGCCATCGTCATGAGGAAAACCTTGGTGGCGAGTGCGTCACCGCTAGTGTCTTTGCTGGCCATTGTTTCTAGTTGTCGAGGGTCTCGATGTAAGCGACCACGTCCCGGACCGCTTGGTCGTTCTCGAGCGCGAGGGCATTGGGTCGCATTTGGATGCCGGTGGTATCGAGGGTATCGGCGCCGCGAATACCGCTGCGGAACTTGTGCAGCTGGGCGACGAGGTACCAATCGCTCTGGTTCAGGAGGGAAGGAGCACTCTTGTCGCGCCTGCCTTCGGCCCGCTCACCGTGACACTCGATGCAGGTATTGAAGAGCACGCGCCCCGCAACCGGATCGCCGCCGACCATCGTGTCCGGTGGATCGACGGGGTCGAGGCTCGCTACGTAGGCCGAGACCAGGGCAACCTCTCCATCGGTCGCCAGGGTGCGCGACATGGGACGCATGCGAAGGCCGTCGAGATCGTCTGGATGGTCGCCGCGGGCGCCGATGCGAAACTTCTGAAGCTGGGCTTCGATGTACCAATCCTGAAGACCGGCGATCGCCGGCGTGCGGAAATCTGCGTTCCCCTGGCCGGCGTCCCCGTGACATTGCTCGCAGTACCCGTAGAGGGCTTCGCCCCGTTCGTGCTGGGTCTCACCGCTCACGCAGCCGACAGCGGCTAGGAGCAAGCTCGCTCCCAAGACTCTATTGCGCCATTTCATGGACATCCCTGATGACTGTGACCGCCGGGCACAAAGGACGATGGCCCTTCAGATACACCGGCGCGCCGGCTCCCGCTTTGGCGGCGGGAGAACACGAACGGTCGCTCTGTACCGGCAACCTGAGGCAGAAGCAAACGTTGCGGGCAAATCTGTCCAGGTACGCACATTTTGCGCAGCCGCCCTCCCAGGCGTGCCTGTGTCGGTGCCATCGTGCATTTGCGACGGCGACGCCTTGACCTCTCGAACCGCGGGATCTACTTGGCGGGTGGGCTCTCGAGGAACAAGCAACCCTTGAGCAGGACCCTGCGCTCCACTATAAGGCAGCGCGCAGAACCAAGGTCCCCTTGGCACCACTCACGAGCTCGGTACCCATGCTCAAAATCGACCGCAAGACCCGAATGCAGCACCCAATCGCCTCGGCTGTCGTCTCGGCCATCCTCTTGGCGGCCCTCGGCGGATGCCAGGGCACGCCGACGGATGAGACTCCGATCATTCCGATTCGGAATATGTTTCAGCAGCCCCGCTACAACCCCCAGGCTCACAGCGACTTCTTCGCGGACGGACGCACGATGCGTCCCCTCCCCGAAGGCACGGTGGCCCGGGAGATGGCGGCCGATCCCGTCACGGAGACCGGCTGGTCCGACGCGCGGCAGAGCTGGGCGCTCACGGTGCCGGGCGCCGTGGTCCGCGAACAGGGGGGCATGGAAGCCCTCGTGAGCCGCGGCCAGGAGCGCTATGGCATCTACTGCACGCCCTGCCACGGGGTCTCCGGTGAGGGCGACGGCATGGTGCCGACGCGCGCTGGCGGAGCCATTCGTCCGCCCACCCTCCACGACGAGCGGCTTCGCCACATCCCCGACGGCCAGCTCTTCGCGACCATCAGCCACGGCATCCGCAACATGCCGGCGTACGACCACAACGTGCCGACGGCCGACCGCTGGGCGATCGTCAGCTACGTCCGAGCCCTGCAGCTCAGCCAGCACCCCGAGCCCACCGCCATGAACCTCGCCGGAGGCACGCGATGAACCTCTCATTCCTGAGGCCCCGAAAGCCGGGCTACGCGGCCATCGTCATCATCTGGACCTTTCTGACGGTCGGCCTGCTCTTCGGTGGTCAGTTCTGGCACTACTCGTGGTCGACGGCGAACGCCTACGCCTCCGAGATGACCCTCACGGGCGCCGACGTGGCCGTCTTGCACGCCCAGCAAGAAGAGCAGCTACGCACGGACTCCGCTCTCCCGATCGACCAGGCCATGGCCCGGGTCGCCGGGACCGACCGGAACAGCCTGGCGGCCATCGGCCCCGAAGCGTCAACCGACATGAGCCCGGCGGCCGGTTGGATGCACCACCCGAACTACGAAGCCCCCCCGGTCTGGGAAGAGCCCCCGGCGCCGGAACCCGAACCGGCCCTCCCAGAAGGCGAAGAAGGCGAAGAGGGTGAAGAGGGTGAAGAGGGTGAAGAGGCCGGCGCTGAGGCAGCCGCTGCCCCCGCTCCCCGACCCACGGCGCCGGCCCAGGCCGCGCCCACCCCGGCCCCTGCACCCCGAGCCGCCCCCCCCCAGCCCGCCCCGGCGGCGGCCCCCGCGGAGTAACGCGCCATGATCAAAGACCTCGAAGCAACCGGCATCGGCATCACGATCGGCATCACCGTCTTCCTCTTGGTGAACGTCGCCATGGGGCGGCCCCTCCTCCCGGGCGCCGAGCGCGAGCACGAGCCCATCGTCGTGCCCGAAATCGACCTCAACCCCGAGAGCCTCTACGCCAAGAACTGCGCGGCCTGTCACCAGGCCAACGGCGAAGGTCTGGCCGGGGCCTTCCCGCCTCTCGCCGGTTCGGAATGGGTCATCGAAGATCCCGAGACCCCGGTCCGCGTCCTGCTCCTCGGCATCGGCGGCCCGATCGACGTGGCCGGCGAGAGCTACGACGGCGTCATGCCGACCCAGGGCCACCTCAACGAAGAACAGATCGCCCTGGTCGCGACGTACATCCGCACCAACTGGGGCAACGAAGGCTCCGAGGTCACGACCGAAGAGGTCGAGGCGGTGAAGGCAGAACTCGCCGCACGCCTCAGCACTCCCTGCAGTGGCGGCGAAGAGCTCACCACGCTGCGCGGCGCCGAGTAGCGCGCCTCTACGCGACATTTCGGGAGAAGGGTCGGCGCTCGTGCGTCGGCCCTTTTTCGTGGCGCAGTCCAGCTTCCTAGGCAGCGTGGCGAGTCGGGCTTCGCGCCACGTGGCGAAGCGCCCGGATTCGCATGGTAGCGTTCTCTGCATGTTCCCCCGAAAGACCACGGAGGGCTTGGCGACCGCGCTGCTCTCATCGCTCTTGATTCTCGGCGGCTGCGGCGACGACGGAAGCACCCTCGATGGGAGCGTCGACTCGGGACCACCTCCCGATGGGGCACCGACCGACACCGGCACCGGAGACGGTGGGCCTGCCGACGGCGCGGTCGACTCCGGCCGCGACGGCGGAGGGCCTCCGCCCACCGCTGGGCGCATCCCGCGTGGTGGCGACTTCATGGGCGACAGCGAGCGGTTCAACCGTCACTACACCGACCCTGGCTACACTCCGTCAAACACGATCTACGTGAGCCCCACGGGCAGCGGTGCGGGCACCATGGCCGACCCGGCGTCACCGGACGATGCCTTCGGTCGGGTCGGAGCCGGCGAGGAAATCCGCTTCCTCGCCGGGGACTACGACGGGTGCTGGGAGCTGGACGGTGAGCAGTCCGGCACCTACGACACCCCGATCGTCATCCGCGCCGACCGCGCTGACGACGGTTCGCGCGGGGTGCACATTCAGTGCTGCACCACGGGCAGGCAGGCGTGCTTCAACCTCGAAGGCGCCGACTACGTGGCCATCGATGGTTTCGTGCTGGAGGGCGGCAACTACGGCGTGCGAACGGTGGGCCTGGGCTACGCCGGCTCCGAGCACCAGGTCGGCGTCGCGATCATCGACAACGAGGGCTTCGACCAGAACCGCGACCCGTTCTTCAGCGGCCAATCCGACTGGATTGCGGTCGATGCGAACGTCGCCCACGGAGCAGGAAGCGGTGACGGGCACGGTATTTACCTTTCGAACGGCAGCGACTGGATGATCGTCCGGGGCAACGATCTCTACGACAACGCGAGCAGCGACTTTCAGATCAACGCCGACCCCCTCAGCACCTGCGAAGATGTCGGCATCGCGTTCGACGCCCCCGCCTGTGACGGTAGCGCCCGCGATGGCCTGGGCCAGGGAGTCTCGGAGTTCGTCCTGGTCGAGAACAACTACTTCCACAACGGCGCAAACTCCGGGCCGAACTTCACCTCGGTCCGCAACTCCGTCATTCGTAACAACATCATCGGGTTCTACCAACGACACGGCACGAGCTTCTGGCAAGAGACGGACAATCCGAACCTCGGCTCGAGCGACAACATCATCCAGCACAACCTCTTCATCGGCGAACAGTCGGGGCGCCACGTCTTGCAGTTCTCGCGGTACTCGGACCGCAACGACGTGAGGAACAACGTCCTGCTCGGTATCTCCATGAGCGGGACCTCTGCCATGGCAGATCCCGGGGTGGTGCTCCTGGAGTTGGACACGGCAACGACGACGGCGAATGTCTTCGAAGGCAACTACTACTCCGGAGGCAGCTTCGACGGGCACTCCCCCACTGCGTCCGAAGTCGTCAACGCGGCCTTCGAATCCAACTGGTTCGAAGACTTCCCCTTCGACCGCATGGGGAGCCCTGCCTCCCTGCGCCCCAGCAGCGCCGCGCCGTTCCTCGACGCAGCGTCTCCCACCGCCGATACGCCCCACGACCGCGAGGGCACGCCGCGCGCCACCCCGACGGACCTGGGCCCCTACGAACGCGAGTGAGCCAGACGGGCCTTCAGGCCGGGGGCAGTGCGGGGGGCTCTTCTTCGGCGTTGGGCCCCGGAAACGCGCTCTCCCGGAGGCCCCCTTCCCGCGCGCCGAGGCCTTCCATCGCGGTGATCTGAGCCTCGGTGCCGATTAAGACGAGGGCATCTCCGGCGAGCACTTTGAGGTTGCCGCCGGGGGCATCGACGACCTCTCCGTCGAGGCGGGTGACCGAAAGGAGCGTCATCCCGGTCCGCGGGCGGAGCTTCGCCTCGGCGAGGGTTCGGTTCACGAGGAACGGGAACTTCTCGGCTTCGATCTCGATGAGCGAGAGGTCGAGGGCCCCCTCACGCTCGAGGGAACGGCCGACGAGGGGGTCGAGTCGGACGTGCACACCGGCGCCTTCGGCCTGCTCTTCTTCGTCGCGGCGCCGGAAGTAGTCGTAGATGGCCGGGGACACGACGCAGGTGATGATGGCGACGAGGATGATCGCCGTATTGATCTGCGGGGTGATCACCCCGAGGCGCAGGCCGATGGCGGAAGCGGCGATGATCAGGGAGAGCCGTGACGAGAGCAGAAATCCCGCGGCGAGGGCGTTTCGGCGCCCGAAAAAACGCGCCAAGAGCATGCCCGGCAAGATCTTCACGGCAAAGGCGAAGACCACGAGGATGGGCACCAGCGCTAGGCTCGCGGGGTCCGCGAGGAGCGAGTGCATGTCGAAGCGCGCCCCGACCATGATGAAGAAGATCGGGATGAAGAAGCCAAAGCCGATGGCGTCGAGCTTCATGCCGAGGAGACCGTGCACCGACTTGCGGCTGAGCGACGAAATCGCCGTGCCGGCGAGGAACGCGCCGAGGATGATCTCGGCCCCGATGAACTGAGAGAAGACCACGAAGCCGAGCATCAGGGTCATCGACACGCGCACCGAAAGTTCGGCGGTCTTCGGCGCGGTGAAGGCGATGCGCTTGACGAAGGAGGCCTGGTGGGTGAGCAGCCTCTTGCCGAAAAAGAGCACGCCGAAAAAGAGGATGAAGAGCGTGCCGACGATGAGCACGTCGACGGTGATCCCGGCGGCTCCGTGGGCCGCGACGAAGACGGTGATCAAGAGCATCGTCGCGAAGTCCGCGACGACCGCCGAGAGGATCACGATCTGACCAAAGCGAGTATCGGCTTCGCCGCGCTCCTTGAGCAGCGGCATCACCAGACCGACCGAGGTGGTGCTCATGATGAGCGCCATGATCCAGGGAGACTCGAGATAGCCGAGGCCGACGAGGCCCAGGGACAGCGCCGTCGAGAAGAGGAGAGTGGCACCGAAGATGCCGAAGGTGACCATCAGGAGCCGCCGGAGCCCCTGGCCGTCGTCGTCGCCGTCGCCACCCTCGGTCACGGCGAGAGAACGAAAGTCGATCTCGAGGCCCGAGAGAAACATCAGAAACGTGAACCCGAAGAGCGAGAGCAGCTCGAGCCATGGGTCCGTTTCGGCCGGGATGACCCCGAAGCCGCTGTGGCCGAGGACGATGCCGATGAGGATCTCTCCGACGACGAGGGGGATCCGGAGGATGGTGAGACGGGGAAGGAGGATGCCCGTGACCATCGCCGCGGTGACCACCGTGAGCAGCGGAATGAACGACTGCTCCCCATGCATGGGTGAGAGCTTACTCTCGGTCGGGGAGGCTAGGAAAGAATCACAGCGGAGCGACTGGATACCTACACGTGGGCATCGAGGGCGCGCCGGGCTCGCGCGATGGCCCGAGTGCAACGACCCCGGACCGCTTCGATGGTGGCGGAATCGACATCGTCCCCGACCGCCGGGTCGGCGAGGCAATAACCCAACTGAGAGAGGGCTCGCAGCCAGGCGACGTCCCAGGTGCGATCGAAGAGCGGGCGATCGATGGCGCGACCGAGGGCCGCCTCGACCGCCGCGACATAGACGTCGAGGAGCGGGTCGTGTTCTTCCGGGAGCCGGTCGTCCCCGGGGTAGGCCCAGAAGTGCAAGAACCAGTGCCACGCGAGGTCCGTCGCCCCGGGGCCCCGGGCCGCGAACTCCCAATCGATGAGACGAAGGGTGCCGTCGTCGCCGAAGCTGATGTTCGCCCGACGGAGGTCCCCGTGAACCAGGGTCATAGGCGCGTCGTCGAGGAGCCGGAGCCAGCCGCGCTCGACGACGAAGTGAAGGAAGAAGTCCGCGTCGTCGGGGCCGAGGAGCTCGAGGAAGCGCGGTAGGTACACACCCATCGGGGCAAACTCGTCCAGGAAGCTCCGCACCCAGGCGGGGCTCGTGGCGACTGCAGCCGGGCCGCCGGCGAGGGCCACCAGGGGCTCGGCGAAGATCCGGGTCGTGCCTGCCATGGTGGCCAGGGGAAGCTCGGCAAGACGCGGAGAATCCCAGTAGGCGGCGTGCAGTCGTGCCACGCCTTCGACCAGGGTGCGCTCATCGGCGTCGGTGAAGGCGCCCCGGGGCCGGATGCCCGCCGAGACATCGTGCATCCACATGCGGTACGCACCGTCCTCCCCCCGGTCCACGGCGAACATCGTCGGGGCGAGGGGCTCCGGGAGGTCTCGAGTCGCGCCGCTCTCGAAGAGCGCGACCTCGGCGCCTGGCGTACTCTCCATCGCCGCGTCGCGCCACGTGTCCCGGGGGAGGGTCTTCTGCACGTAGCTGCGCTCGACCCCGTCGCGAAAAAGAGCATCGAGGCGCACGACGGCCGCTCCGGTTCGGCCGCCGGTGAGGGGCGCCTTCGCGACGGAGACGACGTCCGCCGGCATGCCAGCGCTCTCGAGGGCGCTCCTCAGGGACTCCGTAGCCATGACCCGGCCAACCGTAAGACAATTAAGCAACCACGCGTCCCCAAATCCTAGCGGACTCAGTCGGGGCAATCGCGTCCACTTGCGTCAGTCGCCGAGCGCGCCCGCAGGGGCCGACCGAGACGTACCTTTTGTACGTCGACCGAGGTCCCGAGGACGTAAGCCGGCGGGGGTCAGCAAAAAGGCGAAAGGGCGACGTCAGTCGACCGGAGCTGGATTGCTGACCCTGGCGTGAGTGGGCGCGATTGCGTCAGGGCTCGAGGTTTTGGGCTCTCGGCCACCACGGATCCGTCGCGGCATCGGCGGGGATCTCGGTGCGGATCTCCTCGTCGGGGGCGACGACGATGGCGCGCATGCGCATGATCTCATCGGCGTCGAGGGGACGGGAGAGCATGGGGTCCGGGTGGCCGACGACGACCAAGGGCTCGTTGGTGCGGGTCTGGATCGCGTCGAGGCGGTAGGTCGTCACGTCGGTCACGGGGTCGCAGCTGTCGTCGGCGTTGGTGACGTCGCACGCCTCTTCCATGAAGCGGTCGGTGCCGAAGCCGTGGGTCAGGTCGAGGAGGACGGCGTTGTCCGGGGCCGAGGGGTCGCCGACGGAGTGACAACGGTCGCAGGCCATGAACTGGGAGCGGCGCCTGGTGGAGTGGGGGTTCATCGCGCGCTGGCCGAAGCCGGGCATGACGCGTCCCGACGCATCGGTGAACTCCCGCGGCATGTCGCGAATCTTCGTCGGCTCGCCGCCCTGGGTGACGGTCATGAAGAAGCGCTCCGCGGGCATCGAGGGCGCCATCTGGCCGTCGGAGTTGCGCATCAGGACCAAGTCGTTGAGCACCACCCAGCGGCGACCACCGGAGGGCCGGCCCGGGGTGAGCTCGCCGGTACCGTGCAGGCGACCATCGATGTCGAGGTCGACGGTGACGTGGCAGCCGTAGCAGCTCGGCACGAAGGCCGCGTGGCAGGTGTAACACT
>QMMC01000042.1 GCA_003647065.1 Deltaproteobacteria bacterium | reverse complement strand
GTCGGTCACCGCCGCATCACCGACGGGCGTGGCCGGTGGGTCGGGATCGAGGAGCAGCCCGCACCCCGCTGAAAGAAACATCACAATCAGAGCAAGGGAAGCGCGCATGACCAAGAGCATAGCAGGCCCAAAGCTCGCCCACGAGGCCCCCCCGGTCAGGCCCGGTCAGGCCATGCCGCCGTTGACGCCGATCACCTGGCCCGTGATGTAGCTCGCCGCGTCGGTCGCCAGGAAGGCGACGAGGCTCGACACCTCTTCGGGTTTGCCAACGCGCTGCATGGGGATCATCGGCTTGACGATGTCCATGCGCACGTCGGCGATCATCTCGGTCTCGATGAGCCCCGGGGCGACGCAGTTCACGGTGACTTTTCGCTTGGCGCACTCCTTGGCGAGGGCCTTGGTCGCGCCGATGATGCCGGCCTTGGCCGCCGAGTAGTTCACCTGGCCCCGGGTCCCGTTGACGCCGCTGACCGAGCTGATGTTGATGATGCGTCCCCAGCGCTTGCGCATCATCGGCATCGCGAGGGGCTGGGTCACATTGTAGAAACCGTCGAGGGTGGTGCGCATCACGGCGTGCCACTCGTCCATCTTCATCGCCGGGAAGACGTTGTCCCGGGCGATGCCGGCGTTGTTGACCAGTACGCCGATGGGCCGTTCGTCGCTGGCGAGGAGCTCGGCGATGGCCGCGTGGGTGGCGGCGTGGTCGCCGACATCGAATTTGGCGAGCTTCACCTCGCCGCCGGCATCGGTGATGGCCTTGGCGACTGCCCCGGCGGCTTCGTCGTTCGACCGATAGTTCAAGATCACCGCGTGGCCAGCGGCAGCGAGATCCTTTGCGATGGCGGCGCCGATCCCTCGGCTCGCCCCGGTGACCAGGGCACGCGGTTTCGTCATGGCTCTGTCCTCGACTGCTCGGCGGATAAAACGTCGATCGCAAAGGGCCTGGGGGCCGCGGAAAGCGCAAGGCCCTCGGCGCCTTCGGGATTCGCCAGGGCATCGAGGACGGGCAGAGCAAACGCGGTCGGGTTCTCGGCGTAGAGCTCGGGAAGGTCCGGCCGGAACGGCTCGCCCGTGCGCTTGGGGAAAGACAACGTACCGTGAGCGCCTTCCCGCGCGTCGGTGCCGAAGCAGAATGCAACCGCGAGGGCCTCGTACTCACCAAAGCGGTCGAGGGGCGCCGGAAGCCGGTCCTCGGCGACGGCGAGGATCACGTGGTCGGCGTCGGTGGTCGTGAGGTAGGTGAGGGCTTCGAGGACGCCCTGCTCGAAGGTCTTCCTGCCTGCGGCCAACGCCGTCGAGAAGGTTCTATTTCCGGCGGCAATGGAGACCATGCCCGAGGCCGAGTTGTGCACGCTGTGCTTGAACCGGAGAGGGCTGAGGCCCACATCGCCGTCGGCGATCTGACCGAGGAGGTTGATCATGATGTCGATCTCACCCCAGGCCGACGCGTAGACGGTGGGCACGGCCCCCAGGTCTACCGAGGCGTCCGCTGCGGCCTGGGTCGTGACCTCCGCGAGCATGCGGCCGATGCGGCTCGTGCCGCGCCTGGCCCGGGCCGTCACCACCTCACACTTCGGCATGGTGAGGTCTCGGTCGGCCTCGCCCGCCCGAAACGCGCCCAGGCCGGCGAACCCCGGCGCCCAGAAACCGATACCGTTGACCGCGATCATGGCCGCTCCCCGATGAGCACGCTGACGTTGCTGCCCCCAAAGGCGAAGCTGTTGCTCAGCACCCGCCGGACCGGCTGGTCACGGGGCACATCCTGGACGTCGATCGCTACGCTCGGATCTTTGGGCTCGACGCCGAGGCTCCGGGGCACGCGGTTTGAGCGAACGGCGTGCATGGCGAAGATCGCCTCGGTGCCGCCGGCCGCTCCGAGGAGGTGCCCGGTGTAACCCTTGGTGGATACGACGGGGACGCGGTCCCCGAAGAGCGAATGGATGGCGATGGACTCGGCGGCGTCGTTGAGGAGGGTGGACGTGCCGTGGGCGTTGATGTGGTCGATGCCGTCGGGGCCCACACCGCCCTGGGCCATCGCCCGGCTCATCGCCTCGGCGGCGCCGCGGCCCTCCGGGTGAGGAGAGCTCATGTGGTGCGCATCAGAGGACTCCCCGACGCCGAGCACCCATACGTCGCTGGGTGCCGAAGAGACCTCTTCGCGTTCGAGGAGGCAGAACGCGGCCCCCTCCCCGATGTTGATGCCCTTGCGCTCCGAGCTGAAGGGGCGACAGGCCACGTCCGTGAGCACGCCGAGGCCGTGGAAACCCTGGAGCGTCATCCGGCACAAGCTGTCGACACCGCCGACGAGGGCCGCGTCGATCACGTCGGCGTCGATCAAGCGCTGGGCCGTCGCCATGACCTTGCCGCTCGACGAGCAGGCCGTGCTGAGGGTGTAGACCGGCCCATCGACCCCCGCCATCGCGCCGAGGAGCTCTCCGAGACCGTTGAAGTCGTGCTGCCGGTGGAAATCGAAGTCAGCGGGAACGGTGCCGTCGCTCCGCCATTGAAAGAATGCGCGCTCCGTCGCGTGCAGGCCGCCGGTGCTGGTACCGAGGATGATCGCGACGCGCTCTCGGCCCCAGCGCTCACGAGCACGCACCACCTCTTCGTGCACCTCGTCGTAGGCGAGCTTGGCCATGCGCGCCAAGCGGCAATCGTAGGCTGCGTACTCGGCGGGCAGCGCATCGAGGTCGCCGGGGATGGCCCCGACCAAGGTGGTCACCGGAACGTCGAAGGTCGGGGGACGGAGGCCGCTGCGCCCGGCGTCGAGGGCATCCAAGACCTCGCGGGTGGTCCTGCCGAGGGCGTTGACCGCAGCCGCCGCGGTAATGGGAAGTGGGGGCCGCCGAGGGTCCATGACGCCGGAAGGTAACGGCATTGAAGTCACCCGTCCACGGGCGCGGGCTGGGACTCGAGCTCCGACTCGGGGGTCCAGAGCCGGCGCCCGGTGACCGCGAGATCTCGAAAGCGGTTGTCGGGCCGAAAGATGTCGCCGGCGAGGATGCTCGTCAAGCCCGCGCGAAGCTCGGGGTCCGGGTCGGGATGAAAGAAGAAGTGGTCCACCAGGTTGGTGGAGTAGAAGCTCTTGATTAGGGTTCCGAAGATGACGTAGGCCTCCCGGAGGCGCGCCTGGACCGGGTCCATGAGATCGGCCCGCGCTTCGGTGCCGTCAGCGAGGGCCGGGGCGAGGGTATCGGCGACGTGGGCGGCGGCCTGTATCGCGAGGGAGATGCCGGAGCTGAAGACCGGGTCGAGGAACGCCGCCGAGTCACCGACGCACGCATAGCGAGGGCCGTAGGGCGCCTTGTTGAGGTACGCGAAGTGACGGATGAGGGTGGGCTCGGTGCGGTCGGCCCCGCGGGAGAGACGTTGAATCAGTTTTGAATTGGCCGCTACCTCGTCGAGGAGCTGCGCGCCTACCCCGCCGCGGCGAGATACGATGCCGTAGCCGAGGCGCTTGCCCGAGAGAGGGATCAACCACGCCCAACCGTCGTCGTGGAGGAGAATCTTGACGTTGCCCTTTTCGGCGAGCTCCTCAGCGACCTCGTCCGAGAGGTTCGTGAAGTGGGAAAAGGCGGCGATGACACCGAAGCCCTTGACCGGGTGGATGAGCTTCCGGCGGCGGGCGAGGAAAGCGTCTTGGCCGGTTGCGTCGATGAGGAACCGCCCGCGGTGCGCGCCGTCGGCTGCGGTGACGGTGACAGCGGCCTCATCGATATCGACCGCCGAAACCTTCACGCCGTAGCGGATATCGACGCCGGCGGCCTCGGCGAGGTCCGCGAGCTCTTTGTCGAAGCGGGCGCGGTCGACCTGCCAGGCGTGGTCCGGTGTACCGGGCAGCGCAACGGAGAAGGGGTACTCGGCGACATCTCCGGTGCGCTCGTCGATGAACTCGGCCCCGCCTTTGTAGAGATATCGCTCGGGGTCGGCGACGAAACCGAGGCGGGCAAAGATGCTCTCGTCGATGGGCAGGAGGGACTCGCCGACATGAAAGCGAGGAAAGGTCTCCTTCTCGAGGACGCGCACCGAGTGGCCATGCTTGGCGAGGAGGTGGGCGACGGTGGTGCCGGCCGGGCCGGCGCCGAGGACGACGACGTCGGCATCGAAATCAAGCGCGTTCATGGGGTGTACCTCCCGAGGACCAGGGATGTGTTGATTCCGCCAAAGGCGAAGTTATTGGTCATGACCCGGTCGACGGACTCGGAGCGCACCTCGCCGATGATGTAGTCGAGGTCGGCGCACTCCGGGTCGACCTCGTGGAGGTTTCGCGTCGGCGCCAGGAATCCATCACGCATCATGGCGATGCAGAAGGCGACCTCGATGGTGCCGCAGGCCCCGAGAGTATGACCGGTGAAGCCCTTCGTCGAAGAGATGGGGACCTCGCCGCCCAGCACCGAGTAGGTCGCGTGACTCTCGGACACGTCGCCGACCTGCGTCGCGGTCGCGTGGGCGTTGACGTATTGGATGTCGTTCGCTTGGAGTCCGGCGCCGCGGAGAGCGAGACGCATCGCGCCGGCCATTCCGTCAGCCGACGGTGCGGTCAGGTGGGTGCCGTCGCAGTTGGTGCCGTAGCCGAGGACCTCGGCGTAGATGTGCGCTCCCCGGGCCTTCGCGTGCTCGAGTTCTTCGAGGACCACGGTCCCGGCTCCCTCGGCGACGACGAGACCGTCGCGGGCGACGTCGAAGGGCCGAGGACTGGCGTCGGGCTGGTCGTTGTAGCGGTGGCTGGTCGCGAAGAGGATGTCGAAGACCCCCGCGGGGACCCAGTGCAGCTCCTCCGAGCCGCCGCAGATCATGATGTTTTGGGCCCCGAAGGAGATCGCCTCGTACCCGGTCCCGACCGCCTGGCTCGCCGAGACGCAGGCGGCGCAGGTCGAGACGACGCGACCCTTGATGCCGTAGAGCCCCGCGAGGTTCGCGGTCGTGGTGTGGCTCATGAAGCGCAGGTAGGCGCTCGAAGCGATGCCCTTCAAGCTGTCGGCGCCGAAGACCTGACGGCAGAACTTCTCGAGCTCGACGGACGAGCCGTGGGTCGACCCATAGGCGAGGCCGACGTCCGGGGCGCTCCTTCGGTCCGCGTCGAGCTTCGCGTCCTCGAGGGCCGCATCCGTCGCGTGGGCCGCGAGCAGGGCGACGCGCCCCATCGACCGCGTGCGCTGCCGGGGCCAACGCCCTTTGAGCTCGATGCCCTCGACGGTCCCCGCGAGGCGGGTCTGCAACTCCCCGATGCGCTCGAAGTCGTCGATGCGGCGGATGCCATGGAGGTCATTGCGGAGGGCATGACTCACCGTGTCGAGGTCGTGGCCGACAGGCGTTGCGAGACCCAGGCCGGTTATGACGACGCGCCGCTTATCCATTGGGGCGGGAGAGTACGCCCGGATGTGCTCATCGCAAACAGTTGGGGTTGACACCGATCATCCGAGACTTATCTGGGGGCGGTCATGTTCTGGAACTACGAAGCAGAAGAGAGAAATCGGCCTTGCGCCGACCTCGGCCATCGTCTGCGGAGACGTTCCGGTTAGATCCCCGACAGGGGATTGACGTCGGGCCGCCGCGGATCATCCGGGCGGCCTTTTTCGTTCCGTCCGGGGCGCGGTCGATCTTCTCTTCATCTTCTTTCCATCTTCTTTCCATCTTCGGCGCTGGTCGGAGGTGCGCGCCGTCGCCGGTGCGTGGGCCCGCGCGCCCGAACGGCGACATCCGTCTCCCACCGGGGAAACGGCGAGGTCTTTGACAATCAGGTGGCCGCGAATGACATGGCAAGTCAGGCGGCCACCGCACACCGGGGGTGGCGCTCAGCGAGGAGCGCGCCGACCAAAAGTCGGCGATGCGGGTGCGAATCCCGCCACCTCCACCACGCCTCGAGAGGCCAAATCTCGGGGCTCTGCGTGCGAATGCGCGTATCGGACCCATAATTGAATGAATCTAAACCCTGAACAATAACCGTCATGGCGCGTCTTCTCCTGTCGGAGGGCCGCGCAGGAGAGAGCAGCCATGCGAACACTCGTACTGGACCAAGGATACCAACCGCACCGAATCGTCACCTGGCAGAAGGCCGTCACCATGCTCTTCGGAGGCAAGGTCGAGGTCGTCGAGGAGTACGACGAGGAGATTCGTTCCGTCAGCCTCACCATCCGCATGCCCGCCGTCGTGCGGCTCGTTCGCCGGTTGCGGCGTCGCAAGCGCGCCCTTCGTTTTTCGCGCTTCAACGTGATGGTCCGTGACGAGTTCACCTGCCAGTACTGCGGCGACAAGCACCCGGCGCGGCGCCTCACCATGGACCACGTGCTCCCGCGTTCCCGCGGTGGCGCGACGTCCTGGGCCAACGTCGTGGCCGCCTGCCAGTCGTGCAACCACGACAAGGGCGCCAAGACTCCGAAGGAGGCGCGCATGAAGCTTCGTTCGGCCCCGGCGAAGCCCACGTGGCTGCCGATGGAAGCCTTCCACGTGCGCATGACCGACATGCCCGCGACCTGGAAGAACTGGCTCTTCTGGAACGCCTCCCTCGGAACCGACACCTGAGAACCCGGCTCGCCTGATCTCCATTCGGAGGTAGGTTTGTCGTGGCCGGGCGTATCCTGTCAGGCATGACGACGATCAGATCGACGTGGCCCATGGCTCTCGTCGCGGCGCTACTCGGATTGGGATGCGGCGGAGAGCCGCGCTCGACCGAAGCATCGGCGGTGACCACAGCCCCCGCAGCGAACCCGGAGATCGCCGAATCGCCGGCGCCTACCCCCGAAGTACCGCAGGTCTCACCGGTTCTGATTCGGGTGACGAACCGTACCGCCGCTCCCTCAATCCTCGACCGGAGCTTCGGCCCCGCCGACCCCCTCGGCCTCGCCCGCCTCGACGGTGAGCTCGATCCGTCGATCAGCCTCGACCAAGAGGACGACGCCCAGAGCGGCGACTGGCTCCGGACCTGCCAGTGTGCGTGCGGCGCAGAGCCCTGCCCCGACTGCGAGCCCCCCGAGACCGTGCACGTCACCCTCGCGCCAGGTGCGGCTTACGAGTTTGCCTGGAACGGACGCCTCCGGCGGCAGGAAGACCACCCTCGGGGCGGCGCCTGCTGGACGACCTTCGCGCCCCCGCCGGGCCGCTACGCTTTCACCGCATGCACGACCGAAGAAGAGTGCGGGCGGACCGAGGTGCGCCTGCCCACGAGCGCCACCATCGAGATCTCCATCACCTCGGACGGGTCGTCGCCCTGAACCGCGAAGGCATGCGCTGCATCTCCTCGGCGAGGCGCTTGATGGTGCGCAGCATGCGCTGCTCCATCACGAAGTCGATGGGCTCTTCGACTGCCGCCGCGATTCGCTTCACCAACGAGGTGGCCGGTTCGAAGCAGCCACGAATGATCAAGCGGGACGAATCGTCGTCGATCGGCTGGATATAGAACGACCAAGACCGGCCGGGGTGTTCCTCCGGCGCCTCCGAGCCCGGCGCCTGACCGAAGCAGACGGAGGCCCCAGGCTCGACCATGGCGACCGGGATGCCCGGCGCTTTCGGATGCAGCTTGATCTCATCGCCGACGGCGATGGACTGAAACTCTGGGGCAATGCTCTCCAGGTTAGTCACGGGAATGCCGATGAGACGTTCGAGTAGTTCATACGAATAGAAACCGGCCCGGCCGAGACCGAACTGAACGACCCACTGCCACACGACGGGCGCCGGCGCGGCGATGTCGATCCCTCGGGTAGAGGGCTCGGGGTTGGACGAAACCAGACGATCACCGGCCCAAGAGCGCCGGCGCTCTCCTTCCTCGGAACCCCAGTCCCGGAGCCACCGCTTGGAGACCGGCCAGGTGGCGAGGGCGCCCGTGAGTAGGGCCGCGCCCTCGAGCCCTTCGATGAGTAGCCGCCGTGAGCTGCGATAGATGTGCGCCTGCATCTCGGGTCTCCGATCCCGCACGCTGATCTAAGTGTGCGCGAAGGCATCCGTGGCAACAGGCGAGCCGCCCTCGGGCGAGACCCAACAAGTCAACCAGCGTCCCGGTATTCTAGAGGCCGAGTTCGGCTTCGATGGCGTTGGCGGGCATGGCGCCGCTGAGGCGTTGGGCTTCTTTGCCGGCGCGGAAGAGAACCATGGTGGGGATGGAGGAGATCTGGAAGCGCCGGGCGACGGCGGGGACGTCTTCGGTATTGAGCTTGGCGACGACGAGCTTGCCGGCGTGCTTCTTGGCAAGCTTTTCGAGCTCGGGTCCGACGATGCGGCAGGGGCCGCACCAGGGGGCCCAGAAGTCGACGAGGACCGGGAGGGAGGCGCCGCGGACGAACTCGTCGAAGCCTCGTTCGTGGGCGAGGGCCACGGGGTGGTCGAGGGGGCCGAGGGACGCTTTACACTGACCGCAGGTCGGACCCTGGTGGAGGCGGTCCGGAGGGACGCGGTTCTTGGCGCCGCAGCTCAAGCATTTGCGGATCATCGCCCCCTTTACGTGGGCACGAATGGGCCGATGGGCAAGAGGGGCGAGAGGGGCAAGAGCCCCGGGTGAGCCTAGAAGTTGATGCCGCCGCTGAGAGCGAGGGACCAGAATTTGCCCTCATCGAAAGCGAAACCATAGGGGTCGTCGAGGTTCATCCAGAGCCGAAGCTCGGCGAAGGCCGGGCCGAGGAGGACGCGGACGAAGGGCGCCAGGGCGAGGTAGCCTTCTTCGCCACTGCGAGCTCCAACGCCGCCGGTGTTGATGAGCGTGACCATCTGAAAACGCAGCCCCACGGCGAGCTGGGGTATCGGCGTCACCGCGCCGTAGACACCGAGCTTGAGGACTAGGTCGGGGTCGCCGGCTGGGCCGTCTCGCGGCACGGAGAAGAGGGTCGTGAACCCCGCGTCTCCCCCGGCCATGAACATGGAAGATCGCAGTTGCGTGTCGCCGGTGAGCATCAGGGCCACCGTTTGCGGCGTCACCAACTCGAGGTCCCACACTCCGTGGGTCCCGATGCCCACGAGGTAGAGGGCCAATACGTCGAAGCTCATGTCGTCGTAGGCGTTGGTCAGTGGAAGGGTCACGCCGAGGCCGGCGCGGGCCGTGAACGCCTCTCCGTCGGTGCCGATCCGCAAACCCACGAAGGGGTTGCCCATGCGAAACTCGCTGACATCACCCACGAGGCCAACGCCCCGCCACGCGGCGTCGAGGTCGACGACGAAGCCGTTCTCTCCAGAAAGCACCGCCATCCCGGCGCGAGCATCGTAGAGGCGAAAGCGGGCGTAGATCGCGGGGCCGAGGAAGGCCGAAGAGTAGACACCGCTGTGATAGAAATCGAACTCGCCAGATACCCGGTGCTGCCCGGGCCGCGTCGGCGCCTCACCGGTCGATGGCTGGGCCGAGGCCAGGGTCGGGAAGATTCCGCAGGCCATCACGAGGCCGAAGAGTCCGAGATGATGTGCGTAACGCATGGCGCCCCTTCCTGAGGCGGAGCTTATCAGCCCGACGCCTGCTTCGACTCATCCGGCGCGCCGGCGAAGATCAGGATATCCTCTGTAGATGAAGTCTTCTCGTGTCTTGGTAGCTCTTCTCGTGACCGGCGCCCTCGGCCTCTTCACCGGCTGCGGCGACGATGGCGGCGGCACCGGCGGCACCGGCTCACCCTGCACCTCCTCGGCTGAGTGCAACGCCGGCCTCAGCTGCATCGACAGCACTTGCCAATCCGGGGGCGATGCCGGCGGCGATACGGGCCTCCCCGACACCGGCACCGCAGACACCGCGCCGTCCTGCCCTTCCGCCGACCGCTGCGGAAGCGACTGCTGCGAGGCTACGGAAGAGTGCGTAGCAAACGCCTGCATGCCCATCTGTGAATCCAGCCTTCGCTGTGGCCCAGCGTCGACCTGCTGCGCCGCCGGCGACCTCTGCATCTCGGACGCCTGCACCACGCCCGGAGATACCTGCGCCGACCCGATCGACTGCGGCGCGGACGAATACTGCGACTCGAGCATCGGCCGGTGCCTGCCGCGATTGGCCGGGCGCTGCGAGTACTTCCCGCCGGGAGGCGCAATCACCCCCGCCCAGCAGTGGCACTGGAGCGGCAGCACGACCGAGCCGAGCTACGTGCACGTGATGATGACGCCGGTCGTTGGCGACCTCGACGGAGACGCGATCCCCGAAGTCCTCTTCAATACCTACCAGGCGGCCACCAGCTACGGCGGCCGCGGCGTCCTGCGGGCGGTCCGCGGCGACGACGGCACGGACGTATTCAGCGTCTCGACGCCGGAGATATGCGGAGACTCGGGCATCGCCCTCGGCGACCTCGACGGCGACGGCTCGCCGGAGATCGTGACCACCGGGCCCTGCAGCGGAACGGGCCGCGTGCACGTCTTCGACTCGACCGGCACCCACCTCTGGAGCGCCACCAACCCCGACGGCACGCCGCACTACTTCAACCTCGATTTCGGGGCGCCGAGCATCGCCGACCTCGAAGGCGACGGGCAGGCCGAGGTCATCGTCGGCGGCACCGTCTACGAGTCGAACGGGACTCTACGCTTCGCCAACCGCAATACGGCCTTCGGCTGCTGCAGCCCCACAGCTCCGCGGTCCCAGGTCACGGTCGCGTACAACGTCGATGATGACCCGGAGCTCGAGATCGTCGGCTCCAACGTCGTATGGAACTCCGACGGCTCGGTGCTCTGGGACAACCCCGGGGCCCCCGAAGGCTTCATCGCCGTGGCCGACTTCTTCGCCGATGGTCAGCCGGACCTGGTCGTCGTCCATGAAGGATCGCTTTCGATCTTCGACGCCTCCGACGGCACCCCGCTCTGGGGCCCGATCGTCCAGCCCGGCGGGGGCCGGGGCGGCCCGCCCACCATCGCCGACTTCGACGGCGACGACCTTCCAGAGATCGGCGTCGCCGGCGCCGCCTCGTATTCGGTCTACGACCCCGATGGGTCCACGCCGATCCTGTGGAGCCAGACCACTCAGGACATGAGTTCGAATATCACCGGCAGCAGCGTCTTCGACTTCGACGGCGATGGCAGCGCCGAGGTGGTCTACAACGACGAGTGCTACATGCGAGTCTACGCCGGGGCCGACGGCACGGTCCTCGCCGAGGTGCCCCAACACTCGCATACGCTCATCGAGTATCCGCTCATCGTCGACGTCGATGGCGACGGCAACACGGAGATCGTCTTCGCCGGCAATGCGGTGGTCGCACGCTGCGCCGCCATCCCCGGCTACACGGGCAACCTCGCGGGCATCCGCGTCTTCGAGGACGCGGCGGACAACTGGGTGGGCACGCGGCGGGTGTGGAACCAGCACGCCTACTCCATCTCGCACATCCGGGAAGACCTCTCGGTGCCGATGTCGGTCGAGCGGAACTCGGACCGATGGAACAGTTTCCGCCAGAACCCCCAGAGCTTCGACGCTCCGGACCTCGTTGGCGCCGAAGCGACCAGCGATGGCACCGCCTGTCCCATCGAGCTCCGGCTCTCGGCACGAATCCAGAACGACGGCGCCGCTGCCGTCGGCCCGGGGCTCTCGGTGAGCTTCTACCTCGGCACCCCCGCCGCGCCGGGGCGCCTCCTCGGCACGGTCATGACCACCGGCCTCCTCGTCCCCGGGGCCGCCGAGACCGTGACCCTCGCGTTCGAACCGACCGTCGCCGAACAGACCGGCGCGCCCCTCGACTTCTTCTTCGTCGCCGACGACATCGGCGACGGGACCGGCGAGCACAACGAGTGCATCGAGGACAACAACAGCGCCGTCGGCACCTTCACCTGCCCCGGGATTTCCTAACCGGGGTCTCCCAGGATCACTCGCCGATCGTCAAGGCGAAGCCGTAGTGGTCCGAATACGCGGTGTCGAGACTCATACCGTCGACATCGATGGTGATGGCACCATCGAGGAAACGATAGCCGCGGCCCCCGGCGACCGAATCGCTGATCAGTACGTGGTCGATGAGGCCGCCCTCGCCGCCCATCGTGCCGAGGTTGAGGGGGTTGTCGTCGCAGAAGGTGCAGACCGCATCGCTCTGAGAAGCGTAGGGGTCCCGGAGCCCGGCAGCAGCCCAAAGGGCGTAGTTGTCTTCAAGCTCGCCGACGATGCCCGGTAGGGTCGGCCCGTTGTTGAGGTCCCCGGCGAGGACCATCTGCCCCGCGCCCCCGGTCTTGGTCTCCATGTAGGCGAGCAACGCCTCGATCTGGGCGGCCTGCTCCTCCGGCCACCCGGCATAGGGGCCGGTGTAGGGGACCATCGAGAGGTTCGAGGTGAGATGAGTGCAGAAGAAGTGGATTTCACCCTGAGGGCTATCCGGGATGCGTGCATAGAGGACCGCCCGCCGCGTCGCGGTGGATTCGAGCAATAGCGAGTCTGTTTCTGCGAACGCGTAGCGGCTGACGATGCCGGTCCCGAAGGAGCTGTCGTAGGCGTAGGAGCCGCCCGCGCCTGACTCGCACTCGGCGCGGATCATGCCGATGTCGCCGAGGGCGATGTTCGCGATGACGCAATTGAGGCAGTTGTCAGGGAGCCCTCCGATCTCGGGCCCACAGTTCTCCTGGGCGCAGCTCACCAGGGTGTCGGGCGTCGCGTCGGGACACATGGCTTGCAGGCATGTATCGAGGGGGCCGAGGTCTCCGGCGGCGCAGCTCGCGGTGCCGCCCATCTCCATCTCGTTGGGTCGGCGAAAGGCATGGGGATGGGTGCCGGCGACGCTGCTGGTGAACTGGTCCCAGTAGCGCTGCTCCCAGAACTCCTGAGCGCAAATCACGTCGAGCTCATCGGCCGGGAAGTCGGCCATGATGTGCGGGGCTCGCTCCTCGGCGTAGGGCACGAAACCGGGCGCCAGGCCGCCGTTGTAGCTCGCGATGGTGACCGGGTCGTCGCTGCACCCCAGGATGGGAAGAACGGGAAGCGCGAGCAGGACGAGCGTCGGAAGGACCAGCGAGGTCAGACGGTGGAACATGGTGCGCATTGTGCGCCATCTATCGTTCCCCCGCACCGCGAAGCCTCACGCCGCGCTCTCCTCTGAGCCCTCACCAACGAATCATCGAAGTCCGGAACTCCGGCTCGTCGCCGCGCGCTCCAGGCGCCTGGGTCATCCCAGGTTCGTCCCTGGTTCGTGTCCGGTAGACGTGTCCCGCCGGCCATCGATGTACGCTGACTGTCGTAGGTTCGATTCCTGCCGTCCCCACCATGGGGGGACGTAGCTCAGTTTGGTAGAGCATCAGCCCTCGCCTTTGAAGCGAGTACGCGGCCGTAAAAAAACGGTCCATGACCCCGGGAAGTCACCCCGTTCAGTCATGTCACACAGGCGCAAAGGTGAGCGCCGCCCCTCGCGTCCGCGCACCTTGCGTGGCCGCGGCCTGACCGACGCCCGGCTCCCCTGCGGGCCGGAGCGCGGGCCACGATCAGCGCGCACCCCCTTCTGGGGTGTTGCCCGGTCCGGGCCCCCGCTCCGGCTCCCTCGGGAGCTACGCGAAGGACGGGTCGGTGTACGCACGTACACGGCCGAGGACCGCCGCTGACGATCGCCGCGCTTCCATCGGGGAAGCGCGGTGCGAATCGGCGGCGTCTCCAGAGTCGGGGCGGCCCACCCGCGCGCCGCCTTCTTCGCCTCCGGCAGCACCAAGGCTCCGGCGGCCAGATGAAATGCCGACGCGATACGCGCGTCGCGCCCGCGCACCGGCGGCCCCGGCGCAGTCCATCCAATTCACGACAGGAAACCAAAATCATGATTACGAAGATCAAGGTCAAGCTGAACGACCGCGTGGTCCTCTTCCGGGACGGGCTGCCGGTCCGGGCCCTCGGCCCGGGTCGCCACTTCTACTGGGGCAGCCGTTACACCGAGCAGCGGTGGAACACCGACACGCTCACCTTCGTGGCGCTGCCGGAGGTCCGTGAGGTCCTCCCGGCGTCGTGGTTCGACGAGGTACACCTCGAGAGCCACGAGCGCGCGCTGCTCTACAAGAACGGCCGCGCCGTCGCCTTCCTCGGAGGCGGGACGCACTGGTACTGGACCGTCGACCCGTCGGTGTCGCTGACTCGTCTCTCGACCGAGGAGGCGCTGCCGCGCTTCGACGAGAAGACCCTCGCGGTCTTCCCGGCGAAGGAGCTCACGCGAGCTCTCATCGCGGAGCACGAGCGAGGCCTCCGCTACGTGCAGGGTCGCCTCGAGGGAACCTTGGGCCCGGGCAAGTACGTGCTCTGGTCCGAGGACGGGACGGTGCGCGTGGTCAACGTCGACCTGCGTCGAGTGCAGGTGCCTATCGTAGGTCAGGAGCTGATGACCCGCGACAAGGTCACCCTGCGCCTGTCGCTCACCGTCGAGTACCGCGTCGGTGACCCGGCGAAGCTCGCCGGGACCGTCGGCGACGCGCGCGACACCGTCTACCTCGCCGCCCAGCTCGCCGCCCGTGACTACGTCGCGGGGGTGACCCTCGACGAGCTCCTCGAGGGTCGCGACGCCATGAGTCGATTCCTCGGGGAGCGGGTCGTGCCGAAGGCGAAGGAGATCGGCGTCTTGATCGAGGGCATCGGCGTGAAGGACGTCGTGCTCCCGGGCGAGATGAAGGCCCTCCTCAACCGCGTCATCGAGGCCGAGAAGGCCGCCGCGGCCAACGTCATCCTCCGCCGTGAGGAGGCCGCGGCGACCCGCTCGATGGCAAACAGTGCCAAGGTCATGGCCGACAACCCGACCCTGATGCGCCTCAAGGAGCTCGAGGCGTTGAAGGAGATCGCAGCTGAGATCGGCGAGGTACGCCTCGTCGTCGGAAGCGATGGCCTCGACAAGCTGCTCCCCCGGAAGCTCCTCACGGAGTGAGCTGGAGAGCGTACACCCCAGCCCCGCTCGGCGAGACGCGTCGGGCGGGGCCTTTCTTTTGGGGATGCTTTTGTGAAGACCCGCGACCGGTTCGATACGCAGTCCTTGAATATGGCGTCCTCCGTCCCGTATCAAGTCCCCGGAGGGACTCATGAAGAACTCACTTTTCGGGACTTTGGTGTTGGCGCTCGTTGTGTCAGCGGGTTGTGAGGATGTGACCGAGACGGACGGGGGGACGGATACGGGCGTCTCCGACACCGGCGTCTCCGATACCGGCGTCTCCGACAGCGGCGGCGGTGACGCCGCAACCGACACGGGCACGCCGACCTGCGATCTCAGCGCCGGCGAAGAGCGACGCATCGGCGGGACGACCGCCGGCGGGCGGTTCTCCCCGGGCTCGGACCAGATCGCCATCGTGACCTTCGAGGGCTTCTCGGCGACCGGCCTCGAGGTCCTCGACCTCTGCGGCGACAGCGTGTCCGAGATCGCGACCGGTGACTCACCGCGGCCTTACATCGCTTGGTCTTCGGACGCGGCGACTCTCTACTATTCGAATGCTGACGGGGTCAGCATGGTGCCGGCCGCGGGGGGTACCCCCGCCGCCGTCGTCGCCGACGCGCGCTCGATGGACCTATCCCCCGATGGCACGACGATCGTGTACGCGGACGGCGGCGACCTCTTCACCTGGGACATCGCTGGCGGCGCCGCGACCGACCTCACGCAAAGAGGCACCTTCCCGCGCTACAACGCCGAGGGCACGCTCATCGCCTTCGCCGATGGCGGCATGCTCCGGGTC
Source organism: Deltaproteobacteria bacterium (assembly GCA_003647065.1). GTDB lineage: Bacteria > Myxococcota_A > Polyangia > Polyangiales > B10-G4 > B10-G4. The sequence goes on along the minus strand of QMMC01000042.1, from coordinate 8,001 downwards.
CTGACCGTCAGCGACGGGACCATCGCCGACATCACCTCGCTCGACAGCGCCGCGTTCCAGCCCCTCGACTGGTTCTCCAACGGCGACCTCGCCATCGTCTCGAGTACCGGCATCGAACGCGTCGACATGTCGGGCACGGTCACGAACATCGCGACGGTCTCGGCCGCCCAGGACATCGACATCTCCCCCGACGATTCGACCCTCGCCTATCGGATCAACGGCATGTTGCCGACGATCCTGCTGGGGCTCTGAAGACGCTGTCCGGCGAAGCGGTCCGTTGGGGGGCGCTCGCCGCTCAGAGACCAACAGTCGCCGAAACGTTGGGCACAGGGAGCGTGGTGCTGTCGAGATTGGTGGCATTTTCACGGAACTCCACGTCTCCCGTGAGGCGCTCGAGGTCATAGCCGTCCACCTGCACGCAAGCCCCGATCTCGGCCTCGGAGACCACTCCCGCTTCGAGGTCGAGGGATCCGTCCTCGGCGAATTCCTCGACGCGACCCACCATCGCGCCGCAGACCGCGGCATCGGAGATTCGGAACCGTCGTAAGGAGAGCGCTGCGCCCAACGCTCCCACCGCGTGACCGTAGGGGTCGGTCGGGCACGTCGTGGAAGCACAGTCAGCGACTGCGACTCCGACAATCGACGCATCCGTGAGCGCGACGGACGCGCCGGTAAGCGCGAGGACGCCGGCTTCGACGCTGCGCTCGATCTCCAGTCGCATGCCATCGACGCGTGCGCCTTCCTGCACTTCGAAACCGCGCCCGCCCCGAAGGTCGTTGAGCTGAGAGCGCGTATCGCGAATGACCACGTCGGACAGGTTCACCACCGTCCCAGGGCTCGACGCAAAGAAGCCCAATTCGTGATTGTCGGCGATCAGAAGCCGGGACGCATCGAGCCGCCCATCGTTTTCCACGCCTAGGCCGCGCCCAAACTGCCCCGGGAGGCCGAGCGGTAGTGTGCGTTGAATGACGGCATCGGTAACCGACATGGTGCTCCCCTCGGACCCGACGAATATTCCCGACTCCGTATTGTTCGAGATCACCAGCCGCGTGGCCTCGAGGTGGGCGCCGTACTGTAGTTGTATGCCGCGCCCACGCCCGCCCGGAGCGCGGCTCCGTTGTGGCTCGGTGTCTCGAATGACGACGTCGGTGAGCACGGCTTCGGTTCCTTCGTTGCTCACGAAGACGCCGACCGCGCGGTTACTGGCGATGAGCAGCCGGGTTAGAGAGATCGTGCCGCCGAGCTCGGCGGAGACTCCGCCTCCACCGATGCCATCACGGGCCCGTGAGTCGGTGTCTCGAACGACCGAATCGGTCAACGTCACCGTAGTGCCGACGCCCGAGCAGATGGCGCCGGCGAGTCGGTTTCCAACGAGGAGCATGCGCGTTGCATCGACCCGGGCGCCGGCCTCCGCGTTGATGCCGCGGCCGGCGATGCCGTCGGAGTCACGGGGGCGAGTCTCTCGGACGACCGTGTCGAGGAGCGTCAATGCCGACCCCTCACCCGCGGCAGAAATGCCAAGGCCACCGTTACGGAGGACCAAGAAGCGCGTCGCCTGGAGTTGCCCGCCATCTTGCACATGGATTCCGATGCCGAACTCGGAGGGAGAGGACGCCACAGCTTCGGTGTCGCGAATCACGACATCGGTCAGGCTCACCTCTGTGCTCGCATCCGCAACGACGATGCCGACCCCCTGCACGCGGTCGAAGAGCACGCCTCGCAGGCTCAGCCGTTGCCCGCGCCGAGCCAGCGCGCCGCGCTGGCTCGCGCCCCGGATGGTCAGGTTTTGCACCTCGGCCGGCTCGCCGGCCCCAGTGACGCTCACCACGGACTGCACCGGCGCCGCGATACCGGTGAGGATGGTCTCTTCGACGCAGGCCCCTACGACGCTCACCCCAACCCGCAGGGGCAGGGTCCCCGGGTAGGTCCCCTTCCCGACGGCGACCGTCGTCGATGCGCCGAGTGACACCCAAGGCACCTGCGAGAGCCCAGCGAAGGGGGCCGCAACCGTCCCGTCTCCACCCGCAGCGGCATCGGCTTTCACGTAGACCACGCGACCGGTGGTCGGAAGTGTCGTGGCGTAATCGCCAGCGGGGCAGGGGTCGCCGATGGGCCGGCATCCAGGCTCCCCGGGAAAATGGGCCTCGCCCTCGGCGCACGCCTCCGGCCCACCTTCGGGATAGGGATCGCACTCGGTAACTTCACCGCCGGTTACCTCGCGCCACCCTTCAGGACAAGGGGCCAGCATGACCGGTGGCAACCCGTCGGACAGCCACGGGATGTCTGGGGGAGTAACGGGCAGACCGGCGTCTCCACCGCCATCTACAGAGCCATCCGGACCACCATCCACGGGGGCGACGTCATCCGCGCAACCTGCGAGTGTCGCCAACATCCCGACGACGAACCACGATCGAATGCGGTGCGACATGCGCGGTGACGGTACCACGGGGAGAGAGCCGGGAAGCGATCCACCTCGTCCCGTATGGTCCGCTCGCCGCATGGCCCGTCCTCTCGCGAGCACGCCGCCACCATCGGCAGGGAAGAGATGAGATGAGATGAACGCGGAGTCCATTTCAGCTGACGGAGAGCCGCGCTGATGCCATTCCAACGGAGTTCAACCGCCGAAAGTGCGTGCGAAGACGTAAACCGCGCCGGCGCCGAGAGCCGAGTCGTCACTCTGATCACCATCGATGCCGAATGTCGCGCTGCTCTCGACCGTCGCGCCGACAGCCAACCGGTTGCCGTCTCCGTTCAGCCGGACCATCGTGCCAAAACCATCCGACGCGTCCGTATTCGATGCCTTCACGTACGCCTGTTGGGACCACACGGCGCCGAAGCGCACGAAGACGTATACCGCTCCGGCACCGTCCGCCGCTTCGTCACTCTCGTCGCCGCCGATTCCGGTCGCCGCGCTGTCCTCCCCCGGGGTGCCAACTGCCATCGTATTGCCGTCCCGACTGAGCGATACGGATCTGCCGAAGAAGTCACTGGCGGCCGTATTCGACGCTTTCACGTAGGCCTGCTGGGACCACACGGCGCCGCTACGCACGAAGACGTATACGGCTCCAGCGTTGTCCGCCATGTCGTCAGCCGCATCACCGCCGACGCCCGTCGCCGCGCTTTGTTCCACGAAGGCACCAACGGCCAAGGTACTTCCGTCGCCGCTCAGTGACACGGTGAAGCCAAAGGCGTCGCCGGGGTCCGTGTTCGACGCCTTGAGGTAAGCCTGCTGCGTCCACACGGCGCCGACGCGAGCGAAGACGTACACCGCTCCGGCGCGGATTGCCGTGTCGTCACCCTGGACGCCGTCGATTCCCGTCGCCGCGCTGTCCTCGAAGTACGCGCCCACGGCCGCCGTATCGCCATCGTCGCTCAGCGAGACCGAATAGCCGAAGCGGTCGTCCGGCCCCGTATTCGACGCCTTGAGGTAGGCCTGCTGCGTCCACGAGACACCGGCGCGCACGAAGACGTACACCGCTCCGGCGGAACCCGATCCGTTGTTGCCCTGGTCACCGTCGACGCCAGTCGCCACGCTGGACTCGCCGATCGCGCCGACTGCGAGCGTGTCGCCATCACCGCTCAACGACACCAGATAGCCGAAGGTATCCCCGGCATCCGTATTCGACGCCTTCACGTACGCCTGCTGAGCCCACGAGGCGCCGGCGCGCACGAAGACGTAGACCGCTCCGGCCGCGTCCGCCGCATTGTCGCCCTGGTCACCGCCGACTCCGGTCGCCGCGCTGTCCTCGATATAGGCGCCCACGGCCAGGGTATTGCCGTCCGCGCTCAGCGCGACCGTCCGTCCGAAGATGTCGCTCTGGCCCGTATTGGAAGCCTTGAGGTACGCCTGCTGGGCCCAGGCGCCCCCGCTCCTCACGAAGACGTACACGGCCCCAGCTTGGGACGCGGAGTCGTCGGTCTGATCACCGCCGATGCCGGTCACCGCGCTGGCTTCGTTGCCCGCACCGACGGCCAACGTATTGCCATCGGCGCTGAGGGCGGCCGCAAGGCCAAACGCGTCGGATGCATCCGTATTCGACGCCTTCACATACGCCTGCTGAGCCCATGTCGGGAGCCCCACCATCGCGTCTGCGTCGCCAGTGTCCGCGTCCGTGGCTCCGGCATCGGCGCTGGCATCCCCGGGGCCCGCATCCATCAGCGCGGCGTCAGTCGGTCCTCCGTCCCCGGGGGCCCCCCGGCACCCAGCGGTCGGGTCGCAGTACTCGCCGGCGGCGCACACCGCGGTCTCCGTCCGGACGAGACACGTACCGTCTTCGCACACCGGCTCGGCGCAGGAGCTCAGGGGGTCGCTGCATTCACTCGCCGCCGTACACTCCGGCACCGGGCAGTACTCCGGCGTCTCCGGCGTGCACCGAGGCTCGACGCACCGACCGCCAACGCACGCGCTGTGCGCCGGGTCCCCGCTGACCGCCGGGCACTGCACTTCCACGCAGTTGCGGGTCATCAGCACCGTAAAGCCCGTCGTCGCCGTCGCCGTCACCACCACGTCCCGGCTCATCACTCGCGCGCCCGCGATATCCACCAACGACACCGTCACCACGTAGGTGCCGGGCGCCAGCCCATCGAGCTCTGCCACCCGCCGCCCCGCCGTTAGATCACGGCCCAGAGCCACGTCGATCTCGCGCTCCGCTATCGTGACCGTCGGCTCCGCCGCCGTCGCCACCGAGGTGTGCACCGCCGCGAACTCCACACCGGGCACCAAGTCGGTCTTCAACTCGACCAGGAGCGTGAGGCTCCCGTCACCTTCGCAGCCGAAGCCCAGACACAAGAGCCCCAAGAACCCCGCGAAAATGAGCAACGGCAGACGGTCCCCCATCCTTACGATTATGCCTCGTTCATGATTCCTCGGCCGGGAAAGTTCTCGATTTCATGAGCCCTCCCCCGACGGCGCCTACCGTGCTAAAGGGCCGTGTCCTCTTCCGAGGTCGTTCAATGGCAGGACATCGGACTTTGAATCCGTGAATGGTGGTTCGAATCCACCCCTCGGAACCACTAGGCGCTCAGTCGGTCCCCAGAAGCGCCAGTGACCGGAAAGCCGAGCTCGAGATCGCCGGCGAATGGGTGCCCCCGGAAGGCGCAACACCGGCCAGGGTCCGCGTGATGGTGCAGCCCGAGCCGCCGCCGCCCCCGCCCCCGTTGAACGGATAGCCGAAGATGTCACCGCCGGCCTCGCCGTCGATGGTGACGGCACCGCCGCCCATGCCACCGGAGCCGCCGCCGCCGGCTGCGCTGCTGGACGCCGTACCACCGGAGGGCTGCGGAGCCGAGCCGAGGGAGCCATCGTCGCCTCCATCTCCGTCGGTCCAGGGAATCGCCGTCGCGCTCCCGCCTCCACCCGGAGCCCAGAGCCTGCCCGCGACCGTCACGGTCGGTGCTTCGAGGAGGATGACCCCGCCGCTCCCGCCCCCAGCCCCCGAGCCTACGGCGTCGTCGCTCGAGGACTGCGATGCGCCGACTCCGCCGCCACCGCCGGCGATGACCCCGCCGGTCGCGCCGATGACGATCTCCCGGCCCGCTGAGAGCTGCACGGCGCCACCGCCGCCGCCGCCGGCCGCGCCGGGACCCGTCCGGTCCCTGCCGCCGCCGCCGTGACCACCACCGCGGAGCGGCCGTCCATCGAAGGACCCGCCCAGAGCCATGGCCCCTGCGGCGCCGGTCTGACTGCCGTTACCACCGGCATCCCCGCCTTTGCCGCCGGAGCCGCAGAGGCCGGCGCCGGAGCCGCCGCTGTCCGCGACACCAGAGCTCGTGTGGCGACCTCCGGTGCCATCTTCGGCGTCCGTGCCCATCGCACGACTACGGCCCCCGGGCCCCGGCTCGCGCCCGCGGGCTGCCGCGTCGACAACTCCGTCCACCTGAATGCCGTCCGCCGCGAGCACGGCAAAGGGGGCCGCCCCGTGAACTCGGACGATCACCGCCGAGGCGATGGTCACGGTCCGGGCGCGAAGAACGCAAATCCCCGAGTCCATCGCCAGGGGCAGGGAGCCACCGCTGCAAGACGTCGTGTCGATGTCCACGTTCGAGTCGATCATCACGTCGGCGACGGCGCCGTAGTCGATGTCGACGTTGGACGAGACCAAGTGACTGCACCGCCCGGGGTCGATGACGGAACAACCGAGGGGGCACGGGGTGCTCGTGTCGCAGCCGCCGTCGGGTGGCACGACGGCGGAGTCGGTGGGCGTGACCGAGGAGTCGGTGCGTGCATCGCCGGCGCCCCCATCCTCGGGGCCAACGTCTCCACCACGAACCCGCGAATCAGCGGTGGATGCGTCGCCGACGACCTCCGGCGGAAGAGCGCTGGTATCGAGAGAACACCCGTAACCCAGTACCGCGCAGACGATCGCTACCCCGGCCGAACGCGTAAACATGCCAGTTCATCTGAGCACATCGGCTCTGACGGCGCTACTGACGGGAGGCGAGGGTGAGATGCACCAGGGCCTCGACGTTGCCTTTGGGCCCGTGCACGGGGCAATCGATGCGGCCCTCGACGGCAAAGCCGAGGGACCGGGCGTAGTCCTCGACTCGCACGATGGCGCTTTCGCGCACCTCGAGGTCGCGAACGACGCCGCCCTCGCCGACGTCGCCCTTGCCGACCTCGAACTGAGGTTTGATCAGCGCGACGATCTCGCCGTGGGGTTGCAGCAGACCCTTCGCGGCGGGCAGGAGCTTGTCGAGGCCGATGAAGGACGCATCGATGACGAGAAGGTCGACCACGTCGGGCAGGTCGTCGGGGGTGAGGTGCCGGGCGTTGGTGCGCTCCATGACGACGACTCGGTCGTCTTGGCGCAGCTTGTTGTGCAGCTGGCCATAGCCCACGTCGATGGCATAGACGCGCACGGCGCCGCGCTGGAGCACGCAGTCGGTAAAGCCGCCGGTGCTCGCGCCGAAGTCTGCGACGGTGAGACCCGCCGGGTCGACCGAGAAGGCGTCGAGGGCCGCCTCGAGTTTGAGGCCTCCCCGGGAAACGTAGGGCAGGTCATTACCGCGGACCTCGAGGGGCGCGTCGTCCGGGAGCTGAGAGCCGGCCTTGTCGACCCGAGCCTCCCCGGAAAAGACCCGGCCCGCGAGGATCAGCGCCCTGGCCCGCTCGGGGCTCGGGGCGAGGCCCCGCGCGACCACCAGGAGATCTGCCCGCATCTTCGCCATGGTGCGGAGATTAGCGCGCTTTTCGCGATCTGGCGTCTGCTGTCAGTGCGAAGTGCGGGCCCCGCGTCCTTCGGGGGTAGCTGGATGGAACGGCTTGGGTTAGATCCACGGCCGCTCAGACAAAATCCAATGTCGCTCAATTGCGTCAGGCGCCGAGCGCCCCCGCAGGCCCCGACTGAGTCGCACCAAAGGTGCGCCGCAGGGAGGGCTGAGGTCGGCAAAAAGGCGTAGGCCGACGTCAGTCGACCGAAGCTGGATTGCCGGAAAAGGTAAGCCGGCGGATGGCGTGAGTGGGTGGCATTGAGCCAAGCCCCGCACGGATTACGCAACAGAGGAGACCACGGACCATGGCTGAAGGAATGAACAAGGCGATTTTGATCGGAAATCTGGGGATGGACCCGGAGCTGCGTTTCACGCAGAACGGCCAGGCGATCCTCCGGATTCGCCTCGCGACGACCGAGTCGTACGTCAACCGCAACAAGGAGCGCCAGGAGCGCACCGAGTGGCACACGGTCATCGTGTGGGGGAATCGCGCCGAGGCGCTGAACAAGATCCTCTCGAAGGGCCGGAGCATCGCCGTCGAAGGACGCATCCAGACGCGTCAGTGGGACGACAAGGACGGCAACAAGCGCTCCACCACCGAGATCAACGCGACGAACATCGTACTGCTCGGCGGTCGCCGGGACGGCGGTGGCGGCGGTGGCGGTGGCGGCGGCGGTGACTACGGCGGCGGCGGCGGTGGTGGCGGAAGCTACGGCGGTGGCGGCGGTGGTGGTGGTGGCGGTGGTGATGGTGGTGACGGCGGCAGCAGCAGCGGCGGCCGTGATAGCGGCG
>QMMC01000041.1 GCA_003647065.1 Deltaproteobacteria bacterium | reverse complement strand
CGGGCGGCGGCCTATGCGCGATGCGGAGAGGTCCTCGAAGAAAGCCTGGGACGCCCTGATGACGCATCCGATGCTCACAAACGGGCCCTCGGACAGGTGCCCGGGTATCCGACGTCTTTCAAGGCGCTGACGCGGCTGCTCTCGGACTCGAACCGGTGGCGCGAGCTCGTCGAACTGTACGAGCGCGCGGCCGACCAGGCGACGAGCGTGGAGCACGCGATCACCCCTCTGATGAAGATCGGCGCCATCTACGAAGACAGGCTCGGGGAGCACGCCCAAGCCGCCCACGCCTACCGGCGCGTCCTCGATCAGAACGCGGATCACATCACGGCGATCCACGCCCTTCAGCGCTCGACCGAGCGGGCGGGCCGGTACGCCGAGTTGGTCGAAGCCCTCGAACTCGAATCCGAAAAGACCAGCGACCAGCAAGAAATCGTCGCCCTCCTGCACCGAGCCGGAGAAGTCCTCGACGAGCACCTCAGCGACCGCGACGGGGCCCTCGCCCGCTTCCGCAGGGTCCTCGGGATCGACCCGCGCTACGCCCCCGCCCTGGTGAGCCTCGGCCGCATCTACTTTCGGGCCGGCCGCTGGGAAGACCTCCTCGAGATGTACAATCGCGAACTCGAGCTGACGCCCCGAGGCCCGGCCGCAGTCGCTCTCCTGCACAAGATGGGCGAACTGTCCGAAGAGCGCGTCGGTCGAGACGACGACGCCGTCGGGTACTACCGCCGGGCCCTCGACATCGACCCGCACCACGCCCCGACGCTCCGCAGTCTGAGCGAAAAGCTCCGGGAGCGCGGCGACTGGGAGGACCTCGTCCGAGTCCTCGAACTAGAGCTCTCGGGCACGACGAAGGCGCCCGCCAAAGCGCGCGTCGGATACCGGGTGGGAGAGATCTACGAAGAGCGCCTCGGCGAGGTCGACCGCGCGGTGCACGCGTACGAGCACGCCCTCGCAGCGGTCCCGAACTACCGGCCGGCGATCGACGCCCTCGCGCGGCTCCGGGCGGAGCGCAAGAGCTGGAAGAAGCTCGTCCACGACCTCGAGCGCGAAGCCGCGGGGGCCACCGACCGAGCGATCGCGATGTCCGCGCTGCTTCGTCAGGGCGAGGTGTGGGGCGAAGAGCTCGGGGAACCGCGGCGCGCCATCAGCTGCTACGAGAAGCTCCTCGAGCATGATCCCAAACACCTCGGCGCCCTCATGGCTCTCGAGCCGCTCTACCGACGAACCGGTGCCTGGGACGCCCTCGCCGCCAACTACGACACCCTCGCCCAAAACCTCCAGGACCCGGGGGCCCGCATCGCGGCCCTCCGCGAGCTCGCCCGTCTGCAAGAGCATCGCGCCCAGGCAACCGGAGGCGACCCGCGGCAAACTTACACCGCCATCCTGGAAGCTGCACCGGACGACACCATCGCTCTCACCGCCCTCGAGGCGATAGCCCTCGAGCGCGGAGACCGGCAGCTCCTCGCCGAGGTCGACCGGCGCCTCGCCGAGAGCCGCGACAAGGCAATCCGCAGCGTCTATTTGACGCGCCTCGCCGAGTCCCTCGAAACCGCCGGCCGCCCCGAAGCCATCGACGCGTACCGCGCCGCCCTCGTCGCCGACCCCGAAAACCTGGGTGCCACCCGAGGCCTGTCCCGCATCGCCGAACGGACCGGCGACCCGGTGGCCCTCGCCGAAGCTGCGCGCCGCGAGGCCAACGTCGCGACCGACGGAGAGGTCGCCGCCGAGCTCCTGGTCAAGAGCGCCCGGGTTCGTGCTCGACGCCTGGACGATGTCGCGGGCGCCACCAAAGACCTCGAACGCGCCCTCGAGCTCTCGCCCGACTCCGTCGACGCCGCCGTTCACCTCTCCGAAATTCTCGTCCGCCAAAAGGCGCCGGGCAAGTTGGCGGACTTGCTGTCGCGAGCCGCGGGCTCCGCGAGTCAGCCCGCACGGATCGCCGCGCTCTGGAATCGTGTCGCCGTGATTCAAGCCGACGACCTCGACAACCTCCCTGGAGCCATCAGCTCGCTGAACCGAGTTCTCCGCGCGGCCCCCAACCACGTCCCTACCCTCCGGAGCCTCGCCCGTCTCTACAGCCGCGACGGGCAGTGGACCGAGGCGGTCAACCTGCTGAGCCGCGTGGTCCAGCTCGCGCCGGACCGGGACGTCTTGCGGGACGCCCACCTGGACCTCGCCGAGCTCTGGGACGCGCGCCTCGGAGAATCGTCCCGCGCCCTGGTGAGCCTGCAGGCGGTGCTCGCCCTGGACACCGAAAACCGCGAGGCTCTCAAGCGCTTGAGCGCGCTCCAGGAAAGAGAAGACAAGATCGACCAGGCATCGGAGACCGCCCTCCGCCTCGTGAAGGCGAGCACGTCGGATGCCGACCGCGCCGAGGCACTCCTGCACTTGGCAAGCATCGAGGGCCGCCGGGGAGATCAGAGGGCCGAGCTCGATGCGCTGCTCGCGGCCGTCACCCTCGAAGGGCCCGCGTCCGAGAGCTCCATCATGCTCAAGGCCCTGATCGAAACGCCCACCGAATGGGAAGCGTACGACCGGGCGATGCAGAAGTACCTCGACAAGGCCGCCGAACGCGGCGACGACCCGGGGCCGGTCTATCTCGAGCTCGCGCGCGTGCGCCAGGACCAGCTCCAGAAGCCCCAAAGCGCCGTCGACGTGCTGCTCGAGGGCATCGACGCGGCCCGCGACCCGGCGCCGCTGCGCACCGAGCTCGCGATGCGCTTACGGATCGCGGGTCGCCACGCGGAGGCGATAGGAGAGCTGCGAACGCTGCTCTACTCCGACGTCCTGAGGCCGGAAGCGTGGCGCGACCTCGCCCGAAACTTCGACGCCCTCGGCCGGCCCGCCGAGAGTCGCCTATCACTCATGCCGCTGGTGCTCCTCGACGCCGCGAGCGACGCCGAGCTCGGTCATCTGGCGACCCACCCCCCGAGGCCGGCCGCCGCCCGCGCGGGCTCATTGTCGGCTGAGACGCTGGTGGCCCTCCTGCCCAAGGGCGGGGCCGAAGAGACCGCCGTCGAACTGCTCGCGACCCTGGCTCCCGGCTTGCCCAAGCTCTATCCCCAGGACCTCGAAGCTTTTGGCTTGGTCAACCGAGACCGAATCACGAGCCGCCAGGGGCACCCCATTCGAGCCCTGGCGGAGCGCATCGCCGCAGTCGTCGGCGTCGAAGAGTTCGAGGTCTACGTGCACCGGGTTCGGGGCCGAGGCCTGGCCATCGAGCTTACCAACCCACCATCCCTCCTCGTCCCGGCGCAGGTCGCGGAGTTGCCGGTCGCCCAGCAGGTATTCCTCCTCGCCCGCCCCCTCATCGCCATCGCCCTGGGGCTGCACCCCGTCGAGAAGCTGACCCCCCGGGAGGTCGAAGTGCTCCTCGCGTCCGCTTGCCGAGGCGTTGCACCGGGCTTCGGTACCGGCTTGACCAGCGAAGACTTCCTGGCGGACCAAGCGAAGCGCATCAACAAAGCGCTACCGCGGCGGTCGCGCAAAGCCGTCGAGGCGATCGCGGCCCGGTATGTCGAGGCACCACGCCTCGACTTCCCCCGCTGGAGCGACGCCGTCGGGCGCGTCTGCCTCGCGGTAGCCGCCCTGCTGGCGGATGACCTCGAGAGCTGCGTCGAGGTGATGAAGACGAGCGAGCGCGAACTCGCTGACCTCAGCGGCCCGTCGCTCATTCGTTCGTCGAGCACAATCCGTGACCTCCTGCGCTTCTGGGTGAGCGACGCCGGAGTAAGCCTGCGCGCCCAGATCGGGATGCTCGAAGGATGAGAATCCTCGTCGTCGACGACAGCGTGACCGTCCGAAAGGTCATCCGGCGGACCCTCGAACAGGCCGGCTACGAAGTGACCGACGCCGAAGATGGCCAAGACGCTTTCGAGCAGGTGCAGCGTTCGGTGCCGGACCTCGCGCTGGTCGACGACGTCATGCCGCACATGGGCGGCGTCGAATTCGTCGAGGCCATGCGGGGCGTCGCCAATACGCGGCATGTCCCGGTAGTGATGATGAGCGCCCGCGGCGAACGGGTGGGCGAAGAGCTCATGCGGCAGACGGGCGCCGTCGATAGCATCGCGAAACCCTTCGGCCCAGAAGCACTCCTGGCGGTCACCGCCCACGCGATCGACAAAGGGGCACGGTCCGCCGACCACGACGACAATCGCGATACCCTCGAGATCGCGCCGGGGCGCTTCCTCGCCGCGGACGGCCCCGAAGAACCGACGACCCTCGCCGCAGAGGCCGAGCGAGAGGCCAGCGCTCGAACGATTGCCGGCAAGCTGACCCTCGCCCTCGGCGACGTGATTCGAGAGGTCACCGGCTCGACGGTCGACGACTCGACCATCGCGGCAGATGTCGCAGCCGCCCTCACGCCAGAGCGCCTCTTCCGCCTCGCCGAAGAGGTCGCGGCCCAGCTCCCCGGTGAACACGGCGAGACGTCGTTCCGTGGCCGCGTGGACCACATCAACCTCGGAGAGGTGCTGCAAATGTTGCAGCACCAACGCCAGACCGGGGTCCTCACCATCCGCCGGGACCAGAGCGCCGTCATCATCTGCCTGCGCGAGGGCCTCCTCGACCTGGCGATGGGTCGAGGCAGTGGCGGCGAGTTTCTCCTCGGTCGATACGTATTGAGCGAACGACTGGTCGAAAGCAAAGAGCTCGAGCGCCTGCTCCAACGCCGCGGGGGCGAACGGCATCTGCTCGGCGCCCAGCTGGTGAAGCTCGGGTACCTGACCCAGGAGGACCTCCGAGGCGTGCTCATCCGCCAATCGTCGGAGCTCATCTACGAGGCCATGCGTTGGCCCGATGGGGCCTTCGGCTTCGAGCGCCTCGCCACCCGGCCCGAAGCAAGCGCCGCCCACCTCGGGCTCCCGGTCGCGACCATCTTGATGGAAGGCCTCCGGCGCGTCGACGAGTGGCACCTCATCCAGGAGCAGCTGCACAGCTTCGATCTCGTCCCGGTCGTGCGCCGCGACGTGCTCGCTACGGTATCGACCGACGACCTCCACAGCGACGAGCGCGCGGTGCTCGCCGCGATCGACGGCGAACGCACCGTCCGAGACATCGTGAAGACCACCCGCCTCAGCTCCTTCGACGTCGGCAAGGTCCTCTTCCAGCTAGTAACCAGCGGGATCGTCCACGAGAGGCATTAGCGGGGGGACGGTATAAACTTTCTCACTTTCGTCCGACGAAAGTGAGAAAGTTTATACCGTCCCCCTAGTGGAGCGCCCTAGCGGTAGAGGTTGTTGATGAGGGAGCGGTGGGCTTTTTCGACGGCGCCGCGACGTACTTTGAGGGTCGGGGTGAGTTCGCCGGATGCTTGGGAGAGCTTCTTGGGGAGAGCTGCCCAGTGTTTGATCGTTTCGTAGCCGGCGAGTTCGCTGTTGAGAGCGTCGACGAGGCCAGTGACGAGTTCGTGCACCTTCGGATGCTCGATGAGGGTGCGGAAGTCTCCGCTGACGCCCTTGTCCCGGGCCCAGGCCCGCGTTTGCTCCTCGTCGAGGTCGATGAGAGCGACAGCGTAGGGGCGGCGGTCGGCGATGACGACGGCGTGGGCAACGAAGGGGCTCTCCTCGAGGACCGCTTCGAGCTTTCGAGGCGCGATGGTCTTGCCGCCGGCGGTGATGAGGAGGTCCTTCTTGCGCCCGGTGATCGTGAGGAAGCCGTCGGCATCGAGGCATCCGAGGTCTCCGGTGTGCAACCAGCCCTCGTCATCGATGACCCTCGCAGTGCCTTTCTCATCGTCGTGGTAACCGCGCATCACGTTGGGGCCGCGAATGAGAATCTCCGCGTCATCCCCAATGGCCACCGAGACTCCCGGCAACGCACGACCGACGGTGCCGAGGCGATGGTTTCCGAGTAGGTTGGCCGTCGCCGCCCCGGCGGTCTCGGTCAGGCCATAGCCGGTCAAAAGCGGCAGCCCCGCAGCGAAGAAGAACTCCGCAGTTTCGACCCCGAGGGGGGCGGCGCCGCTCACCAAGAAGCGGATACGCCCGCCGAGGCGCTCGCGAATGCCTTCGAAGACCAAGCGATCGGCGTAGCGGCGCTTCACCCCCGCAACCACGCCCTTCGCCTTGTCACGGCGTGCGGCGAAGGCCCAATCGAAGACCCGCTTCCGGATGTCCCCGCCCTCTTCGACGTGGGCCCGGACGACCTCGTGGAGCTTCTCGTAGAGCCTCGGTACCGCGACGATGAAGGTCGGCTTGATGCGGCCGAAGTCCACGCCGACGGTCCCGATGCTGTGGGAGAAGGCAGTGGTAAAGCCGACCCGCATCTGCAGGAAGAGAGTCATCCTCGCAAAAATGTGGGCGAGCGGGAGGAAGAGCAGCTGGGTGTCGTCGGGGCCGACCGGGAAGACCTGCCGGATGGCGTTCATCTCGAAGGTGAAGGCGCCGTGGGTGAGCTCGACGCCCTTGGGCTCGCCGCTCGTCCCGGACGTGTAGACGATGGTCGCGAGGTCGTCGGGGCGAGCAGCCGCGCAGCGCGTTTCGAGCTCGTCATTCCGAGCGGACACCTCGACCTGGGAGAGGGCCACGAAGTCGTCCCAGCCGGTGACGCCCGCATCGGAATCGCCGTCGGCCTCGAATACGATGACCTCGCGGAGACCGTGGGGGCGCCCGCAGTCGAGGAGCCGACGGGCCATCTCGAGGGTCTCGACGAGGGCCACCGTCGCCCCCGAGTCACGGAGGATCGCACAGACCTCCCGGGGCGGCAGGGTCGGATAGATGGGCGTGGTGACCGCGCCGGCTTTCATGATGCCGACATCGACGATCGCCCACCGGGGCCGGGTCCGCGCCACGATGGCCACCCGGGCGCCCCGGTCGACGCCGAGGCCGACGAGACCGCGAGCGACCTGGTCGCTCTTATCGCTCCACCCTTCCCAGCTGATGGAGCGAAAGACTCCGCCAGCCTCGTAGCGCAGCGCCGTCCGATAGCGGCTCTTTTGAACCTGCCCGCGGAAGAGGTCGAGGAGCGTCTCGGGGGCGGGAATCAGAAGCCCGCTTGGAGGCCGAAGTTGAGGTCGAGGTTGAAGAGAGACACCGGGAAGAGGAACTGGGCGTCCACCTCCACGAAGATAGCGATGTGCTTATTGAAGTTGGCGACGTAGGCCGCGCCGAAGTCGATGCCGTTGAGGCCGGACCGAATGAAGGGCTCGGGCGCCCCGTTTTGCGGCGGCTGGGGCTGAATCTGCCCCACGGTCGTGCCGAGGTGCAGGCGAATATCGAGGAGTGGATTGTCGAGGCCAGCCGTCACGCGGCCGATGACGCGACCGCCGATGAGCATGTTGGCGAGGGTGCCCTGGCCGCCGGAGAAGGCGATGCGCATCGTCGCCTCGAGGCCGAGCCAGTCGAGGATCCACGCCCCGAGCCCAAAACGAATGCCGGGGACCATGACCAGACCAGGTGTCTCGACACGCACGCAGTAGTCTTGGAAGCCGTCGGCGTTGTCCACGCAGTCGCCGGTGCCTTCGGGGATGTAGACGTCGTCTTCGCCAGGCAGAGGGGGGCTTTGAGGCTCACCGTCGGCGTACATGCCGCTGCTCACGAAGCTGAGCCCCGCCGCGAAGCTCACCTGGGCAAAGAACCGCGAGGACTCTTCGAACCATCCCGCGCTCGGCCCGTCGTCATCGTCATCATCGTCGTCAGCGACGCAGAAGTTGTCCTGGCAGGACAGGCCGTCGTTGCACTCCGAAGCCGAGAGGCAGGTATCGCCCATGCCTCCACCGCCGCCGCGGGAACACCCCTCCATGCCCGGGGGACATTCCGTCTCGGTGCACTGCTCCGGCGGCGCCGCTCCCGGCAAGGCCGGCGCGGACGTGGTGCGCGTAGCGACGATGGGCACCTCTACCGGTGCCTCGGCGGTACCCGCAAAGCCGAGGGGGGAGCCGTCCGAGCCGAAGGCGACGATGTAGTACTGGATCTTGGGCTGATAGACGTCCGCGCATGGGATCTCGAAGCCGTAGCCGCCCGTGACCGGACGCATCTCCACGCGGCGGAAATCCCGCATGCCGTGGCCCTTGTAGTAGACGTACACGTCGGAGACTGGCGCGTCGGAGGGGACCTCGACGTAGACGGGCACCGCGGTCTGGGCGAGCTGCTCAGGCACGGGCATGTGGGGGATGTTTCCCGTCGCACCGCCGCCACCGCTGCTGCTGCCGCCGCCCACGCGATTCTTGGCGAGGTTGAAGACGGTCTGGATGTCCGGCGTGCTGGTGAGAGGGTCTAGCTGCACGGACGGGTCGACGCGCAGCGCCGCCTCGAAGTGCTGCATGCCAGCAGCGTTGTCGCCCATCCCGCCGACAGCGACGACACCCATGTTGAGGTGGGTGCGGGCCAAAGGCGCGCCCTCGACGCCGCGACGCTCGGCGACGCGCAGCGCCTGCTGAAGCTTCTGCTCCGCCTGGTCGATCTCGAGGTTGTTGTAGTGGTCCATCGCCTGGCGGTTCAGGTCGAGGACCTGCTGCCGCTGGGCGCCGGCGGTCGCGGCGACCAGGCACAGCGCCAAGACGAGGGAGGAGAACGACCAGGTACGAATCACGGAGTACTTCCCTGTTGCTGTTGCGCCGCGGCGTCGGTCCGGATGAACTCGACGCGGCGGTTGGCGGCGCGCCCCGCCGAGGTGCGGTTGCTGTCGATGGGCCGAGCCTCGCCGAAGCCCTGAGCCGTGAGCCGCGAGTCCGCGATACCCCGACCGACGAGGTACGTGCGCACGGCGGCGGCACGCTCACCGGAGAGGCGCTCGTTGTAGTCGTCGCGGCCTCGGCTGTCGGTGTGGCCCTGGACCTGGACCTGGATGTCCGGGTAGTCGGTGAGGACCTGGGCGACGGTATTGAGGAGGTCGAAGCTCACGGGCCGAATCACCGCCCGGTCGAACTCGAAGTAGACCTTTTGGTTGATGCGAATCGCCGTCGCCGTCACTTCGACGTCTTCGTAGACGCGCGGGCAACCCTGCTCGGCGACCGGGCCGGGCTCGTTCGGGCACTGGTCCAGGACGTCGGTGAGCGTATCGGCATCGTTGTCGAGGTCGGGGCAGCCGTCCTCATCTTGGAAGCCGTCGGGATCTTCGGGCTCGTTCGGGCAGCGGTCGGCACCGTCGAGGACCCCGTCGAGGTCGTTGTCGGGCTCGGGGCAGCCGTCCGTATCGAGGTAGCCATCGGCGTCCTCGGGCACGAGCACACAAGCATCCGACGTGTCGGAGATGCCGTCGCCGTCCGTATCCTGGTCCTCGGGGCAGCCGTCCTCGTCTTCGAACCCGTCGAGGTCCTCGGGGTCATCGGGGCACTGGTCGTCGGGGTCGAGGATGCCGTCGCCGTCCCGGTCGCCGGGGCGAGGGGGCCGCGTCGTGACGACGCCGCGGGGCGAGCAACGCTCGGGGGGGCTGAGGCGCAACGCCGCATGGGCGTTGGGCGAAGCGAGCACATAGTGCTCTTGGGCCCGGAAGGGGTTGCCCTGGGCGAGCTCCGTATCGGCGAAGTCGAGGTGGGCCTTGGCGATGGCCAACTCCCGAGGGGCGCAACGGTAGGCACCGTTTCGCTCGGCCTGCTCGACGATGTCTCGGACACCGACGATCCGCCCCTGAATCAAGGTGGCCTGGGAGCAGCCCGTCAAGGGGGCCAACATAAAGACGAGGGCAACGGCCGCGATGCGAGCGGCACTCTTGCGCGGGCGAAGCATCAGCGGCCCATCTCGCGCATGCGCCGCCGGGCGAGGTCTCGGGCCTTGGTTCCGTACTCCTCGGCCAGCTCAGCAAAGCGGATGGCGTCCTGGTAGTTCGCCTCGGCCGCTTCTTCGCGCGCCTTGAGAAGGTTCTCGTGGGCGTAGTGGAACTCGTAGGGCGCATGCTCCGCGGCGCCAGCTTCCCGAGCCTCTTCGAGGACCCCGGCGGCGGGCGACGCGTTGACTGCGTAAAGCGTCGGACCGCATCCGAAGACGGCCACCGCAAGCACAACCAAGGAAAGGGTTCGTTTCAACCGCGCGCGCACCGCGTATATCCCCACCCCCGCGAGATTGCAGGGGTAATCGGGGCGACATTAACAAGCCCCCCGAATCCAGTCAACAAGCGAGGGGATCCACTCGAGGGCCGTGGTCCCCGCAGCGGCCTCAGCCTCTCCGGCTGCCCACGAAGAGCCGACCCAGCAAGATCGCCAGGCCGAGGGCCAGGATCGTGCCCATCGCGAGGGTCCCGGTCATCAGGGACCCGCTTCCGTAGGGCACCAGGCCGAAACCGCCCTTGTACTGGGCAAAGCTGCCCACACTCGACAGCCGATCGCCGGCCGCCGGGACCGCCGCCATGGCGGTCAGGACCGAGAGCGCGAGGAGCCCCCCGGCGAGGCCGTCGCGCTGGCCGCGGATGAGCAGCCCCGCGAGGGCGAAGCCCGCGACGCCGATGAGGACCTCGACCCCGAAGCCGACCATCGCCAGGGCCGAGGGGATGCGCCGGATGTCTACCGTGTAGAGCAGGAACCAATCGCCGTAGAACGCGTAAAAATAGACGGATACGGGGACCAGGACGAAGAGCGCGAAGGAGAGCCAGGCGAAGAAGCTCCGGCTCAGGACTGGGGGCCGCGGTGAGACGCGCAGCTCGGCCCGCCCCGCGAGGGCCGCGGCGAGGCCCGACGCAAAGGCCAGGCAGATGAGGGTCGAGAGGGGCACGGCGGGATAGTAGCGCGCCCGTCGAACGCCGTCAGCGCTGATTCACCGGGTGATGTTGGTCGGCTGGTCGTCCCGGGCCAGCGACTGGGACGCGCTGGTCAGGATGTCGATGTTGACGGCGACGTCGAGCTCCCGGCCGCTGATGGACCCGTGGCAGCCGCCACAGAGGCCGTTGAAGAAGGGCCGCCGGAACGACTGGTTCGAGCGCTCACCGGGGTAGAACTGCATCTGCTCGCGCTGAATGATCTCGCCGGTGAGGGGCCCGCCGTCGGGGAACATGAGGGGAGCCCCGCCGGAGGTCGGCCGGAGCAGCATGGGCAAGCCCCCGGGGATGCGGATCCGGGCCGAGCCGTCTGCCCGGAGGCTGGTCGAGCCGAGGACCTCGAGCCGCTCCCAGCGCGGGCCGAAGCCGTCGTCGGGCATGTTGAAGTCGGTGGTGCCGGCGGGGGGCGGCAGCGCCTCGATGACATCGAAGCCGTCGATGCGTGAGTCGATGGGCCGGCCGATCCGGGTGTTCGAGAAGACGAGGGTCGCGAGGAGCGGGAAGTCGTGGATCAAGATCTCGGTGTCGATCTCGCCGGGGATGACCTCGGTGTGGGCGTTGGCCTCGTCGACGCGCGACTCGAACACGCCGTTCTGAGGTCGCGCGAAGACGGCGACCGGGTCGACGTTGGAGGCGCCCATGCCCCCGAGACGCCGGACGGTGCCGTCGTGGGAGTTCACCTCGCAGATTTCGAAGGCAAAGCCGCCGGCCGTCGGATCGGTCGAGGTCGGGTCGCAGGCGGCGAGCACCCGGCCGTTCGGCAACATCGACGAGTTGCGGAAGACCATGGAGTTGAAGACGTGGAGGGACCTGATGTAGGCCCGGTCGCCGGCCGGTCGGTCGACCTGGTCGGGGCCGATGGACCGGTTGGCGACGGCGAGGAAGCCGCCCTCGGCGCCGATGGGGCCGGCGATGAACGCGAGGTTGCGGTTGGTCAGCTCGACGGTGTCGGTCGCGGCCCGGAACCCGACGCTGTCGCGCTGGGCGAAGAGCGGATGATAGTCGCCTCCGTCGAGGTTGATGCGTCGACCGGCGAGCTGATGGAACTCGCGCTCGCGCTTTTCGGCGGTGAAGATGGCCCGGCCGTCGCCCATGAACGCGGGAGCGAGCTCCTGGTTCAAGAGGAAGGTGAGCTGACGGACCGACCCGTCGGCGTCTCGGACGTAGAGGTTGGCGTTGGCCTGGAGCGCGGCGGGGGTCAGCGTCGGCCCCTCGTAGGGGAACTCGCCCATGGTATTGCCGCGGGTCGAGGCGAAGACGAGGCGACCGTCCGGGGCGTAGGCCGGGTCGAGGTCGTGGATGGGGATGCCGTTGCCCTCGGCCGCTCCGGCGCCGATGCCGGCCACCTGCGCGCAGCCGGTCCCGTCGGCGGCCATCTCGTAGACCGCCCAGTTGGCGCCGGCACCGACGCGGGCGGCGAAGGCCACCCGGCTCCCGTCCCAGGACACGGCGGGCTGGCGAATGTCGGCGTCTGCCGTGATGCCGCAGCCGGCATTGAGAGAGCGGTCGCCGGTGAACGAGAGGTCGAAGGTGGTCGCGTCGAGGGTGGCGTCCGCGATGATGAGCTCGGCCCCGCCGCGGTAGGTCTCGAAGTCACGGATCTCACCGGCGCCGGGGGGCCGCGTCACGTAGACGAGGCTCTCGACGGGGTTCGCCAGGAGCTCGCCGCTCACGATGGCCGCCTCGCGCTCGATGCGATGCCACTCGCGGAGCACGCAGTACCCCGGCACCTCGTTGAGGTCGCCGTTGGCAGCGTCGACACCGACGCAGTCCGAGGCATCGGCTGCGTTGATCCCACCAGCACCTGTGCCGAAGTCTTCGAGGAGCGCGCCTCCGCGGTGAGCGACGCCCTGCCCTCCCGAGATCGAGTCGGCCGTGAAGAGGTTTTTGGCGATGAGGCGCGATTCGTTGGCATCCGGCGAATCGATGCCGAGGAGGTGCCGTGAGATTTCGTAGTTGCGCTCGGTCGATATGCGCGAGAACTGCCCCTGGGAGCCGCTCCGCAGGCGAAGGTCGTGGAACATCGCGACGCCGTGGCAGTTCATGAACATGCAGCCCTTGCGGACCAGCACCGGCTGCACGCGGTTGGCGAAGAAGCGGAAGCCCTCGTCGACCCCGGCCTCGGGGTAGCGAACCGCCGTCGGTGTACGCTCTACCAGGCGCTCGGCCCACGCCCGGAGCTTGATGTAGACCGGGTCCTCGGCGGAGGCAAAGACGTGCCCGCCTTCGTGAAACACACCGCCGCGGAGCTGGCTCAGGGGGCGGCGCAGGAGCGGAGAGGTGGAAACCAGGTCCGAGAGGTGGGCGACCGAAGCGAAGTAGTTCCACCGGAGGTCTTCTTCGGTGTCGCCGCAAGTCAGGTAGAGGTCGGCGACGCTCGACCCATGGCACGACGTGCCGGCGCAGCTCTCGCGGAGCAGCTCGTTGATTTCGCCGAACTCGGCGTAGCCGGTCGGGTCGATGGGGTCGGCGGCCGGGTCGAAGAAGCGGCTCTCGCCGACGCCGTGCACGCACTCACCTTGGTTCGGCGTCAGCTCTTCGTCGGGCACGCCGGTCCGAAGGAACCCGCTCTCGGTCCACCGCTTGATCTCGCCGTAGGTCGGGGAGCTGATGTCCAGGGTCGCCCCGGCGTTGTGGCGGATGTCGGTGCGGAGGGAGACGAAGCGGTTGTTCGGCATCAAGGGATCCGGGGGATCCATCGTCTCGACGGTGACATCGATGTTACCGCTCGCCTTGATGAGCAAGAGACTGGTGCTGTACGGCCCGTAGGCGGGCAGCACGTCACTGCGGCGCATCAAGGTATCGAAGCTGGAGAGGTCGAGGTTGCCCGTGGCCTCGCCCCGGTCGCTCGCGAGGTGACACCCGGCGGTTTGCTCGACGCATCCGAACTCGAGGGCGGGACCAATCTGTTGGTCATAAAACGACGACGCCGGCGCCGGCCGCTCCTCGCACGCGCTTCCGAGGGAAGCGAGAGCTACGAGGAGGAGACCAACACCGGCGAGGGCAGAGGGGCGGCGTGCTAGCGGCAACATTACATAAACCTAGCACGCACGCGTTGCGCGCAACTTCGAAAAGTCAGCGCATTCGTTGCGCGATACGAATCGCCTGAAGCACACCCTCATCGGATTCGGTCGTCGCCGCATCGCCGAGGGCGGTGCGGGCGTCCGAGCCGCCGATGGACCCGAGGGCCCAGGCCGCCGACCGGCGAGCGGTCGTGTCGTCATCGGTGCGCATCATCGCCACGAGGGCGGGCACCGCGTCGGTGACGTTTCGCTGTCCGGCCTGGAGCGCCGCCTCGCGGCGAACCAGGGCGTCAGCGTCGATGAGGGCACCCACGAGGGCGTCCATCTGGCTGAAGGCGTTGACCAGGTTGACCTGTTGAACCGCGGCGAGACGAACACTCGCATCGGCGTCGGTCATCGCGGTTGCGAGGACCATCTGGGAGTCGACGTGGTTGGTACGCCCGATGCCGCGTACGGCGGCCTCACGCACACCAGGGTCCGCGTCGTTCATGATCGCGTCGGTGAGGAGAGGGAGCGCGTGGGGGGTGAGGAACTCGCCGACCGCTTGCGCGGCACGAGCCCGACGAACCGCGTCGGTGTCGGTGGTCAGCGTCCGAGCAAAGAAGTCGAACGCCATGCTCGCGGCGAAGGGACGGCGGCGCAGCCACCACGCTCCGAACTCGCGAACCTCAGCATTGTCATCCGTGAGAACTCGGTTCATCAGGGGAACCGCGCACTCCTGGCAGTCCACCATCTCACCGTACTCGAGGGTCGCCATGAGGGCGGTCGCCGAGCGGGTGGAGATGGCCGTCATGAGGGACGCCCGGGTCGGGGCCTCGGTGCCGGGGCTACATTCTCCCCGGGCACGGTCGAAGCTGCAGTCGTCAGCTACTCCCGCGGTCTGGGCAGACGCCGTGGCGGCGAAGGCGCCAAGGAGCAGTGTCGCTATCGAAATCATGTTCATTGTCTTCTTCATGGCTTCCTCCTCTCTCAGTAATCCGTGCCGCTCGAGGCCGTGAAGCCTCCGGGCACATTGCGGCGGCTGTAGTACTGGGCACCGAGGTCGGCCATCCGGATGAGCATCATGCGCTCGTCACGGGTGAGGTCGACTCCGACGTCCTCCGGGTGCAGGGGGCGGTCGAAGGCAGCGCTGCCATCGATTTCGCTGACCGCGTTGACGGCCTCGACGAGGCGGCTGCCGCGAGCGTTGGCCGGGATGACCCACTCAATCGGTGCGACACCGCCGGTCACCGCCGTATCGCCCATCATGGACGATGCGTACATCAGCGAGATGTAGGAGACCGGGAAGTCGACGACCTCTCGCTCGTAGTAGACCGCCATCGCGCGGTCCGAGAGGTCGAGGACGGGAATCTCGTAGTTGCTGACGCTGCCGTCTTCGGCGGTCACTTCGACCGAGTAGGACTGACCGGCAAATGGGTCACCGGCGCCGCCCGAGTGGCAGCTGACGCACTTGGCGTCGAAGAGGTCCTGGATGTTGGTGTGCGGCGTGCCGAAGTTGTCGGCGGCGTTGTACCAGGGAAGCTCCATGCGCTCCGCGATGGGAACGTTGAAGTCCTCGGCGCCAGCCTGCTGAGCGAGGGTGGTCGCCCCGGAAGCCGGGAGGATGTTCTCCGAGCGGCTGGCGTGACAGCCGCCGCAGCGACGGGCCTCACCGGCGTCCGCCTGGATCCAGACACGCTGGTTCCGAATGGCGAGGCCGTACTGGTCGATGGCCTGGAGATGGTAGGGGAGCCGCGACGGGACCGCCGCTTCCCACGAACCATCCTCGTGGACGAGGGCCTCGCCGACGATGGCGGCGCCCTCCTGGTTGGTGAGGCCGAACTGGCGAACCGGGCCGATCTCCGAGGAGAAGCCTTCGATGATGCGCACCCGGTGCGCTTCGCCGAGGGCGACGTTGAGGGGCGTGCCGTCGAAGCCGCCACCGCTGACGTTCTCGTCGAGGCTCGTGATGGAGACGTCGACCGAACCCAGGATGGACGGCGTGTTGGGGTCCACATCACCGCGGAAGTCACCGAGGAGCGGCGGCACGTCGCGGGGAGCGACGGGGATGGCGTAGGTGTCCCAGGTGTCTTGGCCGTTGAAGATGAGGGTCTTCTCGCCGGACTCGGGGTCGAAGAGGTAGATGCCGAAGTCCGGCGCCGTCCCCGTGATCTCGAGGCGCTCGTTGACCGGGCCGTCGGCCCAGGAGACGAGCATGCGCCCATCCGCCATCGGGAAGGGCTGGCGGAAGCGGCCCACGCCGCTGGCGGGGCTGTCCGCGCCGGTGGGAACGAGAGGCGTGATGTTCTCGTAGGTCGCCGTCTGGACGTCGAGGCGGTTCACGTCGGTGCTCGTAAGGGACCGAGCGTCGACCTGAACGAGGGCGCCGGCCTGGATGGTGCCCTTACGCGGCGTCGCGATTCCGACGAACTCGCCGGGGCGCCCCGGAATCTCGCGGGCCTGGGAGTAGCTGTTGAAGCCCTTACCGAACTGCCCGAAGACCGCCATCATGTTGGAGCAGTCGGGGTTCATCGCGAAGAGCTTGATGTCGTTGACGCTGCCCAGGTGCTCCCAGCGGGAGTAGAGGACGCGGCCGTCGCTCATCATCCGGGGGCCCATGGTGTGGGACAGGTGCTGCTGGCAGACCCAGCGGTCGGCGTCCCCGCCCGTGAGGGTGACACCGGCCATCTGGGTGACAACGCGCGAGTGGTTGTACTCGTCGGCGCGGGTGCCCATGTCGGTGTAAGGCTGGTTCGTGATGAAGAGCACGCGGTCTTCGGGGGCGAAGATCGGGCTGACATCGGTGCTGGGCCCGAAGGTCAGCTGCCGCATGTTCGTGCCGTCGATGTTGGCCGCCCAGATGTGGAAGCGGTCATCGCCGGCGTGACGCATGGAGAAGACGATCTCCTGGGCGTCGAAGCTGAGGTCGAGGCCCGAGACGTCGACGTCCTCGAAGCCCTCGGTCAGGTTGACCAGCACTCCGTCCGGAGTCGGGGGCGTCAGCGTATAGATGCCGCCGCCGGGGACATACCGGTTGTAGTCGAAGATGTTCCCCATCCCACCAAACTGGTGGTTGCCTTCGGCATCGATGAACGCCCTCCGCATGAACACGAGCGACTGAACGCCCGGTAGTACTCCCTCTTCGCCAGTGCTGGAATTGTTGCAAGCCGCAACCTGTCCAGCCATCGCGATGGAAAGTACGAGTAAAATCGCCTTCCTCAGCATCGTGTTCTCCCTCGAGTTTTGCCGTTGATAACTCATCACCGGCCTGACTAGTTGCACGGACCGATCCAAGGGCGTGAACGCGGTGGGAATAGGCCTACACGTGGAAAACAATGAGCATTCTACCGACACCAACGTAGTCGGCGGACCGTACTGGGGGTGCGTGCCCCCCGCACCCCCCGAGGCCCTGGGGGTTCGCTCCCCCAAAAGCCGAAACACCCCCGAGCCCCTCTATGATACTGCTCCCGCACCTGGCCGAAGGGCCGCCTTCGCCGTATGAACAACGGCGATTTGGCACTGTGGTGGAGGTTCCGGATGCGTAGGTGGATGACAGCCTCGGCAATGACCCTCGCCATCGCGGCGGTGGTGGTCTTCGGGCTGACCGAAACGGCCCACGCGGACTGGCTGACCGATCTGGAGCGCCCGTTCCGGGAGGCCCTCGAGTCCGGTTCCTGGGGCGTGGCCCTCGGCTTCGTGTTCCTGGCCGGCCTCGCGACGTCGCTGACGCCCTGCGTCTACCCGATGATCGCCATCACCGTCAGTGTCTTCGGCGCCCGCCAGGCTGAGTCCCGGATCCAGTCGGCGCTCTTGTCCACGTCCTTCGTGCTCGGCATCGCTGCCCTCTTCACGCCCCTGGGGGTCACCGTAGCCCTGACCGGTGGGGTCTTCGGATCACTCCTGGCGAACCCCTGGGTCCTCAGCGGCCTCGCCCTCCTCTTTACCGCCCTCGCCCTGTCGATGTTCGGCGCCTTCGAGATGAACCTGCCCCCGGCGCTCCAGAACCGCCTCGCCCAGGTCGGCGGCATTGGCTACAAGGGCGCCTTCGCCCTCGGCTTCGTGTCGGGGCTGATCGCCGCCCCGTGCACCGGCCCGGTCCTCGCGTTCCTCCTGACCTGGATCGGCACCACCGGCTCGGCTGGTTTCGGCGGCGTCGCCCTCTTCACCTACTCGATGGGCCTCGGGGTGCTCTTCTGGGTCGTCGGCACCTTCGCCGTGGCGTTGCCGAAGAGCGGCCGGTGGCTCGAGTGGATCAAGAGCATCTTCGGCATCGTGATGCTGGTGATGGCCCTCTACTACCTGCGCGACCTGATGCCCTGGGACCGCCCCGTCGAACGCGAGACCTGGCTCGTCGGTGGGGGCCTCGCCGCGCTCGCCCTCGGCATCGCCATCGGCGCCGTTCACCTCAGCTACCACGACCCCTCGGTCGTGACCCGGGTGCGCAAAACGATCGGCGTGGCCGCAGCGGTCCTCGGCACGGTCGCCGCGATCTTCTGGCTCGAGGCCCTGCCCCCGGGAGCCAAGATCGACTGGATGGAGGACTACGCCGAGGCCCGGCAGTTGGCCCTCGACGAAGAGCGGCCACTCCTCGTCGACTTCGGCGCCAGCTGGTGCGGAGCCTGCGGCGAGCTCGACCGCCACACCTTCAGCGACCCCCGGGTCGTCGCCGCGGCCCGGGACCTGCGCTTCGTATCCGTCCACATCGACCTCTCGCCGGACCAAGACACCGAAGAGAAGCGAGCCGTCCTCGCGAGCTACGAGCAGCGCGGCCTGCCATTGGTGGTCCTCCACAACAGCGCGGGTGACGAAGTCGACCGCGTAACCTCCTTCATGGAGCCGGAAGAGTTCTTGCAGGTCATGGCGTCGGTGGACTGACGGCACATGATGACACGACACGCTTCTTCGAACTTCGGGCTGCTCTCGATAGGCACGGCGCTGATCGCGCTCCTGGTGCCCCTGCTGGCTTCGGGCGGCTGCGGCGATGACACATCGATGCCCGACGGCGGAGGGCCGCACATCGAGATCGGCACCGGCCCCATCGGCGAATACACGCCGGTGGCCGACGGCGACACGGCGCTGCTCGTGCGGGGGTCCCAGGGCGGGCAGCACGTCTGGGTCGGCCTGCGCGCGTGGGGCCTCGTCACCTCGCCCGCGTTGATTCAGCTTCGCCTCGAAGGCGAGTCGGACGGTGAGATGCTCTCCATCCCCTTCCAGGTCCGCCTCACCTTCTCGGACACCCTCCCCCCGGACGCCGACTACACGCAGCTCTCGGGCCTCTCGCTGGTCGTCATCGACCCGGACGTCGCGTTCTCCCAACCGGTAACGATCCGCGCCCGGGTCCTCGAGAACCGCACCGGGGGGTTGGAGGCGGAGACCGCGGTCACCGGGCTCACGGTGGAATGGGACCCGGACACGATTCTCCCGGGTGGTGACGCCGGACTACGCGATGGTGACGCCGGAGACGGATCGCTGCCCGACGCGGGCGATGACCTCGACGGCGCGGTTCCCGACGCGAGCCCAGGCGACGCAGCGATAGGCGACGCGGGCGCCATGGACGCCGGCGACGGCAGCTAGACCGGCGTCCAACAAACCGACTCACTCCTCCGCGATGGCGCGGACGAGGAACACCAACTGCCCCCAGGACCCGCCGAGGGCGACGCCCGAATCGGAACAATGGAGCGTCCCTTTCTGATCTCGGAATGCTACGATCGCGTACGTGGCCGACGCGGTACATCCTTCTGCCAAACGTCTCGAGCTTGCGCTCGAGCTCGCAGACCTCGGCGCCGAACTCTACGCGACGAAGATGAAACGAGAGCATCCGGATTGGTGTGCCGAGAGGATCGAGCACGCCGTCGTGGCTTGGTTTCAGACGCGGCCCGGCGCCGAGCACGGTGATGCGGACGGGCCCCGGGTGCCATGGCCCCGCGACAATGGTTAGCCTCCGGCAGTCCCTCGTCCGCGCGTTGGCCGACCTCGAGTCACTGGGAACGCCCCACGCGGTCGTCGGCGGTCTCGCGGTCAGTGCCCATGTAGAGCCTCGAATGACGCGCGATGTCGACTTCGCCGTCGGTGTAGACGACGACGACGAAGCCGAGCAGGTCCTGTTTCAGATGCAGCAGAAGGGCTACACGGTCCGAACCGTAGTCGAGCAATCGGCCATAGGGCGTCTGGCGACGGCACGGCTCACGCTGGACACCGACGACGGAATCCTGGTCGACCTCTTGTTTTCGTCCTCGGGGATCGAGAAGGAAATTGCCGCCGCTGCCCAACGGATCGAGCTGCTGAGCGGTGTCACAGCTCGGGTAGCGGGCGTTGCGCACCTCATCGCGATGAAGCTGCTTTCCGATTCGCCGGGGCGGCCTCAGGACGCCATCGATCTCGTGGCCCTCGGGCGAAGCGCGACCGCCGCCGACCTCGCCGGTGCCCTGGCGGCCGTTCGACTGATCACGGACAGAAGATGCCACCGCGGACGGCGGTTAGAAGAGGCCCTCGATTCGCTCGTGGCACGGATAGGTCCGACGTCCGCAGGGTGACCACAGTAGGCCACGCCGAGGACGACATCCGTGGCGCCGGAGTCGAGGAACGCGTCGGCGCTTCGAGCTCAGCTTACGCTGCCATGCATGCGCATGCCACGGCGCGCCCCCGGGCATCGGGAGCGTCGTTCGTGAGCTGGGCGAGCAGTTCTTCGCGGGTCGAGCAGCGTCGTGAATCCGTCACGGTCGCAGTCGTGTCACACCCGTGGGCGATGTCGCAGGCCCCACCACGTTCGGCCTCGGTGGTCGCGAAACATGATTCGTACGCTAGCGAGCGTCCAGGTAGGTCGACCGATGATGGTTCCGTATGCAGCGTCGGCATCCATCGTGAGACGTGGGAAACGCATACGGGAAGGCCGTCGCGTGGGAAGGTGAACGAACCAGCCTTCGTTGAGGTGAACCGCGGTGGTGTGCGTCCACACGCAGGCGAGCCAATCAGCGTCGTAAGCGCAGCGCATTCGGCCGCGTAAGCCGTCGGCGTGGCCGCCGAGACGGAGGCGTTCGCCGTCGACGATGAGTGTTGAGATCCCATCACGCGTGCGCACGACACGCCAGTCGGCCCGTGCAGCGCCCACGCCCGTCATCGTGGATATCGCGACGATGGCGAAGACCGCCATCCATCGATACGGCATCACAGAGGGCGAACGGTCTCGGGCCCTGGCCCATTCCCATAGTGGAGGCCGTGGAGTCGAAGACGGCGCAGCCGAAGACGGCGCAGTGCCCCCAGACCGCGCCTTCGGGGACCGCGCGTGTATATTCCACCGATGCGCGCCCTGACGGTCCTGATCTCTGCCCTCAGCCTCGTTGGATGCGGCGACGATTCGGCGCAGCCGATCGCGCAGCCTGTTGTCTCCCCCGGCGTCGAGCAGGCGCAACGGACTGTTCCGGACCCACCGCCGACCGTCGAAGAGCCCGCGCCGGAGCCGCCGGCCGTCGCCGTGCAGCACTTCACCACCGGCGCCTGCAGCATCGCCGGGCGCTTTGCTCTCTCGGGTCGACCGGAGGGGCGCACCAGCATCGCGGTCACTTTCGACACCGCAGTGGGCGGCCTCGTCGCGCGCACCAACGACGCCGATCACATCGACGTCTGGCCCCTCGATCCGTCCGGCGCTCCGCCGGAGACGCCGGTGACCCTGGAGATGCCCGGCGCGCGCGACATCAAGGGTGCCTATCGGATCGGGTCGCGCATCATCGTCGTCACCCATGCCGTCTGCGTCGACACGCGACACATGAACAAATGCCTGCACCTGCGCGCCATCGAGCGCGACGGAACCGCAGCAGGCCCGCCATTCACACACGAGACACGCGAATGGATCCGCGACGGCATGTGGCGAGCAACGCCAGAGGGGCTCGTCCTCTTGCGCTCGCACACGTACATCCAGCCCGCGTTGGAGCGCTACGCAATCGGCGAGGACGGTGCGATCAGCCGCATCGAGTTCGCCGATGTCGCTCACGAGAACGAGGACGGCGCCGGGCCCGGGGTGCGGGGGCTGGCCGTTGACGGTGAAGCCTGGGCGGCGCTCGTGCTCCTGGACTTCGAGAACACAGAGTTCTACCTCCACACGTCGGCCAACCCAGAAGGCACGCGTGTGGTCCTGCCCGCCCTCATCGCCGACGAGCAGCCGACACTCGACCTCGTCGACGGCGCCCTGCGCGTGATCACCCGCAGCCGTCGCGGACCAGCGCGGCTCACCGTCCTCGGCTTGGATGGTGAAGTCTCAACCGCACCGGAGCCCCTAGCCGACGATGCCGCGCTGACCCCGAACCACGTCGTCCCGCGTCTCGAGCAAGGCCGTGGCCGGGTCACGTTCACCCGCGCAGACGTCGCAGGTCGTCCGATCGCCGGCGAGGTAGATATCGAAATCGACGGGGCCGTTGCCGTCGATGGTGACGGCAACGGCTATGCCGTCGTGCACGTCGGCGGCAACGCGAGTCGCGCCCCATACAGGCCCATGCGGGGTGCGGTCGTACGCCTCAGCTGCGCCGACGTAATGACACGAAGGTCCGTGACGAATCCCGCGGATCTCTGCGGCGGAAGGAGCGCCCCCCGCCACCATGTTGCGTCGCTCACTCCTCGGCGATAGCGCAGACGAAGAACACCAGCTGCCCCCAGGCCGCGCCTTCGGGCTGGACGTAGGCCACGCCGAGGACGGCGTCCGTGGCGCCGGAGTCGAGGAACGCGTCCGGGAGGGCTACCCAGCGCGGGTCGTAGGCCTCGACGTACCAGCCGCGGACGGTGCGACCGAGGCGACCGCGGAGCCGGGCCATCGCATTGTCGAGGGCCTCCCGGGGGTGGAGCTCACCGCGGGTCACCCGGTCGGCTTCTTGCTGGAGGTCGAGGACGTCGTCGAGCTCGGCCATCGGCGAGAGTCCGTGGCGGGTGCGCTCGAGTCCGAGGTGGGCGGCCCATCCCTGGCGGTAGGCCGCGGTGTCTTCCTCGTGCCACATGCGAAAGACGGTGATCGCCGCGTAGACTTCGGCCGCCGACACGGCGAAGGCGTCGGCCTCGCCCGTGAGCAGCAAGCGACGGGCGGCGGGCCCGGCGAGGGACCGCCGGATGAACGCGCGCGCATCGGTCGCCGCCGCGTCGCCGACGAAGAGCCGGGCGTTGGTGATCGGCCCGTCGACGCGCCATCCCGCGAGAAGACCGAGGCGGGCCCGGTCGGCGCCGTCGCGTTCTCCGTTGCGGTCGGCGGTGAGCCACGCTTCGAAGAGCGGCGCCTGACGTGCCGACTCCTCGGGCGACGAGGGCACGGGGTCACTGCCGGCGTCGTCCCGGGCCGCGGCGAGGGCCGAGGCGATCTGGTCGACGAGGGAACCATCCGTCGCCGACGGCGGCAGCTCGGGCTGCGGCGCCCAGGAGAGGGACGCCTCGTCGTCGCGGTGCAAGAGCATGGCGGCGATGCGATGGGGCAGCAGCCGCTGCCGCGGCACGACGACGAGCTCGACCCTCGCCGCCGCGTCGTGGCGATTCATCTCGCAGGTCAAACGCACATCGGGGAGCTCGACGTGGGGATCTGGCTCGCAGGGCGCGACGCCATAGGCACCTCGATTGACCCACGCGCCGAGGGCGCGCACACGCTCCCCTTCGACGCGCCCGGCGATGAGGAAACGACCATCGGGCAAGGCCGAGGCGCTGACTGCGGCGCGGCGAGGTGCATAGACGACGACGAACGAGCGGCGACCGGCCTCGTCGACGTCGGCCTCGCCGATCTCCACCTCGAAGGGAACGGGCCGGCCCTCGAGGCGCCGGCGAAGTTGATCGTGGAGCGTGCGGTAACCCGCGGCGACGGAATCGGAATCGGGAACGGGAACGGGAACGGGAACGGG
>QMMC01000040.1 GCA_003647065.1 Deltaproteobacteria bacterium | reverse complement strand
CGCAGCTCTGGGTCTCGTTGAAAGAGAGCCGTGTTTCGTAGAAGAGGAAGCGGCCGAGTTCGACCTTCTGCTCGTTCATGGGGTTCGATTCGGGGACGCGCGGCGTCGGGAAGCCGGGGGGCAGATGGAAGTCGTAGCCGGTGCCCGCGTCACCGGCGTCCGGCGTTGCGTCGGGTACGCCGCTATCGGTGGGCGGCGTACCCGTGTCGGTGAGAACCGACGAATCCACGCCAGCGTCGGTCCCCCCGTCGTCTCCGCAGCCGAGAAGGGCGAGGGGTACCGCTCCGACCATCAGGGCCACCGCGCAGCAGAGTCGAGGGGAGGTCATCTGTCGAGGGGATATCATCTTTCGTCACTCCCCACCGGCGGGGACCTCTCCTGACGACCCCTCGGGGCCGTAGACGAAGTTCCACCACCGGGCCCGTCGGTCCTTGACGTCTTCCACGATGAGGTAGAGCGCCGGGACCAGGACGAGAATGATGAACGTGGCGAAGAGCACGCCGAAGCCGAGGCTCAGGGCCATGGGGATCAGGAAGCGGGCCTGCACCGAGGTCTCGATGATCATCGGCGCGAGGCCGAAGAAGGTCGTCAGGGATGTCAGCAGGATGGGACGAAAACGACGCCGGCCGGCGCGCATGATCGCCTCTTCGTGACTCGCGCCTTCTCGGCGGTAGCGGTTGGCCGTGTCGACGAGCAGGAGCGAATCGTTCACCACGACCCCCGATAGCGCGACGACCCCCATCATCGACATGAACGACATGTCGTAGCCCATGACGAGATGTCCGAAGACGGCGCCGATCATGCCAAACGGAATAGCGCTCATCACGATGATCGGCTGGGCGTAGCTCTTGAAGGCGACCGCGAGCAGGCCAAAGATTCCGACGAGGGCGAAGATCATGCCTCGGCCGAGGGCGGCCATGGACTCCATGCGGTCCTTCTGCTCGCCGGCGATGCGGTAGTGGAGCCCGGGGATGTCGGCGAGCAGCGCGGGGACTTGTTCTCGTTCGATGTCGGCCATTACCTCGGCGGCGTTGGTTCCGTCCGTGACGTCGGCGGTCACCTGGACCACTCGCCGTTGATCGACGCGTTTGATCTCGGTGTAGGCATGGCCGCGTACGACGTCCGCTGCGAGGCCGAGGGGGATCTCTCCTCCTTGATTGGTGCGGATGAGGAGGCTCTCAAGGTCGTACATCGACTCGCGCTCGGCGAGGGGACGCCGGACGTAGGTGCGCACTTCGTCCCGGCCCCGTTGCTGGCGCACCGCTTCTACGCCAAAAAACGAGCTTCTCACCTGCCGCGCGACGTCGGCCTCGGTGAGGCCCAGGCTCCTGGCCTCGGGCCGCAAGCGGAAGTCGAGTTGCTCTTTGCCCACAGCGAATCCGTCGTCGATCTCGATGACGCCGGCGTAGGTCCCGACCCTCTCGGCGAGGCGCGTCGCGGCGGTCTCGAGGATGTCCATGTCCGAGTGACTCAGCTCGATGTCAATGGCGCCGCCGCTCCCGGGCCCGGCGCTGAAGCGGAAGGTGAGGCTCTCGGCACCGGCGATGTCGGCGCCCGCATCGCGCCAGGCGTCGGTGAGGTCCCCCGCCGTGAAGGTGCGGTCTTCGTGAGGGACCAGGTAGACCGCGACCTCGGCCAGGTGGCTTGCGGCCGCGCCGAAGTTGCGGCTCGGGTTTCGGTCGGCGCTGAAGCCGCCGACCTGAGCGAGTTGGCCACGGACGGCGGTCGCGCCGGGGGCGCCGAGCTCGGCGAGGGCAATCTGGAGTGACTCTTCCATCTGAACCCGGGCACGGCGGGTCTGCTCGACCGAGGTGCCGAAGGGCATGGTCAGCTGGGCGCGCACCACGTTCGACTCGATCTTCGGCATGAAGATGAAGGCCACACGTCCCCCGGCGATGAGCCCGAGGGTCGAGATGAGCAACGCGATGCCGATGGCCGCCGCGAGGTAGCGGTTCTTCACGGTCCAGCGGACGGTCGGATTGTAGGTGAAGTCGACGAAGCGTTCATACTGCGCGCTGAAGCGCTGCTGGTGCTTGTTGACGAAGGCGAGGGGGCCTCGCGTGCTCGGCTTCGAGTGGGCGAGGTGGGCCGGGAGAACCACCAGCGACTCGACGAGGGAGATGAGCAGCACGGTGATGACGATCACCGGGATGACGTAGAAGAACTTGCCCATCACGCCCGGGATGAAGAGCAAGGGAGCGAACGCCATACAGCTGGTGGTGATGGCGAAGATGACCGGGGCGGCGACTTCCCGTACCCCCGCGATGGCTGCATCGAGAGGGGCGCGTCCATCCTGTCGCTGCTTGTAGATGGCTTCGCCCACCACGATCGCATCGTCGACCACCATGCCCAGAGTGATGATGAACGCGAAGAGCGAGATCATGTTGATCGAGACATCGGCAATCGGCATGAAGAGGAGCGAGCCGATGAAGGAGATGGGGATGCCGAGGGTCACCCAGAAGGCGAGGCGAACCTCGAGGAAGAGTCCCAGGGTGAAGAGCACCAAGAGCAGCCCGAGGCGCGCGTTGCGCATCAAGAGGTCGATGCGGTCGCGGTAGACCTCCGACTGGTCGGACCAGATGGCGAACTCGACGCCTTCGGGAAGGCTCGCTTCGTTTTCCGCGATGTACGCTTTGACGGCATCGGACACATTGATCGGCGTCTCGTCGCCGATTCGGTAGACGTCGACCAAGGCCGCGCGGCGGCCCAGGAAGTAGGACTCCTGGTCCGTCTCGGCGAAGCCGTCGATCACGGTGCCGACGTCGCGGACGCGAACCTCCGTTCCATCGGGGGAGCTGAGCAGGACGATGTCGCCGAACTCTTCGCCGGTGCGCCGTCGTTCGGTGGTGCGCACCAGAACTTCACCGCCGTCGGTCCGGATCCCCCCGCCGGGCATGTCGACGGAGGCGGCCCTTATCCGAGCGGCGATCTGTTCGAGGCCCAGGCCATAGCGCCGGGTATTTTCCTGGGGGACCTCGACGCTGATCTCGTACGGTCGCACCCCGCTCAACTGGACGTAGCTGATATCGTCCATCGCCACGAGGTCGTCCCGGGCGTTCTCGGCCAGGTTCCGGAGCTCCTCCTCGGTCAGGTCCCCGTGGATCACCAGGCTCGCGACGTGTTTGCGCAGGAGAAAGAGCGATACGATCGGACGCTCGACTTCTTCCGGGAACGACGAGATCCGGTCGACCGCGGCCTTGATGTCCGAAAGGGCTCGGTCTCCGTCGGTTCCGGCGTGCAGCTCGACGGCGATGACAGCGACTGATTCCGTTGCCGTGGACCGAAGCTCTTTGATGCCGTCGAGGCCTTGGATCGATTCTTCGATCGCAAGGATCACCCCTTGCTCGACCTCGCTGGGGCTGGCGCCGGGGTAGGGCACGTTCACCAGGACCAGGTCGAGCTCGAACTCCGGGAAGACCTCCTGCTTGATGTTGGGGAACATGATGACCCCGCCGATGAGCAGGAGCCCCATGATGAGGTTGGCGGCGACGGCGTTCTGCGCCATCCAGGCGAGGGGGCCCTTCCGGCTGGGGGCGCTCTCGCTGGGGCCACTGGGGGAGGCAGGGTCGGCGTCGGGGGGGGGCGACGCGCTCACGGCGCCGCCTCGGCGCGGGCCGGGCCGGCGGGGCCTTCCGAAGGCTCCTGCACGCGCAGGCGATTGCCCGTCACCGCGTTGGAGAGGCGGCTGGTGATGATCATGTCGCCATTCTCGATGCCGTCGGACACGAGCACCGTGTCTTCGAGCCTCCAAGCCACGTGGATGGGACGGATGGAGAGCGTATCGTCGTCGGACATCACGTAGACGTGGTCTCCATCCCGGACCGCATAGCGGGGCACCTCGACGGCGTCCGTGACGGGAGTGGCTTCGATGTCGATGGCCACGTAGGAGCCGAGGAGGAGCGGCAGCCCGGACGTTTCGCCCTCATATCCAAAGGGGTCTTCAATCTCGACCAGGAGGCGCGCCATCTGCCCCGCCGGGTCGAGGTCGCCGTAGAGTCGGACCACCCGTCCGTGGCGTTCGACGGTTTGTTCGCCGATTTGCTGGATGACGACGGCCCGGGAGCCCTCTTCGGCGTTGAAGCCCGGCACGCTCACGTGGGCGAGGTTTGCGACGGGCACGGAGACTCTCACCCAGAACGCATCGGTCCCGACGAGGGTCACGACCTGGCTGGAGGGACCGACCACTTGGCCGAGGTCCACGTTTTCGGCCTGTACGAAGCCATTGAAGGGTGCGGAAATCCCGGTTCGCT
Source organism: Deltaproteobacteria bacterium (assembly GCA_003647065.1). Lineage (GTDB taxonomy): Bacteria > Myxococcota_A > Polyangia > Polyangiales > B10-G4 > B10-G4. The sequence goes on along the minus strand of QMMC01000040.1, from coordinate 19,555 downwards.
GGAGGTCCAGGCGCGCCCGGCGAACGGCGCTGCCGGCAGCCCGGACGTTGACGTTGGCGTTCTCCATCTGGGGCTCTCGCAAGGCGAGGGCGCGGCCTTCCGGTGAGATGTCCCGGCTGCCGTCGTCGAAGAGCTCCCACTCGCGTTCGGCGACCTCCTGCCGGGTCGACTCGACACGTCGTTCGAGGCGGGATCGGCTCAAGTCGGCGGCCCTTTGCTCGACGGCGAGGCGATAGTCCCGAGGGTCGATGCGTACCAGTTCATCCCCGACGCGAAAGCGGCCGCCGGGGGCCAGGTCCGGTGAAATCCAGGTGACGCGACCTCCGACCTGCGGCATCAATACGACCCGTTGGGCCGGGATGACCGTGCCGTGCACCGTGAGGGTCACCTCGTGGTCGGCTCGCTGAGCCTCGCTCACCTCGACCAGAGCGCCGCGGTCGACGCGCTCGACACGCTGCGGCACGGGTTTGGTCGCAACGAGGACCATGCGGATCCCGACGCCAAGCAGGATGACGAGGATCGGGAGGGCGAACTGCAGGACTCTTCTCGTCGGGCTCATCCGTCAGTCTCCGAATCGTCGTTCAGGTCTCTAACTTCTCGAGGCTCGGGCTCCGCTAGGCGCTGGGTCCAGGTCCCGCCGAGGGCCCGGTGGAGCTGGATGCGGGTCGATAGGATCCGGCGCTTGGCGGCGAGCAGGCTCATCTGGGCGTTCTGCTGAGCGACGAGGGCCGTCAGCACGTTGAGGTAGTCCGTCAGGCCCATCCGGTAACGGTTGCGCGCTTCGGTGAGCGTGGAGTCGATTGTCTCGTACTGCCGTTCGAGCTCCTCCACGTTGGCGAGCTGGGCGCGTTCGCCGGTGATCGAGTTGTCGACTTCGATGAGGGCGGTGAGAACGACCTGGCCGAACTGCTCGAGTCGCTCTTGGACGACGGCCTTGTTGCGGTCGACCTCGGCGGCGCGCCGACCCCCGTCCATGATCGACTGGGAGATGCTCCCGATGAGGCTCCACACGACGTCGGCAAAGAGCTGGGTGAGGTTCGGTGCGCCGAAGCCGATGCTTCCTTGCAGGCGGAGGCTCGGGAAGCGGTCTGCGATTGCGGCTCCGACCCGGTAGTCGGCGGCCGAGACACGGCGCTGGGCGGACCGAACGTCCGGGCGGCGCATCAGCAGCGTCGATGGCAGGCCCGGGGAGGGGAGCTCTCCGAGGTCGGGGAGCTCCTGGGGCCCCGCCGTGATGGTTCCCCCGGGCGCTACCCCGACGATCGCCCGGAGGCGGTTCTCGGCGACCCGGACTTCCGCGTCGAGGAGCGCGATGCGGGCTCGGGTACCCTGAACTGTGGCTTGTTGCTGGTAGACGTCGAGAGCGGACGCCTGTCCGGTCTGGAAGCGAAGCGAGGTGAGTTCGGCGAAAATGTCGTTCGACGCGAGCTGGCTCTCGAGGAGCGTCGTGCGTTGGCGTATCTCGACGAGGTTGAAGTAGGCCTCGGCGACCTCGGCGCTGATCGAGATCGCGAGGGCCTCGACATCATCGCGGGTTGCCCGGGCGTCGAGGTCGGCGGCGGTGGCCGTCGCGCCGATCCGATTGAAGAGGTCAATCTCGTAGCTCACCGGAACCGATGCGGAGAACGACGAGAACTCCTGGACCCCGGCGCTGCCGAAGACCTGACGCTGTCGGCCGGCGGACAACTGAATCCCCACGGTCGGCCACCGCGGCGCGCCGGCCTGCTCGGCGACGGCGCGCGCCTGGGAGAGACGCGCCCATCCGGCACGCAGCTGGAAGCTGTCCCCGAGGGCGCGCTCTTCGAGGGCGTTCAGGGTCGGGTCGCCGAACGCCTGCCACCACGGCTCGACGCCGATGTGCGAATCCCCTTCGGCGATGACCTCGTCGCCGGCGGTGAAGGATTCGGGTATCGAAAGGGGCGGAGCCGCGCTCTCGACTGGGTTGTACGGAAGACAGGCGGTGAGGACGACGAAGGCCGGCATCGCGACGAGGAACGAATGTTTCATCGTTCTTCCTCGCTGGGTTGGGCGGGCTGCGCGCGCAGGCCATCGAGCTTGATCCGCCGGAAGGTCTCGGGCAGCTCGTCCCAGGCGATTGACATCGGCGACCGGGCCTCGACGTGCTCGCGGTTCTGGAGAATCAGCTGCACTCCCAGGAAGCTGCCCCAGAGCTCCATCGCGACCAGGCCCGGGTTCACGTCTTGGCGAACGGTGCCGTCTTCCTGGCCTCGGACGAGCTGCCCGACGACCAGCGTCACGACCTCCGCCACTCGGCGACGGTGGCTCTCGAAGGACCGGGTGATACCCGGAGGGCCGTCTCCCGCGAGCCAGGAGATGGTCATGCGGCAGTGGCGCGGAGTGGCGGCGAAGTGCTCGTCGTAGGCCTCGAGGACGGCGGCGACCCCGTCGATGCCGGTCTTCGCAACCTCGAGCTTCGGGCGAAGTCGATCGATGAGGAGCCCGAGCCAGCGCTCGGCGATGGCGCCGCGCAGGTCGTCCTTCGACTCGAAATAGAGGTAGAGGGTGCCCTTGCTGACCTCGGCCTCATTGGCGATGAGGCCCATCGTCGAGGCCGCGTAGCCGTCCCGGACGAAAACCACTTCCGCCGCGTCGACGATGGCCTCCCGCCGCTCGGCTTTTTCGCGCTCGCGTCTCTCGCTGGTGCCCATAGCTGACCTGAAAGCACTCACTGACCGTTGGTCAGTAAGTGACCGTCAGTTTATTGGTCCGCGCCGGGTTGGGGTCAAGTGAAGAAACGTAAAGGAAAATGGTGGGCGGGACAGGTTTCGAACCTGCGACCCGCTGTGTGTAAGACAGCTGCTCTACCGCTGAGCTACCCGCCCTCGGGCGCGCCACCTTAACGCAATGCTGGCGCAAGGCAATCGTCCTCTTGTCGCCAAGCTCTGTCGTCTGGGCGTGGGGCGCGTCGGTTACCATCGGCGGCGATGGCTACCCCCGGCACGGTCGCGCTCGAAGGAAGCGGCGTTCGCAATGGTGTCGAGCTCGGCATCATCCTAGCGCTGATCGGGCTCATCTTCGCCGGCCTGGGATTCCTGATTGCGGGCAGGCAGACGATTCACTGGGGGGTGGTCGCCGGCCTCGCCTTCACGAGCGTATTCTTTTTTCGCGGTCCCTTGGCGGTCCTCCGCCGCTATCGGACGCGCCCCCTCGCAGACGAAACCCGACCGGTGTTGGTCGAGTGCGTCGAGCGCTTGAGTTCCCGGGCGGGGCTCACCGAGGTGCCGGACCTTCGCATCACGGACCGCGATGATTGCGATGCGTTCTCGGTGGGCGCCGTACGGATAAAGACAAACGTGTTGGGCACTGAGCTCATCGCCCACCTCGAGCCGCGGCACCTCGAAGCGGTGATCGCCCACGAGGTGAGCCACATCAAGAACCGCGACACGATGGTCATGGGCGTCGCCGACCTCTTCGTACGCATGACGCGCACCATGTCCCACCTCGGCTTGCTGCTTCTGGTCGTCAACGGAGCGCTCACTCAGCTTTTCGACGGAGGCATCTCCTGGGGGTTCGTGGCCGCGCTGATCTGCACGCCGATGTTGGCGAAGGGCCTGCTCATGGCCCTCGGCCGCGCCCGAGAGCTGCGCGCGGACCGAGACGCCGTGAAGCTCACCGGCGATGCGAGTGCCCTCGCCGAGGCCCTCGTGCTCTTCGAAAAACACGCCCAACCAAAGCGAGGCATGCTGCGGTCCATGAACCCCTACGGCATCGCCCCGGCCCCCTCGGACATCCGCAATCACCCCCCCACGGAAATGCGCGTCGAGCTCCTGAGAGCGATGGCCTGACCAACGCAACTTGGGCAATCGCGTCCACTCGCGTCAGTCGCCGAGCGCTCCGGAGACGCGGTCCGTAAGACAATTAAGCAACCTCGCGTCCCCAACTCCCTTGGGGCAATCGCGTCCACTTGCGTCAGTCGCCGAGCGCCCCCGCAGGTGCAGTCCGAAGGAATACCAAAGGTATTTCGAGGGCTGCGCCGAGGAGGAAAGCCGGCGAATGGCGTGAGTGGGCGTGATTGCCGAGGCTACTGCTGGGCGCCGGGGGCCGGCACGTTGGGCTCCGGGACAACGTCTACGGCGCCGGCGTGGGGCGGCTCGACGAGCTTGCCTTCGCGGTACTCGAGGGGCGGGACCCGGTGGCCAAACATCGCCTCGGGGTCCGAGAGGACCAGGGCCTCTCGCAGGACCTGGTCCATGTGCTCGATGAGCACGACCCGGGTCGCGTTGAGCACGCGCTTGGGGATCTCGCGCAGGTCCTTGCGGTTCTCGCGAGGGACCAGCACCGTGTCGATGCCCACTCGGTGGGCGGCGAGCATCTTTTCTTTGAGCCCGCCGATGGGCATGACCCGCCCGCGAAGAGTGATCTCGCCGGTCATAGCGACGTTTTTGCGGACCGGGATGCGGAGCAGCGCGCTAGCGATGCTCGTCGCCATGGTCACGCCGGCGCTCGGGCCGTCCTTCGGGTCGTAGCCCGGGAAGTGCACGTGCACGTCCACCTTCTCGTAGAAGTCCTCGTCCAAGCCGAGGATCTTGTGGCGCGAGCGGATGTAGCTCATCGCGGCCTGAGCGCTCTCGGTCATTCCCTTGCTGAGCTGACCGGTGATCACCATCTTGCCCTTGCCGGGGACGATGGCGGCCTCGCAGTCGAGGGTGGTGCCGCCGTAGATGGTGTAGGCGAGGCCGTTGGTGAGGCCGATTTCGTCGTGCTCTGCCGCCTTGTCCGAGCGGAACTTGGGCACACCGAGGTACTTGGGCACGGCCTTCGCGGGGACCCGGTAGCTCTTGTCGGAGCCTTCCTTGAGGACCTGCCTCGCGATCTTCCGGAAGACGCTGCCAATCTCGCGCTCGAGATTACGGACGCCGCTCTCGCGCGTGTAGTGATGGATGAGCGTGCGGATCGCGTTTTCGGTGATCTCGACGTCGAGGTCCGAGAGCCCCGCGTCTTTCTTCTGGCGGGGGACCAGGTAACGAACTGCGATGTTCAGCTTCTCGAACTCGGTGTAACCGCTGAGATGGATGATCTCCATCCGGTCCTGGAGCGGAATCGGAATGCCCGAGAGCGAGTTCGCCGTGGTGATGAACATCACGTCGGAGAGGTCGTAGTCGAGGTCGAGGTAGTGGTCGTTGAACGAGTGGTTCTGCTCGGGGTCGAGGACTTCGAGGAGCGCTGACGCCGGGTCTCCCCGGAAGTCGCTGCTCATCTTGTCGACCTCGTCGAGGAGGAAGACCGGGTTGTTGGTGCCGCACTTGCGAAGCGATTGCACGAGTCGGCCGGGGAGGGCGCCGATGTACGTGCGCCGGTGGCCCCGAATCTCTGCTTCGTCCCGGACGCCGCCCAGTGAGAGCCGCACGAAGTTGCGGCCGGTGGCGCGGGCGATGCTCCGCGCCAGGGACGTCTTGCCGACCCCGGGCGGGCCGACCAGGCAGAGCACCGGGCCCTTGAGCTTCTTCACCAACGCTTGGACCGCGAGGTATTCGAGGATGCGCTCTTTTACCTTCTTCAGACCGTAGTGATCCTCGTCGAGGATCCTCTCGGCCTCATCGATGTCGTAGTTCTCTTCGCTCTTGTGGTCCCAGGGGAGCGCGAGGACCCAGTCGATGTAGTTCCGGATGACCGTCGCTTCGGCGCTCATCGGCTGCATCATGCGGAGCTTCTTCAGCTCCTTTTGGATCTTCCCGAGGGCCTCTTTGCTGAGGAGCTTGTCCTTGATGCGCTCTTCGAGCTCCTGGATCTCATTCTTGAACTCGTCGCGTTCGCCGAGCTCCTTCTGAATGGCCTGCATCTGCTCATTCAGGTAGTACTCCTTCTGAGTACGCTCCATCTGCTTCTTGACGCGCGAACGGATCTTCTTTTCGACCTGAAGAATCTCGATTTCGGCGTTCATCAGCTCGTAGAGCCGCTCGAGACGCTGAATCGGATCGGTCGTCTCGAGGATCTCCTGGCGGTCACCGAGCTTGATGGAGTTGAGGTGCACGACGATGGTGTCGGCGAGGCGCGACGGGTCCTCGATCGTCTGCACCGTCATCAGCATCTCGGGGGGGATGCGCTTGTTGAGCTTGACGTAGGTCTCGAAGGTCGACTGCACGCTGCGGATCAGCGCCTCGAGCTCCACGCTGCCACTCGAGCTTTCCTCGATGAGCTCGACCTCACAGAGGAAGAAGTCTTCGTTGGGAACGAAGCGGCTGATCTGCGCCCGGCGCTTGCCTTCGACCAGGACCTTGACGGTGCCGTCGGGGAGACGAAGCAGTTGGATGATCGTGCCGATGGTTCCCATCCCGAAGATGTCTTCGGGGGTGGGGTCGTTGGTCTTCGCCTTCTTCTGGGCAGCGAGGAGGATTTCCTTCTCGTTGGCCATCGCCTCTTCGAGCGCATTGATGCTCTTCTCGCGCCCGACGAAGAGGGGCACGACCATGTGCGGGAAGACGATGATGTCGCGGAGCGGAAGGAGCGGCAGGATACGTCCCTGGGCCGACCCTTCGTCCTTGTCGCTGTCGTTCTTGTGGAAGAACAAGGAGACCTATCCTTTGCCTGGAGGCCGGGCGAGGGTCGCGGGCAGAGTCCGCTACGCCTGCTCGGCTTCCTTCTCGTAGACGATGAGGGGCTTTTCACCCTTGGTGATGACGTCCTTATTGACGACCACTTCCTTGATGTCGGTCCGTGAAGGGACGTCGTACATGATGTCGAGCATCGCGTGCTCGAGGATGGCCCGGAGACCACGAGCGCCGGCTGCGCGGTTGAGGGCCTCCTTGGCGACCGCATCGAGGGCCGACTTGGCGAAGCTCAGCTTCACCCCGTCCATCTCGAAGAGCTTCGCGAACTGCTTCACCAGGGCGTTCTTCGGCTTGGTGAGGATGTCGACCAGCGCTTCTTCGTTGAGCTCGTGCAGCGTCGCGAGGACCGGGAGGCGCCCGATGAATTCCGGGATGAGGCCTGCCTTCAGCAGGTCTTCGGGCTGGACCTGCTCGAGGAGGGTGCCGATCTGCTTGTCCTTCTTGGACGGGATGTCCGCGCCGAAGCCGAGGGTCTTTTCGCCGATGCGGCGCTCGATGATCTGATCGAGGCCGACGAAGGCACCGCCGCAGATGAAGAGGATGTTCCCCGTGTCGATCTGGAGGAAGTCTTGTTGCGGGTGCTTGCGGCCGCCCTTCGGTGGCACATTGGCGATGGTGCCCTCGATGATCTTCAAGAGAGCCTGCTGTACGCCTTCGCCGCTGACGTCGCGCGTGATCGACGGGTTGTCACCCTTGCGCGCGACCTTGTCGATTTCGTCGATGTAGACGATGCCGCGCTGCGCCCGCTCGACGTCGTGGTCGGCGTTCTGCAGGAGCTGGACGATGATGTTTTCGACGTCTTCACCGACGTAGCCCGCTTCGGTCAACGTCGTCGCGTCAGCGATGGCGAAGGGCACGTCGAGGATGCGCGCGAGGGTCTGGGCCAGAAGCGTCTTGCCGGAGCCGGTCGGGCCGAGCAGCAAGATGTTGGACTTTTGAAGCTCCACGTCCTCGGACGCGACCGTGCTGTCGATGCGCTTGTAGTGGTTGTGTACAGCGACCGCGAGGACCTTCTTGGCGCGCTCCTGGCCGATGACGTACTCGTCGAGGATCGCTTTGATCTCGGCGGGCTTCGGCAACGGGGTTCCAGACGAGAACGAATCTTCGCGGTCGACTTCTTCCGCGATGATGTCGTTGCACAGCCCGATGCACTCGTCGCAGATGTAGACCGTCGGCCCTGCGATGAGCTTCTTTACTTCCTTCTGGGACTTGCCACAGAAGGAACACTGCAGGTTCCCGTGGCTGTCGTCCCGCCGCCCAGTCGTCGGCATTCGTGTCTACCTCACGCCCTCTTACTACGAAAAATTATGCTCAAAACCGAAGTCGATTCTAGCGCCGGCAAATCGCCGCGGCAAGGAGTCGACCCCGTCTTGGCTGCTATTTGCCCTTCAGCGGGGCACCGGGTTTCTTCCGGTCGATCACCTCGTCGATGATCCCGTAATCCTTGGCTTCCGTAGCGGAGAGGAAATTGTCCCGCTCCGTGTCCTTCTTGACCTGCTCGGCGGTCTGTCCGGTGTGCTTCGCCATAATTTCGTTCATGCGAGCGCGGACGTTGAGGATTTCCCGAGCGTGAATCTCGATGTCCGTCGCCTGGCCACGATAGCCGGCGAGGGGCTGGTGAATCATGACTCGGCTGTTGGGCAGGGCCCGGCGCATGCCGGGACTTCCCGCGGCGAGTAGCCAAGCCGCCATGGACGCCGCCTGGCCGAGGCACACGGTCGCGACCGGACACCGGACGTATTGCATGGTGTCGTAGATGGCGAGGCCGGCGGTGATCACGCCGCCCGGGCTGTTGATGTAGAGCGTGATCTCCTTGTCGGGATCTTCGCTCTCGAGGAAGAGCATCTGGGCGATGATGATGTTCGCGATGTCGTCGCCAACCTCGGTGCCCAGGAACACGATGCGGTCCTTGAGGAGCCGGCTGTAGATGTCCCAGCTCCGCTCGCCGCGGTGAGTCGTTTCGACCACCAGCGGCATGGGCACGAAGGCCCCACGTGTTTCGTCGCGCCGTTCGCTCATCGAGTTCGCCCCCTCATCATTTTGCGTCGTCGCTCTTTTTCGCATCTTCGGTCGGCTTGGCAACTTCTGCCGGTGCGTCCGTGATCGTGGCTTTGGTGAGGAGGTGGTCCATCAGCTTGTCTTCGAGGAGCTGACTCTCGAGCTCACCACGCCGCTCGCCGGTGTACTCCACCCGGACCTTGGCGATGTGCTTGCCCGTCTCTTCGGCGATGGAAGCGAGCTTCTCGTCCATGTCTTCTTTGGTGACCTCGAACTTCTCGCTCTTGGCCACGGCGCCGAGGAGGATCGCGGCCTTGACCTTACGCTCGGCCCGGTCGCTCATGCCCTTTTGGAAGTCGTCGCCGAAGTTCGGGCCCATTCCGCCACTCATCTGCATCATCTGCACGATCTCGTAGACCATGCGCTGCTCTTCCTGCTTCACCATAGTGGGAGGGGCCGGGATTTCGTTGGTCTCGACGAGCTTGTCGATCACCTGCTCCCGAAGGTCCGAGTCTGCGCGCCGCTTGGCGCCTTCTTCGAGGCGCTCGCGGATCTTCAAGCGCATCTCGAGCAGTGTGGCGTAGTCGCCGCAGTCCTTTGCGAACTCGTCGTCGAGGTCCGGGAGGAGCTTCTCGCGCAGCTCCTTGACCGTGATGTGAAAGGTCGCCGTCTTGCCTCGGAGATCCTCGTCCTGGTGATCGTCGCCGAAGGACACATCGATCTTCGCTTCGTCGCCGGGAGAAACGCCGGAGAGGCCCTTCTCGAACTCGGGGATGAGCTGCTCCGCGCCGAGCTCGACGGGGCGCCCCTGGGCGCTCATCTCGGGCTTGTCTTCGCCGTCGACGCTCACCACGTAGTCGATGGTGAGCTCGTCGCCAGCCTTGCTCGGGCGCATGGGCTCGGGGGTCTGGACGTCGGCGTTCTGCTGACGCAGCTTTTCGACTTCGCTGTCGACGGCAGAGTCGGGAATGTCCGTCGTCGTCCGCGTGAGCGTGAGCTTCGACGTGTCGACGTCGGTGACCGTCGGGCGGACCTCGACCTTCGCGGTGAAGGTGAGGGGCTTGCCATCGGCGATCTCCGGGGCGGAGGAGATGTCCGGCTGGGCGACGATCTGAAGCTCGTGAGTCTCGACCGCGTGCAGCAGTCCCTTCTCGACGAGCTGGGCCGTCACCTCGCCCTTCACCTGACGCCCGTACACTTGACGGAGCACGTTGCGGGGGGCTTTGCCGGGACGGAAGCCGCGCACCTTGGCGCTCCGACCGAGCAGCTTGTACTGCGTGTCGAGATCCTTCTTTACGTCGTCCCACGGAATTTCTACCGTGACTTCGACCTCGACCGGACTGATCTCGTTGACCTGGGACTCCATCGTCGCCTCTGCGCCTAAGCAGGCCTGACCAGGCCTAACCTAAAAGAATGAAAGAAATCGGGAGGAAGCCGGGCATAGCGCCGGCCCACGGGGGGGTCAAGGTCGGGTTGTGAGGACGGGGCCGATTTGGCTCACTGGGCGGCCGCGGCATCGCCGCTCAGGTCCACCAGCTCGATTCCCAATGTCTTCGAGATCTCGAAGATGCGCTCGTCCCGGTAAAACTCGCCGAAAGCGATGCGCTGGATGCCCGCATTGACGATCATCTTGAAGCAATTCCAGCATGGACTGGCGGTGACGTAGATGCCCGCCTCGCCGATTGCGGTGCCGTTCTTGGCAGCCTGGATGATGGCGTTGGACTCGGCGTGGATGGTGCGGACGCAGTGGCCGTCCTCCATCATGTGGCCGTCGTCGTCACAGTGGCCGAGGCCCCGGACAGAGCCATTGTAGCCCGTCGAGAGGATGGTTCGGTCCCGGACGATGACCGCTCCGACGTGCTTTCGGTCGCAGGTGGCCCGGGTCGCCACCTCCTTTGCGATGTTCATGAAGTACTCGTCCCAGGATACGCGGGAGTCAGCCATGGCCGGACCCTGTCACGGCGCCGGACCGAATTGACAAGAATTGAACTCTCGCCGAGGTCCCGGCTCAATTTCGCTCAGCGCGTCGGCGGAGAGCCGGGCAGGCCGTGGGCGAAGGCCCGAAATGCCTCCCGAATCGGTGAATGCAGGCTCTGGTCCAAGTGGCGGACGATGAGCATGCCCCGGCCGATTCGTTCGACCCGGTGGCGCCGTTGTTCGGCCCGGGGGGCCGCCTCGACGATGCGCTTGGCGGCGGCCTCGGCTTCCCGGGCCTCGGCCACGTCGTCCCAGGCCGTGAACCAGATGCACGCCGCGGCCCCGGCATCCCCGTTCCCATCGTCGACCTGCCGATAGACCCGGAGCCGATCTCCGGACCACCCATCGGCCGCCGCCGGCAGCACACCGGTCTCTTCGAGTTGGCCCAGGTAGACCTTCATCTCCAGCTCCCCGAGGGTGTCCTCCTCGATGGGGGCGAGGCCGGCGTCCTCGAGGTGAGAAAACGCGGGCAACGTCACCTCGTCCGGGAGCTCTCCGCGCAGGTAGCGCTCCGGGTGGAGGATTTGCTCGGTGCTCACCGGGGGAGTCCGGTTGGCGTCGTTGACGGCGTCAAAGCCCCCGATGCCGTGGAGCCGAGCCGCGAAAACGAGCCCGTCGACATAGGACGAGAGCAGCGTCACTCGCAGGATAGCCGGTGCGGTCCCGAGCTCGTCGTCGCTCATCGGTGCCGCTCCGGAGAGCAACTGGGCCAGGAGGTCGGGCCTTGCGGTGACCATCTCGAGGCGTGCCCCCTGGGATTCCATGACGTAGCCGATCATCGCGAGGGTGGCGTCGCCCTCGATCACCGCGTGGAACGCGGCCTCGGGGTCTGTGTCGCGGTCGTCTTCTTCGAAGCGGTCTCCGAGGCCGAGGCGCTGATCCTGAAGCGCGTGAACCAGCTCGTGCACGATCGTCGCCCGGGACTCGTCGATTCCCTCCCGGGTATCGCCGCGGCCGAGGGCCCGCATCACGTCGTCGCGGATCACCAGCCTGTCGACCTCGGGATCGTAATAGCCGACGACCTGCTCTCCGAGGACGCGTTCGAGGAGGTCGCGGATGTCGAGGTCCCGGGGGATGAGCCCGAGGCCGAAATACACGTCGTGGCTGAGCTCGAGGTCTTCTTCTTCGAGCTCGGAAGTCAGGTAGTGCACGATCGCGGCCTGGTCCTGGACCGACACTTGGACCGGTACGGTGAACTCGAGGCCTCGGATTCGTTCTGCCGCTCGGGCGAGGTCGTCGATCACTCGCTGTTCGGCGGGGGACGGCGTCGTGCTCGGCGCCGCGTTCCGGCCGGTCACCTCATCGCCGCTCGTGGCGCGGTTATCACGGCCGTCGGCTTCGGATTCGGTCTCGGGTGCCTCGGCGCCGCAGCCGGCATGAACCCCTAGCGACGATCCGACGAGAACGGCCAATACGAGGGCTTGGTGGGCGGTGAGGCCCAGCCTCATCGGTCGTCTCCCTCATCCATCTGGGTCGCCGTGGCCCAGGCCATCGGTTTGCGACCCAGCTCCTTGCCCAGAAAGCGTTTGAGGGCCCGACGCGCTCGGTCTTCGACCGCCTCGGCATCCATCGCGGCGTTCGGGCTCGCGGATTCGAGGGCCGCGGCCACGTACTGACCAGCCCGACGGCAGAGGGGGGCTTCGTCGTTTTCGCCCACCAGGCCCCGGAGGATGATGCGCATTTCCCCGGCGAGTTCGCCGAACTGGTCGATGGGGAACACTGCAAAAGCGAAGCCGAGCTCCCCGAGGAGCGCGCGCTCCCGGAGCACCTCGGGGGGGATGGGCCTCCCGCGGTTGACCGCCACGCGGCCGACCGGGGCGTCGTCGACCACCCGGAGGCCGTCCGCCGTGACCTCCACCACCTCGCCGTTCTCGACGACCAGGGTTTCCCCGACCCCCTCGGCCCGAGCGAGCTCGGCGTGCTTCTCGAGGTGCATGCGCGTCCCGTGCACGGGCACGAAGGATTCTGGCCGCACCAGGCTCAGCATGCGCCGCTGCTCTCCGGCGTGGGCGTGACCGCTGACGTGGATCCCGCGGTCGGAGGCTTGAAAGCGCACGTCGACCCCGAGGCGGATGAGCCGGTTCATCGTGTCGTAGAATCGGGTCTCATTGCCCGGAATGATGCGCGCGCTGTGGATGACCCGGTCGCCGGCCTCGAGGCTGAGGGCTGGGTGGCGGTCCTCGGCGAGGCGGGCGAGGGCCGCCCGGGGCTCCCCCTGGGTTCCCGTCGCGAGCACCAGAAGGTCCTTCGGCTGGATGTCCCGGGCGCCTCGCTCGCTTACCAGGATGGAGCCAGGATCCGGCAAATAGCCAGTCTCCCGGGCCGTCTCGAAGTGGCGGTGGAGCGAACGGCCCAAGAGCAAGATTCGGCGACCATGCTCCCGGGCCAAGTCGAAGAGGGAGCGCAGGCGGTGGCCGTTCGAGGCGAAGAGGGCCACCACGACGCGTCCCGGTGCGTCCTCGATGAGGGGGGAGAGGGCGTCCCTGGCGGTCGCTTCACTGGCCGTCTCGCCGGGCACCCAGGCGTTGGTGGAGTCTGAGAGCAGGAGCCGGACACCGTCATCGCCGGCCTTGCGAAAGCGTTCAGCGTCGAAGTCCTCGCCGTCCGGCGGGGTGGGGTCGATCTTGAAATCACCCGTATGCACCACGGTGCCGGCCGGCGTCTCGAGGATCAGGGCCGTGGCGTCGACCATCGAATGGGTCACGCGCACTGGTTCGACGCCGAACGTGCCGACCTCGAAGCGCTCCCCCGGATGGGTGGCCTGGAGCTCGATCTCCCGGAGGTCTCGGTGCTCGGCGAGGCGCTGCTCGATCAAGGCCAGCGCATAGGGAGGAGCGAATACGGGGGCCGGGGCGACGCGCAGGAGGTAGGGCAGGGCGCCGATGTGATCTTCGTGACCGTGAGTGATCACGATCCCGCGGATCCGGTCACGGCGCTCCTCGAGCCACTCGAAGTCCGGATGGATGACGTCCACCCCCGCTTGGTCGTCGGGGAAGGTCACTCCGCAGTCGAGGACGAGCACATCCCCGTCGGCCTCGAAGGCCATGCAGTTCATGCCGATTTCCCCGAGGCCGCCGAGGGCCACGAGGCGTAAGGAAGAGGTCACGGTCCGGGAAGGTAATGGGAAACGGCCCCCCGTGGACAGCCCCCTCCCGCAGGGAAGAGGATCGCGCACTCCCGGCGCCGCTACCGTGGGCCTGTCGGCTCTGCACGCCTTCGCACTCCCGGCGCCGCTACGGTCGGCCTGTCGGCTCTGCACGCCTTCGCACTCCCGGCGCCGCTACGGTCGGCCTTTCGGCTCTGCACGCCTCCGGCGCGCTGCCGCCTCGGGCCGCCTACGCGGCGCCTTCTTGTTAAGGGCCGGTTTCTGGTTTCCACTGAGGTTGGGCCGTGATACGCACGCGGCGCTCGGCTTAGTCGTCATCCCGGGCACAGGAGCGTCCGATGCGCTGTCTCGTCCTCATCTCTTGTATTTTCAGCATGTTGACCCTTCCGGTCGTCGCTTTGGCTCAGCCCCCCGCGGGTGAGGACGCCGAGGCTGACGCGGAGGCCAGTGGAGAAGACGACGCCTCCTCGGGCGACGACGATGCCGAGGGGGCTGAAGACGCCGCGGAAGAAGACGCCGAAGAGGACGACAGCGTTCAATTGCGGGCGCCGACCGTCGAGCCCCTCGACATCCAGCTCCCCCCCGAAGAGGACGACGCTGAAGGGGACGACGACGAGCTGCCCGATCCAGGTGACGCGCTCTCACGCCTCGAAGAAGGCGGCCCTCCGTCGAGCGACCCGACCCAGGGGACCTGGGGCGCGCCCCAGCCTGCCATCACCTTGCACGGATACTTCCGCGTGCGCCCGGAGCTCTGGGACTCCTTCTGGCTCGGTCGCGGCGAAGGCGATGGCACCAGCGATTCGACCTACGAAGCAGACCCGCCCTTCTCGAACTTCCGCCCGCCGACCCGTGAGGCCACCGTGCCCGGGGGCTGCACCGGCGACGGCGACATCGACTCGACCTCTTCGTGCGGCGAGTCGGGGACCCTGGCCTTCGCCAACATGCGCCTGCGCCTCGAGCCGACCATCTCGCTCTCGGACGACGTGAAGGTGCACATGCAGATCGACCTCCTCGACAACATCGTCATGGGGTCGACGCCGGATGGGCTGATCACTCCGGCGACCAGCGGAGACCCGATCTACGAGCGTCAGGCGCGGACTCCGCGGGTGCCCCTCGATTCATTCAGTACCACCCAGACCTCGCCGACGGCCGGGCGAAACGCCCTCCAGGACGCTGTCCGAGTGCGTCGGGCGTGGGGCGAAATCAGCAACCGCGGCCTCGGTCAGCTGCGATTTGGCCGCATGGGCAGCCATTGGGGGCTCGGCATCCTGGCCAACGGCGGCGAGGGGATCGACTCGGACTGGCAGTCCGACGTGGACCGGATCATGGCCATCACCAAGCTCGCCGGGATTCACCTCATCGCGGCGTGGGACTTCGCCGGCGAGGGCATCGTCGAGCAGCACCCCTTCGACCTTTCCCAGATCCCCTTCGATACGAACCAGGACGACGACATCAACCAGTTCGTCTTTGCTGCGGCCCGGCGCTCCACCGAAGAGGAGCAGCGCGAGACGCTCCAGCGCGGCGACGCGGTCATCAACGGCGGCGCCTACTTCGTCTATCGCAACCACAACATCACCAGCGCCGGCGTCGCCGACCCCTACACGCGCCCGAGCGGGGCCCAGGCGATCTTCGTCCGCCGGAGCGCCGAGGCGTTCATTCCCGACCTCTGGTTCCAGTTCAAGTACGGCGACTTCCGCCTCGAGGTCGAGGGCGCGATGATCATCGGCTCGGTCCAGAACACCCAGAACGACAGCTACGTCGCCGAGAACTTCAACCTCATGAGCGGCGCCGTCGCCCTCGAGGCCGAGTACCGGATGCTCGATGACAAGCTCGGCATCCACTACATGGGCGGCTATTCGAGCGGTGACCCGGACGTCGATGGCCTCGCCGTCACGGCCGGCCTTCCGCCCCAGCAAGACGCCGCGGGCGTGGTCGACAACAACATCACCACCTTCCGCATGCACCCGAACTACCGCATCGACCTCATCCTCTTCCGCAACGTGCTCACGCAGATCGCTGGCGCCTACTGGTTCAAGCCGGGCCTCAGCTACGACTTCATTCGTAACTCCTTTGGGCAGCTCCTCGGCGCCCGGGCCGACTTCATCTACACCCGCGCCTCCCAGCCCCGTCAGGCTTGGGGCAACGACGGCAACCTCGGTGCCGAGATCAACGCCTCGGTCTACTACCGGAGCGAAGACGGCCCGGAGATCTATGACGGATTCTACGGCATGCTCCAGTACGGCATCCTCTTCCCGTTAGCCGGCCTCGGTTACAAGGAAGGCGACCGCTTGCACTCGGATGACTCCCTGACGAACGCCCAGATCGTGCGGGTCGTCATGGGCATCCAGTACTGAAAAGCGCCCACGCGCCGTCAGTTCCGCAACTCCCGCCCCGTCGGGGCGACAAGGGGTCGTCGTGAGCAAGATCAAGCGCAAAGAAAAGTCGGTCTACACCTGCTCGTCCTGCGGGGCTATGAGCCCCCGGTGGCTCGGGCGCTGCGGCGGGTGTGGCGAGTGGAATACCCTGGTCGAAGAGACTCAGGTCCGCGGCGGCAAGGGCCGCGGGGCCGCCTCGTCGTCGGGGGGGCCAACAGCACGGGGAGCGTCCGGGGCCGTGCCCCTCGGCGAGGTCAACCACGAGGACGCTCGGCGGATTCCCTCGGGCATCGACGAACTCGATAGGACCCTCGGCGGCGGCGTCGTCGCCGGCGGCGTGACCCTCCTCGGCGGGGATCCGGGCATCGGGAAATCCACGTTGCTGATGCAGGCTCTCGCCAAGTTTGCCGCCGCCGGCCACGAGGCGCTTTACGTGACCGGCGAGGAGTCGGCGTCCCAGGTCGCTCTCCGGGGCAAGCGCCTCGGCGGTGCGGGCATGGACCGGGTGAAGGTCCTCGCCACCACGGATCTCGAAGCGGTGGAGAAGGCCGTGCGCGCGTGCCGCCCCCACGTCGCCGTCATCGATTCGATCCAGACCATCCGCACCCGTGACCTCGAGTCCGCCCCGGGGACCGTGTCTCAGATACGCGAGGTCTCATCGCGCCTCATCGACCTCGCCAAGGAGGGCGGCGTTTCGCTCTTCCTCATCGGCCACGTCACCAAGGACGGCTCCCTCGCCGGGCCGAAGATGCTCGAGCACCTGGTCGACACGGTGCTCTCCTTCGAGGGGGACCGGAGCCACGCGTTCCGCCTGGTGCGCACCGTCAAGAACCGCTTCGGCCCCACCCACGAGCTCGGCGTCTTCGAGATGGTCCGCCAGGGCCTCCGCGAGGTCCCCGACCCGAGCGCCCTCTTCCTCGCCGAGCGCCCCACCGCGGTTGCGGGGTCGGTGGTCGTGCCGACGGCCGAGGGCACCCGGCCGCTCCTCGTCGAGACCCAGGCTCTCGTTGCGCCGGCGGTCTACGGGGCGGCGCGCCGGGTGGCGACCGGCGTCGACGCCAACCGCCTCGCCATCCTGCTCGCGGTGATCGAGCGCAAAGCCGACATCCACATCCTCGACCGCGACGCCTTCGTCAGCGTCGCCGGGGGCGCCCGGGTCGACGAGCGTGCCATCGACCTAGGCCTGTCGTTGGCCGTCGTGTCGAGCCTGCGCGAGGTTGCGCTGGGCCCGAAGGTCGCGGTCTTTGGCGAGATTGGCCTCGCCGGCGAAGTCCGCGCCGTCCCCCGCCCGGGGCCCCGGGTGGTCGAGGCGGTGAAGATGGGTTTCACCCGAGTCGTCTTGCCCAAGGGCAACGCCGAGCGGTTGACCACGGAAGAGCGCCGGGGGGCGGAGTTGATGCCCGTCGGGACTTTAAACGAAGCGCTCGAAGTCGTCTTCGATTGAGCGGGTGGGAGGCGTCGGCTGGTGCTCGACGAACGGCTTGAAAACCGCTGTTCCTTAGCCGCTCTCGAACCCGAGAACGAGTGAGTACACCAGCGCCACGATGTCGACAGGCTTTATGTTTTCTATCCGCTACGAGATGCCGAACTGAGCGTCCCATGTATGATATGGCGCGTCCTCTCGGCGGCGGGTGGCGTTCTGCTAGTCGCTTGCTCTACCGTAGGGCTGGAAACCGGAGCTTCCCAATGAATCAAGACCTCGAGAAGCAGCTCAAAGAAGTCATCGTCGAGTCACTGATGCTCGAAGACGTAAAACCCGAGGAGATCGTCTCGGAAGACGCGCTCTTCGGAGATGGCCTCGGCCTCGATTCGATCGACGCGCTCGAGCTCGCCATCGCAGTCGATAAGAAGTTCGGCGTGCGCATCAAGGCCGACGACGAGGACACCAGGAAGGTTTTCGCTAGCGTTAAGAGCCTCGCGAGCTATCTCGCAGGCGAGCTGGCGAAGGAGCAGGCAGCGGTCTCGCCACCGAGTAGGAGCACATGAGATGACAAGCGCCGAAGACGAGGCCCTCCGGGCGAAGATCCGAAATAAGCTCTACTACGGGATCCAGGGGTACACGAAGAACCTGCCGGATTTCGTCATCCCAGAGAACCTCCAGCGCTTCAGTGTACGGAAAGGGGATGAGTTCTTCGCGAGCCTGCGCACGGCGCTGACGGGCGAGGACGAGATCAACGTCTACTTGCACGTCCCGTTCTGCAAGTTTGAATGCACCTTCTGCAACACGCGCCCGAACATGCCGGATGCCGAGGCGGAAACGCAGTACTTCAACCGTCTGATGAAAGAGATCCAACTCTACGCCTCGGAGGGCGCATTCGAGGGCCGACGCACGCGCAGCATCTACTTCGGCGGCGGAACGCCGACGATGTTCTCCCCGGAGCAGATCGGGGAGCTCGTCGATCTCCTGAAAACGAACGCCCCCCTGCACGATGAAGCGACCGTCTCCGTCGAAGCGACGCCGGGTAGCTTGGCGAAGGACGTGATCCCCCGGCTGCGGGACGCCGGTGTCGATCGACTTAGCATCGGTTGTCAGACCTTCGATCTCGCGGTTCTGAAGCTTTGCATGCGCTCGCATACACCCCGGCAGATGGAAGGGATCATCCGCACGGCACACGACAATGGCATGAGGTTGAACGTCGACATCATGCTCGGTCTCGCAGGCCAGACCCTCGAGAGTCTCGACGCGGACCTCGAGATCCTCGAGGACTTGAAGCCCGACGCGGTGGAGTTCATCCGGCACGAGATCGTCAACCAGAAGATGGTTGATGTATACGACGAGCGGCCGGAGCTGCTGGTCAGCGATGACGACCTCTTCGCCATGACGCTCAAGGCCCACCAGTGGAGCGAGGACAACGGTTACGAGCAGAACGGGCGGTTCACTCACGACCAAGACTTCCCCTACCGCTACCACTGGTTGAAGGGCATGCCCCTCTTGGCCTTCGGCGCCCGCACGCGTTCGTACGTCAATGCGCTCTGCTACGAGAACCAAGAGAACTTGGGACTCTACGGCAAGATGATCGACCGAGGGCTACCGCCGCTGCACCAGCACCAGCAGCTCTCACACAAAGAGCAGATGTATCGCGCGCTCTTTCTCGGGATCCAGATCCGCGCCGGCGTTGACAGAGCGCAGTTCCGCGAGAAGTACGGAGTGGACGTGACGACCGCGCTCACCGACGTCGTCGGCGGCCTCCGTGATCTCGAGGCCATCGAGGTCGACGAGGACGGCGTTCGGCTCACTCGGTATGGGCAGTACTTCTATGAGGACGTCTGCTGCTACATCATGGACACGGCCAAGCGGGCCGATTTCTCGGACCATGAGCGGACGCCCTTCAGCTACGGAACCGCTTGGGAGGCGGGGCCCCGGTAGGGCGACGGGCTGACGCCGCCTGGGGCGTGAGCACTTCGCTCATCCTCGGTGCGCCCCCTAGAGCGGCGAACCGTTTGAATGCCGCGTGATCTCGCGCCGATAGCGGCCCGCTGACCGGCCCGCGGTCCCTCGAAAGGGGATCGACCCTGTCATCGTTCCCTCG
>QMMC01000039.1 GCA_003647065.1 Deltaproteobacteria bacterium | reverse complement strand
TGGAACCGCGGCTCCCTCGAACGCCAGAGAGAGCACGCTTGCCGATGGGGCGGAAGGCCCATCTCCATCGCCGGGACCTACGCCGGAGAGCCCTTCGCCGTCACCGACCTATGCGAAACGCCGTGGCCCCTCGGCCAACCGCTCCTGCCCCACGCCCGGGGCTTCCAGGAGAACCTCTCCCGAGAGTGCACCCAGGCCTGCATTCACTGAGGGCCAGAGCCCACCTCTCCTTACTCGGCCAAGTTCACCCAGTGGGCTTCCCCATCCGGGCCCCACTCCTTCTTCCAGATGGGCACCGTCTCCTTCACGCGGTCGATCACCAACCGACACGCGTCGAAGGCGTCGCCGCGGTGGGCCGAGCTCGCGGCCACGACGACCGCGAGGTCACCCACCCGAAGCTGTCCCATGCGATGGGTCATGGCGAGGCGCACTCCGGGCATTTCTTCAGTGATCTTAGCGAGTACCCGGGTTGCTTCCTTCTCCGCGAGCTCCGGGTGAGCCTCGTAATCGAGGCGCGCGACGGGCTTCCCGTCGGCGTGGTCGCGCACCGTTCCGACGAAGAGAGCGACGCCTCCGGCCCCCGGATGCAGCACCGCCGTGAGGCACTCGTCGAGGGATAGGGGCGTATCGCGAATAGCGACGAGGGCCACCGGCCCCCCGCCGGCCACCGGAGGCAGCACATCGATGACGTCCCCAGTCGAGAGTGACGCGCTGGCATTCGCGAACTCGCCGTTGATGGCCACGCGCATGCGCTCGACGTATCCCCGGAGGCGAGGGTGACGCTCGGCGAGGACCTCGAGCATGGCGCCCGCGGAGAGTTCCCCTGCTTCGACGCGAATATCTTCTTCATCACACCCCGCGAGATCCCGGGCGGCGGCGAAGTATCGGACGGTGATCTCCATGACGGCACTCCTCGAGGATCGCGGCGCAGCCACACAGCTCCTTGACCGCGATCCGCGCGGAGCTTAGCGTGAGCGAAGGGCCGTGGCGAAGAGGCAAGAGCGATTCGAGTTCGTCGAGAATTCGAACAATGAGAACGACGCGCAGAACGCGCGGAAGCGCGGAGGCGGGAAGCCCGCTCGTCCTGCTCCTCCTGCTCGTGTTGGGCGCCGCCGCACGCCCGAGGGCAAGGCTGCGCCTTCGACCCAGATCCCGCTGCTCTTCCGCGGCGACCACGACACCCTCGAAGAGGCAGCCCGCCGCGCCCTCGAGCGACGTCTCGGGGGGCTGCTACGAGAGCCGATCAGCGTCTCCATCACGAACAACCGCCACACCATGCTCTCGACGCGACGCCATGGCCGGGTGACGCACCTGCGTTTGCACCACATGTTCCTCGACGCCGACGACACGACGGTCCGCGCCCTGGCTCGGTACCTCGAACGTGGCGAGCGCCGAGCGTCAGAGCGCCTCGACTCGTTCATCGAAGCCAATCACCACCTCATCAGCAAAGGCCGGACCCGCCGAACGCGGGTACGCACCCAGGGTCGCTATCACGACCTCGGGGAGATCTTCACCGAGCTCGACGAGCTACATTTCGCCGGCGGCGTCGAGGACGTGCAGGTCACCTGGGGACGACGCCCACCGGCGAACCGCCGGAGCCGACACTCGGTCCGCCTCGGCACCTACGTCCAGGACGACCAGCTCATCCGCATGCACCCCGTGCTCGATCAAGACTGGGTACCGCGGTTCTTCGTAGCCTACGTGCTCTTCCACGAGATGCTCCACCACGTGGTGCCTGCGCCTCTGGTCAACGGAAAGAGGCGCTTTCATTGTCCGGACTTCCGGAAGCGAGAGCGCAACTACCCCGATTACGCCCGGGCGATAGCCTGGGAAGAGACCAATCTCCGGCGCCTCCTAAGCAATTAGTCTAGGCGCTGCACGACGCGAGCGGTTCCCTCGCCGGTCACGTTCACGCGGACTCGTATGTCGGGGGGTTGGCCGAGGGGCCTTAAGCGGAGTCGGTGTGTGCCCACGGAGAGGGTGAGGCGCAGCGGGGTCTGTCCGAGGTGGCGACCGCTCTCGTCGTAGACGTTGGCCCACCCACCCGGCGTCGTGATGAAGGCGGTGCCCTCGGTCGCGGCAGACTCCATGGTGGGGGGCGGGGTTTCGGTCATCGCCGGGCGACGCCGCATGGCGCCGGGGTTGCGCCCTCTTCTCATCCCGGCGGGACGTACGAGCGAGTCGTCCGGGTCGGCTACCACGCCCGCGTCTTCGGCCGGCGGCTCCTCATCCCCCGCATCGGGCGCGACGGGCTCCGGGGTTTCGTTCTCGTGAGGTTCCACCGCCGGTTGGGCGACGGTCGCGACCTGCGTCGGAGGCGGAACGTCGACGGAACCGCCGGACATCGCCGCCCACCCGACGGCGCCCCCGATCGCCACCAGCAAGAGGACCGCCGCTGCGCCGAGGGCGGCATAGAGCATCGGTCGCCCACCGGCAGGGGCAGCCGCGGGTTCGGCGACCTCGGTCGACAGGGTCGCCGGGGTCTCGGTGACCGGGGCAACCTGCGTCTCGGCCGTTTGCGCGGCGCGAATCTCGACGGCCGCGACACCCGGAAGGAGGTCCACGTCCACGGCCTCGACCTCGGACTCGCTGACCTCGAGATGGCTGGTCACGATCGTCTCGTCGACCTCGCCGCGCTGGGCCGCGTCCATGATGGAGCGGACCTGCTGCCTGCCGTCCGGGAAGATCTCGTCCATCCATTCGGCGAGCTCGGCCGCGTCGGCTGGCTCGCCGGTGGAGCCCGCGTAGCGGCTGAGGTCCCGACCGAACTCGCGGGCCGTCGGATAACGCTGGTCCGGATCCCGGGAGAGGGCCTTCAGCACGATCTCGTCGAGACGTTCGTCCAGCGACGGTCGATAGGCGCTCGGCGGCGGAATCGGCTCACCGAGCATCGCGGTGAGCGTCGCGACGGTGGTGTCCCGACGGAAAAGACGCCGGAGGGTCAACATCTCCCAAAGCACCACCCCGAGGGCCCATACATCCGCCCGCCGGTCGAGGGCCCCGCCCCGGGACTGCTCCGGCGCCATGTAACTGAACTTGCCCTTCACCTGACCGGCCGTCGTGTGATGCACGCGGTCCGAGGCGCTGGCGATACCGAAATCGACGACCTTCACGTTCCCGTCGAAGGTCACGAAGAGATTCTGCGGCGAAACGTCTCGATGCACGACCTCGAGACTGGCGCCGTCGCGCCCTTTCAGCTCGTGGGCCGCGTGCAACCCCTCGCAGGCATCCGCGATGATCTTGCACGCGATCATCGGGAGCCGCGCAGAGTCCAGCTGCTCGAAGTTTTTGCGGACGGTCTTCATGGTCCGCGAGAGCGGCTCACCCATGAGGTACTCCATCGCGATGAAGTACGTGCCGTCGGACTCTCCGAAGTCGAAGACCTGGCAGACGTTGGCGTGGTGGATCCGCGAGGCGATCCGCGCCTCGTCGAGGAACATCTCGACGAATGCTTCCTCTTCGGCGAGGTGAGGGTGGATGCGCTTGACGGCGTTGACCTTCTCGAAGCCGCCGGGACCGCTGACCGTTGCCAGGAAGACCGTCGCCATGCCCCCGGACGCAACCTGGGCCGCGAGGTAGTAGCGGCCGAGCTGCGTGCCCACGGCCGCCGCGGCGCTGGCGTGGACAGCGGTCGTGCGGCCGGTCTTGCCGGTCTTGCCGGTCTCGCCGGTCTCGCCCGTCCCGCCCGTCCCGCCGGTCTCGGAAGAACTAGTCAGGGCTGCACCATGGGCGGCATCAGCGCCGTATTGCTGCTGCCCGAACCGGCAACGAGCACGGCGATGAGGATCACCGCGCCGACGACCAGGGCGCCGCCACCGACGAGGAAGGGCCACACGGGCACACCGCCATCGTCGTCATCGTCCGAGGGGTGGGTAGGGATGATCTCGATGCCGCCGCCACCGGTGGACCCCGCTTCGCGGCCCGGAAGGTCTCTGATGAGGCTCGAAAAAGGGTCGTCCGG
This sequence comes from Deltaproteobacteria bacterium, assembly GCA_003647065.1. GTDB lineage: Bacteria > Myxococcota_A > Polyangia > Polyangiales > B10-G4 > B10-G4. Next base: position 19,931 of record QMMC01000039.1, on the reverse strand, counting down.
CGTGCCATCGGTCGCGACGACCGCGCCCCCGGGGCCGACCGCCTCGGCGTAGACCTCGAGGGTCGTGTCCGGGGCCCCGGGCATCTCGAGGGCGGAGTTGCTGCGATGGGTCCAGGCGTTTCCGGGAGCCCGGGCCCCGAGGCGCAGCTCCTGAACGATGCCGCTCGTGTCGTGCTCCACGCGCGCACCGAGGCGCACGCCGTTGGGCTGGATCTCGGCATCGACATGCACGGTGATCTGCCCCGTCGTCCGTGCCTTCGCGCGGTCGAAGGCTTCCCGAACAACGGGCGGGACCTGCCGCCCAAATTGGTGGTCCGGGTCGAGGGACGCGAGACGCATGAGATCGGTCTCGAGGTCGTCGGCGTTGCCGAGGGTATGGTGGACCAGCGCGCGCCACTCGTAGAGCTGAATGAGGTCGTCGCGGGTAAGGTCCCCGGCCTCTTCGGCTCGGTGGAAAACCTCGAGGGCGGCTTCGAACTCCGCCTCGTCGAAGAGGCGCGCGGCCTCGTCGAGGATCGGGTGGGCGTGAGCATCCCCAGCGCTGGCGACGACGAGAGCCGCCGCAAACGAGATAACGAGCGTAAAACGAGCCATTAGCCGCCCGAAGTATGCCATTGGGATGCCTATCCAGCCACTCAACTACCCTTGTGACCCGACTCCGGAGAGGGTTGTTGGGCCTGGGATCGAAAATCGGATGGCTCGGGGCTTTGATCGGCCGTTTGGTTGCGATGATCAGGCACTTCCGGGATCATCGAAGCACCAATGGGCGGGCCCACGACTCCATCGATCGCGTTTCTGGCCGTCTTGGTCGTCGCCGGCGGCCCGGTCGGCCTTCTGGGCTGCGGCTCCGGCGATGGTGGCGGTACTTCGACCGCCGCTCCAGCGACGGCCCCCGCAGCCGAAGCGTCCCCTTCCGCAGAAGCCGAGGCGGCTGAGGAAGTGGAGCCGGGTCGTGACCTCGCGGGCCTCCGGGCCCTGGTCAATGACGACGGCACCATCACCCTCTCGGGGACGGATCGGTGGGGCGAGCGCTTCGAAACGACCTACGCCGACCTGAGCTTCTTCGCCGGATCGGTGCCGGTCTGGAAGCGCATGGTCACCGACGACCAGAGCGCGGCCCTCGAAGCGTTCCTCGCCGAGCTCGAGGGCGCGGCTCCAGCAGACGACCCAGAAGAAGCTGAAGAAGTCCTGGAAGAGGAAGTAGTAGAAGAAGAGTGACGCGGGTCACCCGAAGCCTCGCGGCCCTCGTGGTCATTTCGGGGACGGCCGCCTGGTCCGCCCCAGCCGGGGCCCAGGACCTCTTCGACCGCATTGCCCCAGACATCGAGGTCTTCGGCATCGTCAACCTCGAGGCCGAGGGCGACAGTGCCTTCGACCCCGGTGTGGGCGGCGCGATTCACCTCTCCGTCAACCTGCTTCCCGGCCTCGGCCTCCACGGCGGCACGCAGTTCTTCGTGCTCTCCCCGGCGGCCCACGAGTCGACCTACTATCTGGGCACACGCCTCGGCGCGCGGCTGCATCCGACGCGGTACTTCGACATCTGGGGCGATGGGTACGTCGAAGCTCATTGGGTCTGGGGCATCTCGGAGCATCAGATCAGCGCCCACGGATTCGACGTCGGCATCGGTTACGACTTTCCCCTGGCGCCGGTGATCGGCCTCGGCCCCTTCGTGCGCTTCAGTTGGATGAAGGACCCGGGCGCCAGCAACCCGATGTTCCTCTCCTTCGGGGTCTCGGTCAGCTTGATGACCTTCACCCGCCACGGCGAGGAAGTGCCGGACGAGGACCTCGACGGAGTGCCCGACCACGAGGACATCTGCCCCGCCATCCCCATCGGCCGCCACCCGGACCCCCACAACGCCGGCTGCCCGGCCCGGGACCGTGACGAAGACGGCCTCGTCGACCCGGAAGACGCCTGCCCCTCGGAGCCGATGTGGCCCCATCCCGACACGGACCACCCGGGGTGCCCCCTCGCCGACGCCGACGGAGACGGCGTTCCCGACGACCACGACCTCTGCCCCCACACCTTCGCCCCGGACGGCGGCGATGCGCTCCGGGAAGGGTGCCTAGAAGGCGACTCGCCCTTCTGACCAATGGCGCCCACTCACGCCATTCGCCGGCTTACCTCCTCGGGACCTCGGTCGACGTACGAAAGGTACGTCTCGGTCGGCCCCTGCGGGGGCGCTCGGCGACTGACGCAAGTGGACCCCATTGGCCCACCTGGGTCAGCTAATACTTCGGGACCCGTGAACGCGAGTGAGCACCGGTGGCCGGGGCATTCGCGACGGACCGTTGGCTCAAACTATCTCTTCTAGGCCGGCGCGCTCGAGGCGCATCGCGCGGGCGCCGGTGATGGCGATCATGTGCAGGACGGACTGCACCGTCGCACCTTGCTGGAGGGCGTTGACCGAGCGCTTCATGCCGAGGACCAGGGGGCCGATGACCTCTCCGCCGCCGGTCGCCGCGAGCAACTTGTAGGCGATGTTCCCCGAGTCGAGGTTCGGGAAGATGAGCACGTTTGCGGCGCCCTCGAGGGTGGAGAAGGGATAGGGCTCGCGAAGGGCAGGGATGAGGGCCACGTCGGCCTGCATCTCCCCGTCGACCATCAGGTCGGGTCGCATCTCTCTCACCCGCGCCGTCGCCGCGGCCGCCTTGGCCGAGGACTCGTGCTTGGCGTCGCCGAAGTTCGAGAAGGACAGCATCGCCACCCGGGGCTTGATGCCGAGCTCTTCGACGAGCTCCGCCGCGAGGACCGCGGTCTCCGCCATGGTCTCGGCGCTGGGGTCGATGTTGATGGTGGTGTCCGCCAGGAACTTCACGTCGTCCTTGGTGATGACGATGTAGAGCCCCGCCGCGTGGCCCCGACCGCCCCGGGTCCCGATGATCTGGAGCGCAGGACGGATGGTCTCCCGGTAGTTCGAGCTCATGCCGCTGATCAGCCCGTCGGCGTCACCGGTCGCGACCATCATCATGCCGTACACGGTCCGTCGCGCCTGAATGAGGCGCTCGGCGGTCGCCGCGGTCATGCCGTGACGCTGGCGCCGCTTGAAGAGCAGGTCGGCGTACTCCGAGACCTTGGGCAGCTGATCCCGGGGGACAATCTCGATGCCGTCGAGGGTGATGCCGATCCGCTGGGCGATTTCGTCGATGCGGTCCTGCCGGGCGATGAGCACCGGGTGGGCGATTTCGTCGTCGACGGCAATGCGGGCCGCTTGGATGATCCTCTCGTTCTCCCCCTCGGGAAAGACGATTCGCTTCATGTCAGAGCGGGCGACCTCGGTGATCTGGTTCATCACCCGGCGCGCCGGCGAGAGCTTGGTGGTGAGCGCATGGCGGTACTCGGCCATGTCGATGGGCCGCGTCGCGACGCCGGTCTCGATCGCCGCCTGGGCGACCGCCGGGGCCACCCAGTAGAGCGCCCGTTCATCCATCGGCTTGGGGATGACGTAGTCCGGACCGAAACGAATCGCGCTGCCGCCGTAGGCCGACATGACGGCCTCGGGCACGCCCTCGCGGGCGAGCTGCCCCCACGCCCCGGCAGCCGCCTGCTTCATCCCCTCGTTGATGACCGTGGCCCCGACATCGAGGGCCCCCCGGAAGATGTAGGGGAAGCCGAGGACGTTGTTCACCTGGTTCGGGTAGTCCGAGCGCCCGGTGCCGATGATCGCGTCGGGGCGCGCCTCCCGGGCGGCCTCGTAGGAGATCTCCGGGTCCGGGTTGGCGAGGGCGAAGATGATCGGCTTGGGGGCCATCTTCTTCACCATCTCGGGGCTGACCAGGCCTCCGCTCGCGAGGCCGCACATGACGTCGACGCCGTCGAAGGCCTCTTCGAGGGTATGGCGCGGGTCCGACGCGGGCACGGCAAACGCCGCCCGGAACTCTTCGATCGGGCCTTCGCGGTCCTGGCGCACGACGCCGCGGCTGTCGATGAGCACGATGTTCTCTTGCTTCACACCGAAGCGCATCCAGAGGCCCATGCAGGAGATCGCCGCGGCCCCGGCCCCGATGCAGACGACCGAGAGGTCCTCGAGCTTCTTGCCCTGGACCTCGGCTGCGTTGATCAGCGCCGCCGACGAGATGATCGCCGTCCCGTGCTGGTCGTCGTGGAAAACGGGGATCTTCATGCGCTCGCGCAGCGCCCGCTCGACGACGAAGCAGTCCGGGGCGCGAATGTCTTCGAGGTTGATGCCGCCGAAGGTCGGCTCGAGGGCGGCGACCACCTCGATCAGCTTCTCCGGGTCGGTTTCGGCGATTTCGATGTCGAATACATCGATGTCCGCGTAGCGCTTGAAGAGCACCGCCTTGCCCTCCATGACCGGCTTGGCCGCGAGGGGACCGATGTTGCCGAGGCCGAGGACCGCGGTGCCGTTGGTGACGACGGCGACGAGGTTCGACCGGGCGGTGTAGAGGTCGACCGTCAACGGGTCCCGGGCGATCTCCCGGCAAGGCTCGGCGACTCCCGGCGAGTAGGCGAGGGAGAGATCCCTCTGAGTGGCCACGGGTTTGGTCGGGACGACCTCGATTTTCCCGGGGCGGCCCTCTACGTGATAGGCGAGGGCGTCTTCTCGGCGAATTGTCTTCATCAGCGTGGGTCCGATCGCCCGGAGCATAGGGATTTCGCCCGCAGGGAGCCAGGTCAGTGGCGAAGGGCAAGATGGATCAAGACGCGGCGACGTGGCCCACGGCTCCCGCAACGGCTACTATGTCGCCGTGACTTTCCGTAGGGCGTCCCCGGCTCTGCTCTTGCCTTTGCTCTGGTCCGCGCTTTTGGCTGCGCTCGTGGCCGGCTGCGGCGGCGACGCGTCGCCCCTCGCCTGGACCATCGTCTTCGACGATCCGGCCGTGAAGGCCAATACGGCGGTGGTCGCGACCCGTGTCCTCGAAGGGGGATGCGCCGGGAGCAACCAAGTCTACTTCGGCACCATCGACCTCCGGACGTCGAGCGCCGCCCCCCAGCCCGACGAACTCGGGGAGGGGACCTATGGGTTCCTGATCGAGGCCCGGAGCCTCGACTGCGTCATCACCGACCGCACGTGCGATGAGCACACGCTCCCCCTCGAAACGGGAGAGATCGTCTCCACCTTCAGCAGCGCCGGCGGCGCCGGCTCGGCCTGTGCGACGGGTCAGGAGTGCGACGGGAACGGCCACTGCGTCACGCCGATTCCCACGGACTCGGGCATGCCGGTAGCGTGCGAAGGCGAGGGCACGCCGTGCACCGGGAGCACCGGCTCCGAGATGGGGACCTGCCGCGACGGTTTCTGCTGCTTCGGCTGTTGGACCGGCACCAGCTGCGAACTCGGCACGACGACCGCCGCCTGTGGTGCAGGCGCACCGGGCGCCGATTGCATCAGCTGCGAACCGGGCGATGTATGCCGCGGAAGCGGCGGCTGCATCGCGACCTCCAGCGACCCGGAGTTCTCGCTCTCGGCCAAGACCAACGTCTTCAAGGCGGGGGATGGAAAGTACTGGGCCAATGGCAATGACGCGATGTCAAACCAGCTCGGCCCGGTCGAACCCGCCGCGGGTGACAACGCGCTCCGCGGCTACACGGGGGCGCTACGCTTCGCGCATGTCGGCACGACGGAAGTCGCCACTGCGGCGATCGAAGCGAGCACCGGGGACCTCTACACCTGGGGCACCAACACCGCCGGGGCCCTCGGCGCCAACTCTTCCGACCAAGGTCGCGTAGACACCGAGCCCAACCAGATCGCGACCCTCGACCGCTGGCTCACCGTCGAGGGGGGAAATACACACTTCTGCGCCATCCGCGGCGACGACACCCTCTGGTGCTGGGGCACGAACCTCACCGGACAGCTCGGCCTTGGTGACAATACTCTTCGACCTGCGCCGACCCAAGTTGGTAGCAGCCGGTGGACCTCCGTCGCCACGCTCTTCAACCACACCTGCGCTATTCGCGACGATCGCTCGCTGCACTGCTGGGGAGAGAACGACGACGGGCAACTCGGGGACGGAAGCACCACCGACAAGAATCGGCCGTCCCGGGTCGGCACGGACAACGACTGGGTCGCCGTCGCCACCGGTGCGGGCCACAGCTGCGGCATCCGGGTGACCGGCGGCGCGCGGCGCCTCTACTGCTGGGGACGCACCACTTCGGGCGTCCTGGGCATAGGGGATCCCGCGGATATGACCCCCGAGACCACCCCGGTCGAGGTCCGCGCAGACACCACGACCTGGCAGACGGTAACCACCGGCCAGCATCACACCTGCGCCCTCGTCGACCTCGGAAGCGGCGGCCTCGAGGCCCTCTGCTGGGGCTTCGGCGGCTTCGGCGCCACGGGTACGGGCAGCATGGCCCAGAGCAACGTGCCCACGGCGGTCGACATGACGCCGGCCATTGGTTGGACTTCGATCCACGCAGGCCTCACGGCGACCTGCGGCCAACACGACGACACGTCCTACTGCTGGGGCGACAGCCGCCAAGGATGGCTCGGCATCGGCATGACTGGTGACAGCGCCGTCGCAACCTCACCGACCGCCGTCCTGCTGAATCCGGCGCCGTAGATTCGGTGGGCGACGCCCGTCGTGGCCAGCGCAGGGTTTTCGTCGATCCAGTGGATTCGGGGCCCGAGGATGGCGATTCGGGGCCCGGAGATCCCGAGGATGCTGGAACCCCGACCTGCGCGCCCGCCCCCGGCGCCCTCGCCATCGTCGAGGTGATGATCGCGTCTCAAAGTGGGTCGGATCGCGGCGAGTGGTTCGAGGTCGTCAACACCGGCTCCTGCGCCGTCGACCTGAGCGGCCTCGAGCTCGGAAGCCCGACCACGGATGGCGCACCGGTAACGCACACGGTTTCGACGGGCGTGCTCTCGGTGGGCGATCATCACGTCTTCGCGTTGAGCGGTGACCCGGCAGGCAACCACGATTTGCCTTGGGACTACGTGTACGGCACCGGTACGCGCAGCGATGTCTTCCTGGGAAACACCGGTGACGTGCTCACGATCGCGTACGCCGGCATCGAGCTCGACCGCGTCGAGTGGTCCTCAGCGGACTATCGCCAGGGCGCCACGCTCCAGTACCCGCCGGGCGCTGCGTACTCGGCCAACTGTGACATCAGCCGGTGGTGTGACGCCGAACGCGTGTATTCGACGACCAGCGGCACTTACTTCGGGACGCCTGGCGCTCCGAACGATGGCTGTTCCTAGCTCTTGACGATCGCGTTGCGGTGCTCGGCGGCTGAGGGTCGCGGCCGAGCCAGACCGCGGTCTAGGTCAGACGCGCACGGAACTCCCGCGAGAGCAGCGCGATTTTGTCGACCCAGGCCAGGATCTCGTCTCTTTGCGGACCGGCCTTTCGTTTGCCGCTCGGCGTCGGATACCGATACGTCGTCGCGTATGCCGAAAGACCATCGAGTTTGGCGAGCTTCTCCCGCCAAGCATCGTCGCTCGGGAGTTCGGCCACCAGAGCTTCCAGGTTGTGGCTGGCGGTCAGGTGGAGCCCTCGGCTGAGGCGTACCGCCTTGACCAGTTTCTCGGCCGCCTGCTGAAGGTGAAAGGCCGCAAGCCGGTTTGGCGGGTCGACGATCAGCCGCTTCGCGGCATCGAGTTCCACCTCGACGTCGTCGAGGTACGCACCGATGACTCGCGCATCAGGCCGGGGGCCGCTAGCGGCCATAGACGACCACACCGGTCGAGGTGACGATTTCGGCAAGGGTCCCGAGCGACATGCGCCATTTCTCGAACTCACTTCGGGTCATGGTGAAGACTTCGACACGGGCTAGGCGAAGGTCTCGGAGGCGTTTCCAAACCGATGCCGTGTCGAGGTCCTCTTCCGATGCATCGTCATCGAGAATGGCCATGAAGTCCCAGTCGCTCTCGGGGCCCGCTGCCCCGCGGGCCCGGCTCCCAAAAAGCCACACCTGCTCTGGGTGAAGGGTGTCGACGATGCGTTCGATGAAGTTCGCCGGAACTTCATCGGCGACCGGCCGAATCGTATGGGCTGTCGCGTCAGACACCTATCGAGCATAGCGCACCCGTGTCCAGGGGGCTCGCGAAAGGGGCGGTGCCATCAGGGTCATCGACGGGATGTGTTCCGGGCCATCGTGGGGCGGATCGTTCGGGTCTGTGGCGGGCGAGCTCCCTCCAGCGACGAACCAAGCCCGAAACTACTCCTCCAACTTCGAGTCCCGCAGGCCACCCGGCCTGTCCAGTTCGTACTCCGCCACGAGTGCCTCGACGGGGACTCCGATCTTCTGAAAACGGCGGATGTGATCCAGGGTCAAGTGTCGCCTCCGGTTCAGCAGCTCGCTGATGCGGCCACTCGTCAGCTGCACGGCCTCGGCAAGCGCTCCGTCGTTCTTGATCCCGCGCCGGTCCATGTAGTGGCGGATGGCCTCGATCGGGTCGGGCGCCTCGATCGGATGGTGCTCGACCTCGTACTTCTCGATGACGAGCGCCAAGAGCTCGAGTTCGTCGCTCTGCTCGTCGCCACCCAGCTCATCGATCAGCTTCGCAGCGCGGGCGAGGGCGGCGTCGTACGCCTCCTCGTTTCGAATGATCTTGATGGTCATTTGTCGTACTCCACGGTTGCCACGTCGATCTTGTCGTACTCGGCATGGGTGCCGAACCACTTCACGTAGAGGACGCCGGATGGGAAGTGGTAGCCCACAATCAGGCGATACTTGTTGCCCTTGATGTTGAAAACGATGCGCTTTCCGACCCGGTCAGCAGTTGGATAGTCCGCCTGCACTTCGACCCACTTGGCCCAGGACGCAGCCGAAACCGTGGCGTACCAAGCGTCGAGCGGACCCTTTGCATCCGCATGTGCCGTCCAGGCCCTCTCCAAGGTTCGCTTGCTGATGACCCGCACACCCTAGAGGATAAATCCTCCCATGGCGGGAGCAAGGCGTATTCTCCCATCATGGGAGGTTTATCGGTTTGCGGGTTGTAATCGCTCGAGATTTCGACCCGGTGCAGGCGGGTTGAACAGCGTCAGCTGGCTCGATGTGCGCGTATGCGTCGACGGCGTTCGCTGTCGGGGACGCCGCGTTCGGCCTCGTCAGCCGGTTGATCCGCCGGTCGCTCGTGTCCCAGTAGGTGCTGAACCCCAGCCCTCCCTCTTCAATTCATCCCGGAGAACCGACGGAGTACCGAAGACCGACGTCGTGCTCGCCGAGTAGGGCGACGGTGTTCGCAGAGAGATCGAGACCGAACTGCGTACCAATGCCCAGTTGGTCGACCAGGAACGTTGCCGGTGTCGGATCGCCATCGACCGGCGCCATGAATACATCGGCGATCGCTTGGTCGAGTCCTAGAGTCGGAACGACCGCCTTCGGCGATCGCGACGGGCCGGCCGAACCCGAACAGGGTTCCCAGCTCAGCCCGTAAGGCCGTGGCCCGGCTCGTTGAAGTTCAGCATCGAGCTCACTCCCCGCGGCGCCGCCCGATGGAGATTCGAGCTCTCCGACGTCTCTGACGGCGACGAGCACGTCGACGGCAATCTCGATGGGAACGGTTGCTGCGATCCGGAAGAAATCACCCGAGAGCGTGAACGAGAGTCCGCCGTCGTCGCCACCCACGGTTAGCCGCAGGTCGGCAAGGCACCCTCGCCTCACGAGGACGGCGAGATCCTCCGAGTGGTCGCGAAACACACCGACCAGTGTTTCGCTGAGCCCGTCGACATCAAAGGGCTCTTCGTCGAGGAACATCCAACTCCAGAGGGGCGGAAGGCATCTCGTCCCTCTTTCGCGTGCAGGCCAGGTCCGAGTCGGCTCAAGCCGTAGACACGAAGTTATCGCGCCGGGCGCGAGTCCTTCGTGGTGAACACCAATGCTACCGATGATGTATGCGTCCGCGCCCATGCCCACCTCACCCAATCGTGCAGACTCCTCGGGGGCCCCGCTCTCCCGGAGTCCAAGCATGCAGCGTGCGCGATGCGCCCCGCCTTGTCTCTCAGGGTTTTCCCCACGAACGTCCGATTTCGCGGTCAGCAGGGGCCCCCGCGTGGGGCGGGGCCGGTCACCCCAGACCTCGAACGTACTCGGCCGAGGAGGGGAGCAGGAGTGCGCTCGTTGATCCAGCCCAAGTCGAACTGAGTTCCCGGCCGAGCGCACACGTCCACGGGCTTGATCCTGCAGTTCGCCAATCGCACCCCAGATGACCCCCGTGAGGCCGTGCGGGAGGGTCCTTCGCCGGGGGCTCCGCGCGTGCCAAGGGGCCCCCAGCGCAGCCCCCCCTTGGCGCGTGCGGCGAGGCGGCCTTGCGCGAGCGCGCGGGGCCGCTTGACCGGCCTCGGTCAGCGCTCGCAGCTGCAAGGCCGCCGTACCCCGGCGAAGGACCCTCCCGCACGGCCGGCCCGCACAGATCACCTTCGACTGGATCGCTGGACGCACAATCGTACGACTTCACAATCCACTGACGCGGATCACCCTCAACGAAACCGAAGCGAAAGCGCCTAGCCCTTGACGAGCTCGTTCATCGCCCAGGTCTCTTTGGCGCGGAGGGGGCCGAACTGGACGCCGATGCCGTCGGGGGTGACCCAGCGGACCGTGGCGGGCAGATCAGACGCTTCCTTGAGCGCCGGGAGAGTGACACGTACCTTTACGGGCGTGCCGAACGGCAGCGACTCTTCGAAGGCGATGAACATGCCCCCCAAGCTCACGTTGATCGTCTTGCCGGTGAGTTCTCGCTCACCGTGCAACACCGTGACGTCGAGTTCGACTTCAAAGCGTTCATGGACGCGCCGGGCCTGTTCAGTCATGAGCGATTGCGTGAATAACCGTGGGTGAGGGGCAGGTCAAGGGGACGCGTGAGTCCTCGGGGGCAGCCGAGGAGGCGACCGAGGAGACGGCCGAGGCCGATCCGTCCCGGCCGGGGGATATCCCCCCCTCTGGGGCCCGGCGGAAGCTCACCGAGAGCGGCGCCGTAATCCTCGCCGCCGCCCTGCTCTCCTCGGGCGCCCTCGCCGCCCTCGCCATGCCCCGGCCGGTGGCCCCGACCGAGACCCCGGGCCTCGTTCTCCCCGTCGACGCCGCGGCCCAGATGCGAGCTCGCGACCGGGCCCTCGCCGAAGAGGCGCCGACGGGCATCCCCGCCGAGACCCTCCTCGACGCCTACCGGCGCCACGGCCTCGCCGAGCGCCACGGCTCGAACCCCGAGACCTACCGCTACGACCGACGCGCCATCGTCCGGGCGGCAGCGCTGCTCAGGCAGGAGAGCGGCGACGAGGCTATCGACGCGCTCCGGGCCCAGGTCACGGAACACCTCGACGAGGGGCTCCGGGGTCGCCTCGACCCTTCGGACCAGGACGCCCTGATGGGCACCTTCATCGAGACGATGTCGAGCTACGGCATCGTAGAGGACGGCGTCTGGCGCGCCCCGGACCTCGTCGTGCGCACGCTCTTCAAAGCGCGTTTCAACGCCGCCCTACGCCTCGAGCTCATCGAGGGCCTCTCCCCCGTCGAGGTCGAAGCTTATTGGGGGTGGCTCGCCCTCGAAGCCCACGACGCTCCCACGGACCGCCGCCTCGTAGCCCTCGGGGCCTACGAAGAGGTCACCGGCCGCGAGTTTGCCGAAGCCCGGGGCACCCTGCTCTTCGCCGCCGGGGAGTTCCTGGCCGCGGCCGAGGCCTTCGAGGGCGCCTACCAGGCCTCGGGCAATGTGCGCCTGCGCAACCACGCCCTCGCCGCCATGGCTGAAGCCGCGCCGTAAGGGGCCGCGGCCTTCTGACTCAATCGGATTCTGAATCCGAGTCGTCGTCGGTGGGCGCGGCCCGGGAGCGTCGGGTTCGCCGGAGGCCCGCCCGGGAGATGTTCACGACGGTCTCGACTAGGCCGATGACGATGTAGCTCGCCAGAATCCACACCAGGGCGAAGGAGACGTGATAGCGGACGGCGATGGCCGCGCTGCTCGAGAGCGCGAGGGTCACGAAGAACGCCGTGCGCCAGGAGAGCTTCAGGTCCTTGAAGGACCGGAACTTGATGGTGCTCACCATGAAGAAGCTGAGGGCGAGGATGACCCCGAGCATCAGCAGCGGTGACCCGGGCAGCACGTCGGCCATGCTGTGGTTGGCGACGACGAGGGAGACGAGGATGCCCGCTGCCCCGGGGATGGGCAGGCCGACGATGTACTTACCCGGCTTTTTCGGGGCGCCGCTCTCGCCCATCGCCTGCACGTTGAAGCGGGCCAGGCGGATGGCGCCGGTGGCGAGGTAAACGAAACACGCGAATACGCCCATCATGTCGAGGGTCGACAGGGCCCACTCGTAGACCAGGACCGCCGGGGCAACCCCAAAGGAGGCCACGTCAGCGAGGGAGTCGATCTGGACGCCGAAGGCGCTCTGGGTGCGCGTCATCCGAGCGACGCGGCCATCGATCGCGTCGAAGAACATCGCGAAGACGATGAGCAGGGACGCGCGGTAGAAGTCGTCCGCGGTCGGATCCCCCGCACAGATGAGGATCGCGTAAAACCCGCAGAAAATACTGGATAGGGTGAAGAGGTTCGGGAGTATGAACAGACTCTTCCGAAGGTCGACCTTCAAAGCTCGCTCCACCCCGCCGACGGGTCATACGAACAGTACGGCGAAGACCTGCCCCTGTCCACCGCAGGCACTCGGGGCCTCCAAGGCCACCCGGGCCCGTGGCCCGACGCCGAGATTGCGCTACCGTGGCGGGATGTTCCGCCCCCGGACCCTCTCAGCCCTCCCGGCCCTCTCGGCGCTCTCGGATCTCCCTGTGGTCACGGCGCTGTGCCTCCTAGGCGCCCTCAACCTGCTGGGCTGCGAAGACTCGGAGCTCACCCCCGAGCAAAGCCTCGAAAAGAGCTGCAACGGCGAGATCATCGTCAACTGCCGCCCCTACGAATACGCGATCGTCCGGGAGGCGACGGTGATGCCCCCCGAGGTCGAGGTCGGCGACCCCCTCGCCCGCATCGACGTGCGCGTCGTTTTCGATGGCTGCGCCGACGCCCCGTCGACTCACATCATCTCCCTCCAGGGCCTCGACGAGTCGGGGGGCGATACGTCGGATGGCGGCACCCCCGGGAGCATTTTCCCCCTGACGACGCTCCGCGATGGCTCCCCGGATGACATGGACGACGCGCCCGGCGTCATCGTCGCTAGCGTCGAAAACTTCTTCATCGCGCCGGTCCCGGCGCGGACAGATCTAGTCATCCGAGTCGAGCCGCGGATCGACGTCTGCCGGGGCGGGTCGGTGAACGTCGCGTATCGCACCGGGGCGACCTTCGAGATGCCCTGACTCGGGCTCGGCATCTTCGGCATCTTCGGCGTCTTCGGGGTCTTCGGCCGCTTCAGTGTCTTCGGCGTCTTCGGCGTCTTCGGCGTCTTCGGCGTCTTCAGCGTCTTGGGCCCGAGCCACTTGGGCCGCTTGGGCCTCTCGGCGCCGCCGCACCCGTGGGTTCTCGTAGACCGAGACCAGCGGCACTCCGTCGAAGGTGAGCACCTCGACGGGCGCCACAGATCCGAATGCGGCCCACGCTTGGTAGTCCACCTCGGCGAAGTGCTCTTCGTGGTGCACCATCGCGTAGTCGGCCTGGGTGAGTTCCCCGACGGCGCGCACGTTCTGGGGGATGAGCCCGTCGCGCTGAGCCATGTGCCACGACACCCAAGTGGCATCGCAGAGATAAACGCTGCCTCCGTCGGGCATGGTCTCGCGGAACCACTCGCCGAGGGGTCCGTGGGTGTAGCCCCAGAACTGCCGGTTCATGCCGTCGTCGGCGGCCCCGGGCACGCCGCCGGCTGCGTAGGCGTAGCTCGCGAGGCCGTGAGGGTGGCTGTGGGCCGTCTCGAGGACCGCCGGGGCCAGACACAGGCAGGCCAGGAGGACCGGAACCATCCGCCCAAAGGTGCGCTGGCTCGGGGGTAGGAGATGCCGGGCCACCTGGGACAAACGACGGAACCCGGCGCCGGCGAAGAGCACCAGGTACGGGTAGGCTGTGAACCAGTGCTTGGTCCCGCCAAAGATCGGCGAGGACGGCATCGCGATCACGACCATCGGGGCCAGGAGCGCGCCGAAGAAGAGCACGTCGGTGGCGCGGGCGTCGGCTTCGACCTGGCCCCGGGGCCACCAGCGCGTATCGAGGCCCGGCGGCAGGAGCGCCCGGGCGCGGCTGGCGAGGCCGGCGAGGCCCAGGAGCACGGTGATCGCCGGGACCGTGTACCAGGTCAGGACGAAGGGCAGGCCCATCGGGAACGGCGGCTGCCAATAGCTCGTGCCCATGTACTGATAGACGTAGTGCTCGTGGTTGACGTGGAATCCGATGTACCGGCCGATGCGCTCGAAGGTGTCGAACCACATCCACGGCCAAAGGGCGACGAAGAGAACCGGGGCGATGACCAGCATGGCGATGACCCAATGGGGCACGTAGCTGCTGCGCGGGGCCCGGCCGGCTCGCCGTCGGCGACGCTCTCGAAGCACGACGAAGGCCCAGTGGATCAGAAGGATGCCGGGGACGATCCAGGTGTTGTGCTTGGTCTCGAGGGAGAGGCCGAAGGCGACGCCAAACCAAAGTGCCCACCAAGGGTTTTTGAGGCTGCGCCAATAGCAGTAGACGGTCCAGGTCAGCATCAGGACGATCGGCACGTCGAAGCAGTTGAGGTGAGCGTGGTAGAAGAACCGCGGCATCGCGCCTAACGCGATGGCGGCGAAGATGCCCGCCGGGCGGCCGTAGACGCGGGCCCCGAAGATGAAGACCAGCCAGAGCAAGAGGCCCGCCGAGACCATGCCGGGGAAGCGGTGGGCCTTGGTGGCGCTGTCGAAGACCTCCCACTCTTCCTGGGCGAGGTTCGACAGGGCGAAGAAGCTCTTCGCGAGGGCCGGATGCTCGTGGTTGTGCACCCAGAAACGGTCGACGGTTTCCTGGGTTATCGCGTCTGCCGGGTCCGCCGCGAGGGCCTCGAACCAGCGACCGTACTGCTCGGCGGCGCTGACGTAGAAGCTCTCGTCGCGGGTCATCGCGTAGTCGTTGGCGGTCGCCATGAGCATGGCGATGTAGACGACCGCGAGTAGCAGCCCGAAGAGGTGGTCTCGGTATCCGACGGGCCTCTTCACTGCTCCCCCACTCGCTGCCCGGTGCGCACGGTGGCGGTCCAGCAGAAGGACCGATAGCCGGCGTTGGGAGCAACCACGTCGATCGACACGTCGCCTCGGGCGTCCGGATCAGCCGCGGCTTCCGCCGCCGAACGGGTCGGGATGACCGCCGAGGTCCACCCCTCGAGGTCGCGGTGAATGAGGGCACCCATCTGCTCACCACCAACCCGGACCCGGGCGGTGATGGGAGCGCCGATCCCCTCGCGCTCGTGGCGATTGTAGAGGCCGCCGTAGATCACGATGCGCTCACCGAGAGGGATGTTGCGAAAGGTGGCGCGCATTGGCTCGGGCCCCTTGGGGTGCTGGTAAATACAGTAGTGGGGCCGGTAGTCGAGGCCCTCCATAACCGTCGTACCAACCCACGGGATACCCGGGCCACACACGAAGCGCTCCGCGGGGATGATGTGGCCTTGCGCGAGGCCAGTGTGCCGGGACATGCCGGCTCGCCGCCAGCGGCAGAGCTGGGGTGCCCCGTCCACGAAGTGCTCGACGGTGGCGGCGCGGATATTGTCGACGAAGTTGTAGCGAACGGTGCTCGCGCCGAGGTCCCAACGCCTCACCGTCACCCGGCCGTATCGCGTCTCTTCATCGGCCGGCCGGGTGGGGGCGGCTTCGCTCCGGTGGCCGCGAATGGAGAGCTCGAAGAGGCGGTCGTAGACAGCGCTATCGCTCGGCGCAGCCATTTCGAGGCTCATCTCACTGCCGAGGTGCTCGCGGAGCAGCGGGTCGGTCCAATAGGGGGCCGAGACGATTCGATCGGCCTCGGTCAGCTCGGCCTTCACCGCAGCGGCGGCGGCGTCCCAATCGGCTTCGGTCGGGACCCGGGCGACGATGACCTGGTAACCGACGAGCTCGGCCAACGCGACGAGGGGCAGGACCAACCACAGCGCGCGCCGAACCCGTCGTGCCCGGGGCGCGTCGGCTTGGTTGGGAAGGCTCAGCCGGGCCCCGGGATCGGCCGCCACCTCGGGCTCCACCTGGGGCTCCACCTGGGGCTCCACCTGGGACTCCACATCGGCCATGCGCGGCGGAGCATTGGCCGGCAAGGCATCCGTGTCAATCCGTGGGGTTAGGGGCCTCGAGAGCGTGGCGAGCCTTGACCTTGGGCGGGCCCTCTGCCCATGGTTTTGTGCATGTTCCCGGGACTCGACGAGGCGCTCTCTGCGATGGATCCCGCGCTCCGAGGCGGCGGCATCGACCGGGACCCAGAAACCCTCGAGGCGTACTCCCGGGACGAGAGCGACGCGCCGCGAGCGACACCCGGTGCCGTGGTGACGGCGACCTCGACGGAGGAGGTCGCGGCGGTCCTCCGGGCCGCCCGGGACCACGGCGTGCCGGTGACGCCGCGGACCGGCGGCACCAGCCGGGTCGGGGGCGCCATCCCCACAGCCGGGGGCATCCTCCTTTCCCTCGCCCAGATGGACCGCATTCGCACCATCGACCCCCGCGACATGGTCGCCGTCGTCGGCCCCGGGGCGGTGACCGGCGCGGTGCACGAGGCCGCCGACGAGGCGGGGCTCTTCTACGCCCCGGACCCGAATTCGGCAGACTCCTGCACCATCGGCGGCAACGTCGCGACCAACGCCGCGGGGCCGCGCACTTTCAAGTACGGCGTGACCCGGGACCACGTCCTCGGCCTCGAAGTGGTGACCGGCACCGGCGAAATCCTCCGGGTCGGCAGGCAAACACGCAAAGGCGTGACGGGCTACGACCTCACCGCGCTGATGGTCGGCAGCGAGGGCACCCTCGGCATCGTGACCGAGGCGACGGTTCGTCTCTTGCCGCGCCCCGAAGCCGTGGCGACGCTCCTGGTCCTCTTCGAAGACGAAAGCCAAATCCCCGGCGCCGTCCTGGCGATGGCCACGGCCGGCGCCGCCCCGCGCTGCGTCGAGCTCCTCGACGCCCTCACCCTCGACGTCCTGCGCCCCGACGCCAAGGTGCCCATCCCCACGAGCGCCAAGGCGATGCTCATCGTCGAGGTCGACGGCGACGCCAGCGATCTCGACCGCATGCTCCAGCGCACCGGCGACGTGCTCATGGACCAGGGCGCCTCGGACGTGCTCGTCGCGCAGAATGGTTCAGACCGGGACCGCCTCTGGGCCGCCCGGCGCCAGATGAGCGTCTCGGTGAGGCGCCTCGCCAATCACAAGCTGAGCGAAGACGTCGTCGTGCCCCCGGCCCGGCTCCCGGAGTTGCTCAGCGCCGTGCGAGAGATCGGAGAGCGCCAAGAGCTGAAGGTGCCCGCCTACGGACACGCCGGCGACGGAAACCTCCACGTGAACTTCCTCTGGGACGACGACGACGAGAAGCGCCGGGTCGATGCGGGGATTGTGCAGCTCTTCGAGCGCGTCGTCGGCCTCGGCGGCACCCTCAGCGGTGAGCACGGCCTCGGCATCACCAAGGCGCCCTACCTGGGCCTCGAACAGAGCGACGCCGTCATCCGGGTGCAGCGCCAGATCAAAGACGTCTTCGACCCAGCCGGCATCCTCAACCCCGGCAAGATGTTCCCGGCGCCCGGAAAGGCGCCGCGTCACGGGGATTGTTGACGACGGACGCGAGGCTCGCCGTCGCTCTTCAGCCGGCGAATATTCCGTCGAGGGTCTCGGCGGTGATCACCCGCTCGAGCCACCCCTCGAGCTCCCCCGGGCTGCCTTCGGCGATCCGTGCTTCGACCCCGGAACCCAGGACCCCGAAGCGGAGCTGAAGAAGGCGGGCGAGCATGGTGCGGTTGGCCTCCTGGCGGCCCTCTTCCCGGCCCTTCTCCATGCCTCGCTGAATGAGTTGCTCTGCGGGAGATGCCATGGCTGCCTCGACCTCTGGGATGACCTCGATGAATCTGTCTCGGATGGTCTCGAAGGAGACGTCCTTGGCGACCCGTATAATGTAGCGCACAACCGTGTCGAAGTCCGCGGAGTCCCGGCCCGGGGCTACCAGCTTCTCGATCTCCTCGCGCCACGCCCCGACACGCTCGAGGAGCGCCTCGATGGTCCGCGCATCGCGCAGGACCCAGAGCGCGACCTTTGGAAACGCTTCGAGGGGCCGGGCGAGGAGGGCTGGGTCATCGACGTGGACGAGGTCGTCGATGATCATCTCGAAGTTGGGCACCACGGCCCCGAGCTCCGGCATGTCATCGAGGCCTTCGACGAGCTCGTGGAGCGTACGCGGCTCAGTCCACCCGCCGCGGCCATGATGGACCACGATAGGAACGACGATGGGCAGCGTCTTGCGCTTCGGCTCGTCGCGGAGGATCGCTGCCCAGATGCGCTGGATGTAGGTCAGCAGGCGGAACGCCATCAGGGCATGGGGCTCGCTCTGGTGCTCAACCAAGAAGTAGATGAACGCCATCTTGCCGTCGATCGGGACCCGGTAGAGCAGGTCTGCGTGCCGATGCCGGAACTCCGGGTCGACAAAACTCGCGGGGATGAGTTCGAGGCGGCTGAGGTCCATGCGCGCGACCAGCGCCGCAGGGAGCATGGTGCGGATCAGCCCCGCTGCGTGTCGAGGCACGCTGAAGGTCCTTTTGAAGAGGGTGTCGTGGTCGCCCATGGCCGCGCCCCTTATCGGGCGCCGGCGCCGGCGGTTGCGTAGGAAACACGACTCCATCGGAGTCCCCACGCGCTCCCCGCGTCACCTATCGTCTGAGCGGACCAAATCAATCCGATTGCTGAACAAATGCGGCGGAACGCTAAAAAGCGTCATTCGAACCCCGAACAGTGCCGGATGGGTCGTGAGGCACAAGTGAGGTCGTGCCGGTTGCGAGCAGCCCGCGGAGCCTACTTTTGTAGGTGAGCAGGCCGCGCAGGAAGCGGGGCGAGATCACGCCGTGCATCGCGGGCCAGGCGGCGCTGTTAAATCAACATGCTCGCCGGGCTCTCCAAGAGCCGCTTGAGCACCTGGAGGTATTTCGCACCCGTCGCGCCGTCGATGACTCGGTGGTCGCAGCTCATGGTGAGGCGCATGCGCTTGCCGGGGACGACGGCGCCGTCCTTCACGACGGGCTCGTCTCGGATGGTGCCGACGGCGAGGATGGCGCCCTCGGGGGGGTTAATGACGGCGGTGAACGCTTCGATGCCGAACATGCCGAGGTTCGAGATGGTGAAGGTGCCGTCGGTGAACTCTTCGGGCTCGAGCTTCTTATCCCGGGCGCGGCCGACGAGGTCGCGGACTTCGGCGGCGATCTCGGACAGGCCCTTCAGGTCGGCGTCACGGACGACGGGGGTGATGAGGCCGTCGGGGATGGCGACGGCGACGGAGATGTCGACGCGGCCGTGGTAGTGGATGGTATCGCCCCGGTACGACGCGTTGGCGTCGGGGTAACGGCGGAGAGCGACAGCCACGCCCTTGATGAGCAGGTCGTTGACGGAGATCTTCTCGCCGGTGCGCTCGAGCTCGGCGTTGATGCCCTTCCGCGCGGCGAGCAAGGGCTCCATGTCGACGTCGATGGTCAGGTAGTAGTGGGGGATGTCGCGCTTCGACTCGGTGAGGCGCCGCGCGATGGTCTTGCGCATCTGGCTGACCTTCTCGATGCGCGTCTCCCGGGAGGCGGTCGCCGTGCGGGCGACGGCTCTGGCCGTGGTCGGGGCGCTCGCTCCGCCCGAGGCCAGGAAGGCTTCGAAGTCGGTCTTGACGATGCGGCCATGGGGCCCGGTGCCGGTGATGGTGCCGAGGTCGACGGCGTGTTCGAGGGCCAAGCGCCGGACGAGGGGTGAGGCGAGGACGCGCCCGTCGTGGGCCGCGGCGGTCGGTGAGACGGCCCCGGTGCCGGCGCCGGAGAGCGTACCCGCGACAGTTCGGGCGGGAGCGGAGCCGGTCCCGGCGCCGGAGATCGTTCCGGGAGCCGTACCGGTTGTGATGGATGCGGAGGCGGCCG
>QMMC01000038.1 GCA_003647065.1 Deltaproteobacteria bacterium | reverse complement strand
GTGTTCGGCCTGATGATCCCCGAAGAGTACGACGGCCTCGGCATGTCCAAGGTCGCGATGTGCGTGGTCATCGAGGAGCTCTCCCGGGGCTACATCGGCGTCGGCAGCCTTGGCACCCGGGCGGAGATCGCCGCCGAGCTGATCATGGGCGGCGGCACCGAAGAGCAGAAGAAAAACTGGCTACCGCGCCTCGCGAGCGGCGAGGTGCTCTCGACCGCCGTCTTCACCGAGCCCAACCACGGCTCGGACCTCGCCCACATCACCACCCGCGCCGACAAGGACGCGGACGGCAGCTACCGCCTGAGCGGCGCCAAAACCTGGATCACCCACGCCGTGCGCGCAGACCTGATGACGGTCCTCGCGCGCACCAACCCGGACGAGCGCGGGTACGCCGGCCTGTCGATGTTCTTGGCGGAAAAGACGCGCCTGTCCCCGGCTCCCGGCGAAGCGGAGTTCGTCGACGAAGGACTGACGGGCACCGAGATTCCAGTCATCGGCTACCGCGGCATGAAGGAGTATGAGCTCTCCTTCGACGGCTTCACCGTACCCGAGGAAGCTCTCCTCGGCGGCGAAGAGGGGGCGGGGTTCAAGCAGCTGATGCGCACCTTCGAGAGCGCACGCATCCAGACCGCGGCCCGGGGCGTGGGCTTGGCCCAGGCCGCCCTCGACGACGCGATGCTCTACGCCATGGACCGCGCGCAGTTTGGTCGACCGATCTTCGAGTTCCCCCGGGTCGGCCGAAAGATCGGCCGCATGGTGGCGCGCACCATGGCCGCCCGACAGCTCGCCTTCTACGCCGCCCGGCGCAAAGACTCCGGGGACCGCTGCGACCTCGAGGCGGGCATGGCGAAGCTGCTCGCGACCCGAGCCGCCTGGGAGGCCGCCGACGCCAACGTGCAGATCCACGGCGGCAACGGCTACGCCGAGGAGTACACCGCGAGCCGATTGCTCGTAGACGCCCGGGTGCTCTCGATCTTCGAGGGCGCCAACGAGATTCAGGCCCACGTCGTCGCGCGGCGCCTCTTGGAGAAGACATCATGACGATGCGTAAACCCCTCTATGGGCGGAAGCTCGACGACTTCGAGGTCGGGGCGACCTACGTGCACCCGTGGGAGGTCACCGTCGACGGGGGCACCCTCGCGCTCTTCCAGGCTTCCTTCCTCGACGCGACGCCGACCTACGCGTCGGACGTATTCGCAAAGCAGCTCGGTTTGAACGGTCGGCCGGTTCATCCGCTCCTGCTGCTCAACCTGGGTCTGTCGTTTTCGGTCCACGACGTGTCCGAGCAGGCCATCGCCCACCTCGCGTACATCGACGTGCGCTTCCCGAACGCCTGCGAAGTCGGCGATACCATCACGGCGGCGTCGACGGTCTTGGGCAAGAAGCTGTCATCGAAGGGCGACAAGGGCGTCGTGCACGTCCTGACCGTCGTCAGCAACCAGGCCGGCGCGCCGGTGTGTACCTTCGAGCGCAAGGCCCTGGTCCGCGCCGGTGCCGTCCTCGGGCGCCCGGTGGACCGGCCGACCAACGCCGCCGCACCAGACCTCGGCGACATCCCGCGGCTGCCCGAAGCAATGCGCTCTGGCCTCGCCGAGCGCCCGGTACGCCGGGGCGGCTTCGCCGGCTTCTACGAGGACTTCGCCGAGGGCGACGTGCTCTGCCACCAGGTAGGCAAGACCGTCGGCGAAAGTGAGCACATGCAGCTGACGCTGCTGATGCGCAACAGCCACCCCATCCACTTCGACGAGGTCTACTGCGCCGAGGGCAAGAGCTTCACCGGCACCCGGGTCGTCTACGGCGGCTTGGTCTTCGGCTTCGTCGCCAGCCTCGCGAGCCGGGACACCGCGGGCAACGTCCTCTGGGACTTGGGCTACGACGAGGGCGCGCACCCCGCCGGGGTCGTCGCCGGCGATACCCTCTTCGCCGCGTCCAAGGTGCTCTCGATGAAGGATGTGGATGAGCTGACCGGCGAGGTCACCTTCCGCCTCGTCGGCGTCAAGAACGAGCGCCCCGAGGCGCTCCTCGAGGGTGGCGCCGACCTCTTCACCGCAGAGCTCGGCAAAGACCGTGACGCCCGGGTGAAGGCCAAAGTCTTCGAGATCACGCGCACGGTGCGCATGCTCAAGCGCCCGTGACGTCGGGGGCAGAGGACGAGATCGCGGAAGACAGCGCCGAGGTGACGGTGCGCCTCGCCGAGGCGGGCGAAGCGCACCTGGTCTTCGCGCTGATGCGGGCGGCGTTTGCCGAGACCGCTGCGCAGGCGCTTCCGTCGAGCGCCCTGCGTGAGGAGTTCGGCGACTCCTCAGCCAAGCTCGGCTACGGCCCTGGGGCCTTTGCCGTCCTGGCCTTCGTCGGGGGCCGGCCCGCCGGGTCGGGTCGGGGCCGGGTTGACGAAGAAGCGGACTACGTCACCTACGAGCGCCTCGCCGTACACCCGGGGCTACGGGGCCAGGGAATCGGCGGCGCGATGGCCACATTCATCGAAGACCACGGCCGGGGGCACGGCGTCGGCGAGGTACGCGCCGACGCGCGGTCACAGCAGCCGGACAATCGCCCATTCTATCTGAAGCGCGGATACCGGGTGACCGGCTACACGGAGCGCTACGGCATCGCCGACATGCGTACGCATATGGCGAAGGGGCTGTGACCGAAGGAACGCCCTACTCCGCCGCGGCGACTTCGAACTCGGTCCGGCGGCCCCGTTCCTTCATCAGCTCGTCGTACTCTTCATAGAGCGTGCGGCCGCTGTTGTTCTTCGGTAGGTCCACCCCGAGGACCCGGGCCGCGAGCAGCCCCGAGAGCGCGATGACCCGGTCACGCTCCGTGTAGCGGCTGACGGTGCGCAGGTTGTTCAGAGAGCGCTTGAGAGTTTCGATGAGACGGCCCTCGATGCGCGAGGGCACCTTCGGGATCCCGTAGGACTCCTCGATGTCCTCGATGAAACGCGCGATCGGTGGCTCGAAGTCCGGGTCCTCGCCGCGCTGACGGCGCTCTTCACGCTCCTTGGCGCCGGCGACGGTATCGTCGATGACCTTCAGGATGGCGTCGGGAGTGAAGGGCTTGTGAATGAAACGTAAGGCGAGATCGCGGCTTCGGCGCTCGACCCGCGGGTCGTCGGAGCCGGTGACCATGGCGATGGTCATATCGGTGTTGTTGCGGCGCAGGTACTCACCGAGGACGACGCCCTCCATGCCCGGCAGGTTGTGGTCGAGGAACGCGACCTGAAAGGTCCAGAACGGCAGCAGCTCGAGGCCCTCCTCGGCGGACTCGGCGACCACCACCTGGTGCTCGCGCTTCTTGATGATGTCGACGAGCAAAGACCTCATCGCCGGGTCGTCGTCGATGACCAGGATGTTCAGCTGCTGTTGGTCTGCCACTGTCGCGCCCCCCGCTGACAAATCGTACCTCACCCTGGAACGGGAACGCGGCTCGCATGCGGCAGGGGTGGGCAGAGGTGCGTGCCCTGGATACAATCCCCGCCGTGGGACTGCCCCTCACCCCGGTGCGAAGAACGAGTTCACGAACTCTGGAGTCTACGAATCGATGCGCCTCCCGCTAAGAGCCTCGATCCTCACGTGCGCCGCGTGGATCGCCAGCGCCCTAGGAGGATGCTGGCACCCTCTCCCGGCGCCCGAAACGTGTCCCCGCGTGGTCATGCGCAACCTCGCCCCGGCGGGCGGTTCGTTCTCGTTCCTGGTGGACGAAGCGGACGACCGGCTGGACCGCGGGGGAACACTGGAGTTCAGCGGCGAGGACCCGCCCGGTCGCTGCATACCGAGTTTGGCCTCGGAGAGCTTCTTCCCCTCGTCGGCCGGCGCAGATGCCCCCGCTCCGCTCACCCTCCACTTTGACTGCTACTTCGAGTCGGGGGAACGCTTCATCATCGAGGTTCGAGGCCTGCCCGAACCGCGCCGGTGGCAGACGGGAGACCTCGACGTCGAGCTCGACGTCGCGAATATCCACCTCGCCCACTACTCCCACGGCTGGCGCGGGAGCCCGCCCAAGAGCTGTGCCGCCGACATCGAGGGGGCCGTCGCCCACATCACGGTGACCGAGGCCGAGGGAGGGCCCCGCCCCTACCCGGACATGGTCACGCCCTCTTTTCTTCGGCGCTTCACCCTGACCGTCGACTTCGACGACGCCAACGCCGAACCCGTACGCCGAGGCGGTCCCGAATGCGGGAAGCTAGACGCCCACCTCCACGCAGCCTTCGTCCTCGACGCGCGCGACTACCAACACGAGCCCAGCGCAACCTGCCGTCGTCCCCGCGAGCCCCTGCAATCACGAGTCCCGTGATCTTGCGCCGAGGAACCCTGGACGAGGTCTGTCCCGCGGGACCTCCGTAAGGGGGGTGTGCAGAGCTGAGTGCCCTGGATACAATCCCCGCCGTGGGCCTGCGCTATCACTTCAGGGAGCTCTCGACGGTCACCGACGAGGCGATCGAGGCCGCGGTCAACGAAGCGATAGCCGACGGCTGGCACTTCGACGGCATGCACTTCGCGATGACCCCGGCGTCGAAGCGCCCGGCGATGGCGTTCCTCGCGTTTACGCGAGAGGAGGAGGACGTCGGGGACGACGGCTGACCGCCCGCCGAGCATGCAAGCAGACGTGGGCGTCGAGGTCGTTCCACCGCCGGATAGCCGAACCGGTGTCAGAATAGTTGCCACGGACAGCGGAGGACGACCGAGCGCCCGTCTGGCGCTAGAGTGAGGACATGCGCTTCGTCTTGGTCGCCGCTTGTGTAGTCCTCGGCGCGTGCAGCCTCGATTCGAGTGCCCTCCTTCCCGGCGCCACGAACGACGCCGGCAGCGTTGCGTTTCTCTTCCAACAGACGCAGGCCGCCGTGAAGAACGTTACCGTCACCGTGCGCTGACCAGCCAGTTCAGCTCTCGACGCCGCTCGTCGTCTGCCACGAGATCGCGACCGGGGCCTCGATCGGACCCTAATTGCGACATCGCGCCACCAACTTTTTGCTATCTGCGCCGTCCTCCCCCGGAATCCGCCTTGGGAGCTCAATTCTGAGAAATAGGCCCAGCAGCCATGGCGCGTTCAATGTGGGGGCATCGTGAGGCGGAGCGATGGAAGGCCGATTGGGCACGTCATCGGCGCACGGGATGACGAATCAGGCCTGACGCCGGAGCAAAGTTGCGCTACAGCCCTGCCTTCGTAGGATTTTTCGTCGCCAAATTGGGCGGGCCGAGACCTCCGAAGAACAATTTCAGGAGGACTGGTAAAATGGCTGAAGGTACGATCAAGCGTCTCACGGACAAGGGCTTTGGATTCATCGACACGGGTCGTGGCGAGGACATGTTCTTTCACATGTCCAACATCGAAGGAGCTCGTTTCGAAGACCTTCGCGAAGGCCAGCGCGTTTCGTTCGAGGCCGGCGAGGGTCCCAAGGGTCCCCGCGCTGAGAACGTCCGCCCCCTCTAAGGGCTGACCCGCGCCTCAGGCGCAAGAGTAAGTCTCGACCCGCGGAAACGCAGGTTTGGCCAGGCCGGCATCATGCTGACCTGGCCTTTGAGCTTTAAGGACGATGGCCCACGCCGCGGCGGCCACGCGTTTCTCTTCTTCGAAACCGATGTTGATGTCGATGTCGACGACATCGTGATCACCGCGCGCTGACCGGCCAGCTCAGATCTCGGCGCCGCTCGTCGTCTGCCGGCAGGTGGGCACGGGCTCTTCGTTCACGATCTCAGAGCGGCAGACGTAGGTGGTCCCGAGGTCGCAACCGCGAACCCGGTAAACCCGCTCGCCGTCCTGTTCCATGACGAGCTCGCTGCGCAGCTGACGCTCGTTGCACCCCAGGCGCAGAGCCGCCGCCGGCAGGATCTTGCCCAGCTCGGCCTCCAAGGACTTCACCCGGAGAGCTGCTGGGCTCAGGGGAAAACAAGACGCCGACAGCGTCACCATGAGAGCGAACCAAACGATGCGCATCAGACCTCCCCAGGCTATTTCGCAGCTTCGAGCTGGGCGAGGCGGGCCTCGAGGCTCTCGAGGCGGCTGCCGACGAAGCTTTCGACATACTTGCCCATGACGTCGACCTCGATGTTGACGACATAACCCACGCCTTCGATACCCATCACCAGATTCTCCTGGCTGTGGGGGATGAGGGTGACGGTGAACCAATCCTCGCCAGCCTCGACGACCGTCAGGCTCGCCCCATCGACGGTGACGAAGCCCTTGGGCACGAGGTACCGGGTGAACCCAGGGGTCACACGGAAGCGATAAGTGAAGGCCTCGCCGTCGGGGGTGATCTCGACCACCTCGGCGATGTCGTCGACGTGCCCCTGGACGTAGTGGCCGCCGAAGGGCCGGCCTTCGGTGACGGCGCGCTCGAGGTTGACGCGGTCACCCTTCCGCAAGCGCCCGAGGTTGGTGCAGCGGAGGGTCTCCGGGACGGCTTCGCAGGCGAAGGTTCCCGCAGTGAACTCGGTCACGGTCAGGCACACCCCGCACACGCCGATGCTGTCCCCGACCTGAACTCCTTCGAGGACCCCGGAGCACGAGAGGTCGAGGCGCGTCGCGCCCTCCCGCGTTTCGACGGAGGCGACGGTTCCGATTTCTTCGACGATTCCGGTGAACATGTGGCCGATGGTGCATCAACTCGGGTCACGGTGCACGGCCGTGATTTACGGAGCGGTCTCCGGGCCCCCGGCCGCCACGTCCGGGACCTCGGGGTCGGCCGTCGTCGGGGCGACCATCGCCGGAGAGACGGCCATGCCCATGCCGTTGCGCATGCCGCCATGGCGCCGGCGAGGGCGCTCTTCTTCGTCGGGTTCGGCGATGGCTCCCCCGCCGCCGACGATGACCCCGACGAGGCTCCTGTCTTCAGTCCCATCCCCGAGCTGGCCGAGGCGGTTCGCGCCCCAGCACACCGTGGACCCGTCACCGCGACGGGCGCAGGTCTGCCGGGTGCCGGCGCTAATCTGCACGGCACCCTCGAGGCCGCGCACGAGCGCCGGGCGGTCTCGTCCCTGGGTCGACCCGTCGCCGAGCTGACCAAAGTGGTTGGCCCCCCAGCAGAAGACCTGGCCATCCGCCGCGAGGGCGCAGGTATGCCGGCCGCCAGCGGCGATTTGTTGAATGCCATCGATGTCGAGAACCCGCACCGGACGAAGCGCCCGGTCGTCCTGCTCGCCGCCCCGGGCATTGCCCATCTGGTGGGCGTCGTTGGCGCCCCAGCAGTACACGACGCCATCCGCGAGCAGGCAGCTGTGCAACCCGCCGGCGGAGATGGCGGAGACATCCGCCGGGACCTCCTCGATGGCGACGGGCGCTCCCGACGACGAACGATTCGCCGTCGCAGCCCCGAGCTGTCCGTCCACGGCCGCGCCCCAGCACGACACGCCGCCGGTCGCCGTGAGGGCACAGGTGTGATCGCGGCCGGCGCTGATGGCGGTCACATCTTCGAGGCCTTGGACGGCCACGGGCCCGGTCCGAGGGTCGAGGGTTCCGTCGCCGAGCTGCCCCCAGCCGTTGTCCCCGAGGCAGACCACCGTGCGGTCTCTGAGCCGGGCGCAGGTGTGCTGGCGCCCGAGGGCGACCTCCACGGGGTGATCCATCCCGTCGACCACCCGCGGGGTCGGGACGTCTGCGCGGGTCGTGCCGCCGAGCTGCCCAAAGCCGTCGTGACCCCAGCAAGCGACGGCGTGCTCATCGCCGAGCACGCAGCTGTGAAAATTCCCGACATAGAGGGCACGGGCGTCGTCAATCCCCGCCACCGGCGCCGGAAGACTCCGGTGCGCGTTGTAGTCGTACCCGACAGCCTCGTCGCCGATCTGACCGAACTGATTTCCGCCCCAGCAGCGCACCACGCCGCTCGCGTCGAGGTCGCAGATGTGCACGCCACCTACGCCCACGGAGGCGGCCCGCTCGGGGAGTGGATCGCCGACGGGCTCGGGGGGTACCTCCGGCGCGACGACCTCGGGCTCCGGGGCCGGCGCCGTTTCCTGGCGCGGAGGAGCCGAGTCGTCGCCGCATGCCCCGAGCAAGAGCAAGAGCACGAGAGACGCCAACCCTCCGGCGACGAACGCCGCCCTCATGACGAGCCAGCTCGCTTACGAAAGATCACCGACAAGTTGTTCGCCGGCATCTCGACGAACTCGACGAAGTCGAAGCCCTCCTCGCCGGCCGCCTCACGCACGTCGCAGAGGCCCCGGACGCCCCACCGCGGATCCCGGTCCCGGAGGCTCGCGTCGAAGCGCAGGTTGCTCGCCGTGGTCGGCACCTCTTCGCGCAGGAAGGGCCCATAGAGATAGAGCAGCCCCCCCTCCGGCAAGACCTCCCCGGCCCCTCCGAAGAGGGCCAGGGCCACCTCCCAGGGGGCAATGTGGACTACATTGCAGCAGATGACCGCGTCCGCACTTTCGACGGCCCAGGGCCGTTGGGTCACGTCGAGGCAAAGCGCAGGCAGGAGATTCCCCAGGCCGCCGTGGTGGGCGCGCCACGCGTCGATGCTCTGCACGTGCTCGGGGTCGGGGTCGCTCGGCTGCCAACGGTGCGCCGGCAATTGCCGAGCAAATTCGGCCCCGTGCTGCCCGCTTCCGCTTCCGATCTCCAGGACGAGGCCCTCCCGCGGAAGAACGCGGCGAAGAACGTCGAATATTGCAGCGGCGTTGCGATGGGTCGCGGGAAAGTCGAGGCGGTGGTCAGGAAACATGAGCAGGAAGGATACCTCGGACGACTCAGGGGTTTGGGGATAGACTGAAGGGCACCGGATGACGCGAAAAGCATGGAATTGGGTCGTCGTCGGGGTGTTCATCACCGCAGCGACCGCGGGGGTCGCCTGCCAGGAAGAGCGCCACGGAGCCATCCAGGTGAGCCAGGAGGAGTGCGCCGTCTGCCACCTCGCCGAGTACGAGGCCACGACGTTGCCCCCCCATGGCGGCCTCTTCCCGGAGACCTGCGGCGACTGCCACACACAGACCGCTTGGATCCCGGCCGTGGCCATCGTCCACGATTGGTTCGTCCTCCAGAACCGCCACGCCGAGGTCCCGTGCACCGACTGCCATACCGTCGGCTTCCGCCCCGGGGATACGCCCCTCGAGTGCGTTGGGTGCCACCAGACGGACTACGACGCGGCCACGATGCCTCCCCACGCGGGCTACCCGACCGACTGCGCGAGTTGCCACGACGACGCCGGGTGGCAGCCCTCCATCTTCGATCACCCGTGGCTCCTCGACGGCGCCCACGTCGTCGTGCCGTGCGGCGATTGCCACGGGGGCACCCCGCCGGTCTATGCCGGCACCCCGCGGGATTGCGTCGGGTGCCACCAGACGGACTACGACAACAGCCCCTACCCCGGTCACGACACCTTCCCGACCACCTGCAATACCTGCCATACGACGGACGCGTGGACCCCGGCCCTCGAAGCGGCCCACCCCGAAGGGGCCTTCCCGATCGGCAGAGGGGCCCATGAGGGCTTCGAGTGCCTCGACTGCCACGACCCCAGCCTCGGCTCCAGCGCTGGCGGTGCGAACACCGACTGCGTCGGCTGCCACACGGGGGAGCATACCCGGGCGCGCATGGACGAGAAGCATCGCGAAGAGGGTGACTATCCCCGCGGCGACGCCCCCCCGAACTTCTGTCTGGACTGCCATCCCGACGGTAGTAACTAGAATCTTCATGTCTCTTCCCAGACAGATGTTCTTGGTCCTGTCCCTCTTGCCGCTCTTGGCGCTGGTCGCCTGCGAGGGAGACCCCAACGGCCTCGAATGGGGCGTGCGCTTCGCGTCCGACGCGGACCGAGTACGGGCCCGTTTCGTCGAAGCCTCCATCCTCGAAGGGGGCTGCGACGGGGCTGATATTTACTGGACCGAGGTCCCCCTCGTCCCCGGGGGCTCGGTAGAGATGCCCCCGAACCTGGGCACGGGCCAATACGGATTCGCCGGCCGCGCCCGGGACGAAAACTGCAACTGGTTCGTGGCGGGCTGCGTCGAGGCGACGCTCCCGAGCATGGAGCCCATCATCGTGACCTTGAACCCGGTGACCGAGTCGGCCGAATGCCCACCCAGCGAGTGCTCCGCCGGGCGGTGTCTGAGCGATGACGCGGGCACGCCCGATGCCGCGATGGATGCCGCGACCGACGCGCCGCCCACGGACTCCGGGATGGACTCCGGGATGGACTCTGCACCGGGGGACTCCTCGGTGACCGATTCCGGACGGGTGGATTCCGGCACGGTGGACTCCGGCACGACGGACACCGGCCTGACCGACTCGGGCACGGTCGACCTCCAGGTCGACCCGCGCAACTGCGGCACTGTCGGCAATACCTGTGAAATAACCGAGTACTGCACCGGAGGCAGCTGCGAGTGCCGCCCCGGCATGACAGAGCTCACGACCGGCGTCTGCACCGACCTCGAGCGGGACCCGCTGCACTGCGGGGCGGAAGGCAACGCCTGCGACTCCGGCTCGGAGATCACCTGCCGCGGAGGAAGCTGCGAGGACCGGTGCAATACCGGACAGACCGACTGCAGCGACTCGTGCATCGACATCGACAACGACCCGCGCCACTGCGGCGCCTGCGACGACCCCTGCAGCCCCAGTCAGGTGTGTACCTCGGGCACGTGCACCGACTACCAAGGCTACTCGGAGTGCTCCTCGTGCCCCTGCGGCGCTTGCGACGGGAGCCCGTGCTGCGGATACGGCGGCGTCACCATCTGCCTGGCCGGCGGCAGCTGCCCTCTCTGAGCCCTACGCCTCGCCGTACTTCGTGACCATGCGGATCCCGAAGCTCTCGAGGAGCTTCGCGGGGCTGGTGCCGCCGATCTGAACGATGATCGCGTCGTTTTCGATGGTCTCGACGCTGCCGTCCTCGGATTTCAGGGAGACCGCGGTCTCGTCGGCACGGACGACGTTGGTTGGCAGGTACCCGCGCACTCGCCCCTCGGCCATGAGCTCGGCGATGCGCCGCTTGTTGTCTCCACGGCACCGAGCGAACTCCGTCCGCCGGTAGCTGATGCCGACCGACGCGCACCCGCCGAGGTCGGCAAGGGCAATGGCAGACTCGACCGCGCTGTTGCCGCCGCCAACGACGAGCACGTGCTGGTCCTTGAACACCTCGGGTTCGAGCAAACCGTAGTTGACCTTCTTGAGGTTCTCTCCGGGTGCCCCGAGCTTTCGCGGTGAGCCTCGGCGACCGAGAGCCAGAACAACATTCGCCGCGCGGCGCTCACCGGCGTTCGAGCGCACGATCCAGGTCCCATCGCCGGCGTCGGTCAGCGACTCCACGAGTTCACCGGTGATGAGCGGGAGGTCGGTCTTGGCTCGGATGTCCTCCCAGAGCTCGACGAGGGCCTCCTTGCTCATGGTGCGCTTCTTGACGGTCCCGTACTTCGGGAACTCGAGGGCGCCGGTCATCACCACCTTGGCCCGCGGGTAATGGAGGATGGTGCCCCCGAGCCCTTCGCGCTCGATCAACGCTACCCGGAGGCCGGCGTCCAGCGCGCCGAGGGTGGCGCTGATGCCCGCAGGGCCGGCCCCGACGACGATGACGTCGAGGACGTCGGCGCCGCCGCCGGGGGCGCGACGCTCACCGGCGGCGATGTGCGTGGCGGCCTGGGCACCCTGGCTCACGGCGTTGCGGATCAGGCCCATGCCCCCGAGCTCGCCGACGATGTAGACGCCCGACTGGTTCGTCTGAAAATGTCGGTCCACCTGGGGCAGCTCGAGACCGCGCTCAGCCGTCCCGAACACCAGCGAGATCGCCTCGAAGCCGCAGGCGACGGCGCACGCCCCGTGACCCACGCAGCCCAACGGATTGATCAACCTCGCCTGTCCCCCGACCATGGCGATCACGTCGTGCTCGGGGCACGCCCGGACGCAGGCCCCGGAGCCTACACAACGACTCGTGTCGATGATCGGGTGCAGGCTCGGAGGAATGACGTCGCCCATGGCCGCCATGTCCGCGAGGGAGTCGACCGCCTCCTCTTCCTTTGCGCCTTCGAGGCTCCGCCACGCAAAAGAGAGCAGCAGCGCGATTCCAACGAGGCCAGCGACGATTACTACGGTGATCACCGGCGGAACCTAGCGTCAAAGTCGCCTGCTGGGAATCGGGTATTGAGCGTCCGGTCCTCTCAGGGCCGGTACGTCAGCCGCAGGGCGCCGAAACGCTCGACATCGTTCATGGTGCCCTCCCGATCGCTCGAGAGGATCGCGTGGGACTCGCGATAGACGATGTCGGCGGAGAGCTCCGTGATGAAATCGTACCGTACCTGAGCCTCGAAGCCGACGATGAACCCGTCGGTGATGGCGCCGGCCTGGGCGACCTCTTCACTCACCGAAGTGACTAGGCCGAGCTCGGGTGTGACGCCGAGGATCAGGGGTACGCTTTCTCCGAGCGGGAGGAAGAACCCCAAACGCAGCTGGGGACCGGACAGCCGGTAGGAGGGCATCGACAGGGAGACGTCGGCATCGAGCATGCGGAAGTACCAACCGAGCTCGGCATTCATGCGCAGAGCGCGCGCGCCGTCGGTGAACGCGAAATCCGCGCTCACACCAATCGAAAGGTCATGGGCGTGGCTATCGACAGCTACGACCGTCCCGTCCGCGAGGACCTCCTGGGCGGAGAGACCCACCGACGAGTAGTACCTCGTGCTGAGGCCCAGCCGGAACGAGCTATCGTCCAGCGGATGAAGCCAGATGTCGAGGCCAGCGTAGACGGCCGCGAACGGCGACGAATCGAAGCGCCCCTCGCCGGTCTCCACCGGCACGGCGCTCGTCCGGTGGCCGAAGCCAAAGCCGGCGGTGATGTCGAAGCCCCAGTCCCGCGTCATGTTCGCGGCGGCACGAGAACTCTCTTCGGGAGCGCCCGCGGGCCCTTCCTGGACGTCTGGCTCTTCGGGTGACTCGTCGTCGAGTTCCTCTTCGAGCTCCCGCGACCGGGGTTCCCGTTCGCTTTCGCCGTCGCCACCATTGCGGACGCTGGAGACGACGAATCGCACGTCCGCCAAGATGGCCGACCGCAGCGTCGGGGTGATGGTCTGCCCACGCATGCGATGGGTCCGCGTGCGGAGTTCAACGCCGCTGCCGCCGTGGTAGTAGCGCAGGCGCAGGACCCGGTTGCGCCCACGACCACCGTAGCCCGCGACCGCGATCACGTGGGCACCCTGGTGGACCCCGACCTGCCGGATGGCGCGGCCGTTCGCGGGCGAGAGGTTCCTCCTGCGCGACTCGGTGACGTACGAGCTCGTGCTCACGAGCCGCGTCTCCCGGGAGAAGACCCGCGGCACTGATTGACGCAGCGCCGTCGGCAGGCTGGGTGCCGATACGAAGAGCACCTTGGCTTGGGGGGCGTCGGCTCGCGCACCGGTGGGAGCCCAGGCGACCACCGAGACCGCCGCGAGGCAGAGAGCCAGGAGCCAGGAGGAAATTCCGCGATTCATGATCGAGTCTCCAGGATGATTCGAGTCGGCGGTCATTCTTGACGGGCTCCCCAGTCGACGACCCACTCCATGATGGTGAGCGCGTCCCGGTAGCCGATGCCCTGATGGCCGTTGCGGCAGTAGTCGATGAGGACCGAATCCTCGTCTCCTGCGATGACGTTGGGCACGTCGTCCGAGCCAGAGCCCATCACATCGGAGAAGGTGGACAAGTCGTAGCTCCCGGAGGTCCCGTGGCAGCGAGTACAACCGTTCGACTCGATGATCGGCGCGATGTCCGTCGTATAGACGAGGGGGTCGTCCCCCGTCGGCGGAGGCATGGTGCCCGCGTCTTCCTCGGGCACGCCGGAGTCGGGGGATGCCGGAGGGGGATCCTCCGTGGGCTCTTCTTCATACATCGTGCCCCCGGAGATCCACGCCCGCCAACGGGCGAGGACCGGGCTTCCCGCATCTAGGAAGGCACCGTGGCCGCCGGCGCCGATGGCCTTGTCGATGAGCAGGCTCGCGCTCGAGGAACCCGCTCGCGCGACCACTTCATCGTAGTTGTCACGCCACTCCCCGTCGGACCCGGGCTCGGGCGTGACCTGCATCGGAGTACCCGCACGCTGGTGACAAGTGAGGCAGCCCTCGTCCTCGAGGTCCTGCTGGATGTCGGGGCGGAAGACGACCGCCTCGGGCTCGTCGGGGTCGTCCATCGCCATGCCGCTGTCGTCGCCGCTGAAAGGCACGGATGAATCTTCACCGGACTTCGGGTTGGTGCCGTCGGCCGTCCATCCGCTGATGACGGCGGGATTGCAGCCGGCCGTGAGCATCGTGGCTGCCGTGAGAGCGAGAGCATGGCGGGGGAAAATCATGGTGAGTCGCTGTCCGTGCAACTCACATGCCGGCGTCGATCTGATTCCTTTATGGGGAAACGATTGTCGTCGATCAACTCACAGCGCGTCAGGTGGCCTCGCCGACCTCAGCGCGGAACACGCGATGGGGTCTAGCGCATCCCCCGTTCCGAGGCCTGTCCCCCCCACTAGCGTCGATCAGCCCGCTTTGCGCCCTCAGATCGAGCTCGCTGCCCATGGCACGAAAGCTGCGAATGAACTGCAAGTGAAGCTGAACCGAAACCCGCGATTGATCGACATCAACAAAAATGACCCAACCCCACACCCATCCGCCCAGAGGTACTCGATGAAGCTCCAACGACGCTTGCCACGCGGGTCGATGTTGATGATCGCCACGGTCATCGCCGGAGCCGTCGGCGCCACCGCGGGCGCCCAGGGAGACCAGACCCTGGACGGCTTGGTTCGCTCCTATATGGCCGAACGCGGCGCCGAGCCCCAGCTCGCCCCGGACAGTCAACTCTGCCGTCGATACGCGATCGACCTGACCGGGGTGATTCCGAGCCTCCGGGACCTCGACGCCTGTGAGGGACGCACGGCCGGGGAGATGTTCGACCACTTCGCCGCCAAGGGCCCCATGGCCCATACGGATGGGGAGCGGCCCTACGTTTGGATCAACCTCCTCAAGGACGCCGACCACTTCCTCTTCTCCAACTCGACCCAGTTCTCTCAGGTCGGGCACATCCGGGAGTTCCGCGACGAACTCCGCGACGTCTACGCAAACGACGCGAGCTACGCGGGATTCAGCCGCTGGGCGCTCCAGTCGCAGATGTTCCTGAACCGTTTCCCCTCCGGCGCCGACCGAGCCAACGCCTCGTTCTTCCTCTTTCTCGGGCGCGACTCCCTGGCAAACGAGGTACCCGTCGGCAACATGTGGAACGGCTGGGCGTTGCGCGACCGCAGCATCCGCGCCTCGGCGGCCGAGTCGAACCCCGACTATCACGTCTACGACTACGATGCCTCGCGCTGCACCTCGGGACGGGCGCTCTGCTCGGCGACGATGTGGGGCACCGAAGGCGACACCCCCGAAGACGTCATCGAGCTCATGGTGGGCTCGGACCTCTTCCTCGAGGCCACGGTCAATCGCTACTGGGAGCGCTTCCTCGGTGAGCCATTGCCCGGGGTGGATTACCCGGAAATCCGGCGGGTCCTCGTCCGAGGCTTCGTCGCCCACGACCACGACGTCAACTGGCTGATCCGAGAGATCGCCACGTCGTCGGTTTACACGCAGGAGATGATGTACCGATGAGCACCCGTCTTTACATGCTCGGGCTCGCGGCCCTCGTCGCCTGCACTTCACCGCTCCCGGCCGCTGGCCCCGACGCCACACCGGACCCCACGGCGCCCACCCCGTCCTACGACGACGACACCGACACCCGGGCCTCATCGGACCGAACGCTCCGGTTCTACTACGGTCCGATGAAGATCATGAACGGCGAGAACGCCCTCTTCTCCATCGGCGTCTTCACCGGCCACGACTTCGGCGGCTGGGACTACACGACCCCGGAGCCGACCTCCGAGGCATTCTTCGACTCGGGCAATGCAGAGGGCCGGTACTACCGTCACTGTCGGCAGCTCGGGGGCTGCATGGAGCACCGCATCCCCCTCGGACGAACCGGCTTCGTCAATACGGGGTTCGTGCTGCAGCTCGAGCGCGCGGTCATCGAGGCGTGCAATGACACGGAGGCCTTCGGCATGTTCCCCGGGAACGAAGCGCCCGAGACCACCACCGCCGTCGACGTCCTCCGGCACCAATACCGCGCCGCCTTCGGCGCACTGCCCACGGACGAGGAACTCGAACTCTCCAGCGTCTACTTCGAGGGGCACCTCGAGGACCCCGAGCGCTCCGACATGAGCGCCCTCGAAAGCGCAGGTCGAGGCCACTGCCGCGCGCTGCTCGCCACCAACCGTTTCCTCTTCTACTGAGCCCGGAGCCCCAAACGATGTCACCATTGAATCGCCGCAACTTCCTCCGACTCGCCGCCGCCGGCGCCGGCGTCGGCGCCCTCGGGACGGTCTCCGGGCCCTTCGGCCTGCTCAGTCGCGCTCATGCCGCGTCGGGCATCGCCGGTGCCTCCGGCGGCGCCATCTTCATCGTGCTCAACGGCGGCGCGCGCACCCAGGCGGTCTTCAACGGCATGGTCGGGTCGGGAGCCAACCCCTTCGGGCAGATCTCCGGCCTGCCGGTGCCCATGTCATCCGTCATGGAAGGCAGCGGCCTCGATGACCCGGAGATCAATCGCCACATCAACCTCGTCACGACCGTGGCGCACCACAATCGGTCGGGCAGTCACGCCACCGGGCGCTCGGTCGCCTGCACTGGATACACTCCCGAAGAGGGCAAGCCGGGCATCCTCTCCATCCTCAACCACGCCTTCGCCTTCCGCGACGTGCCCTGCGTCAACATCGGCAACGACACGCCGACGACGGCGATTGGCAGTGAGATCTCGAGCACCTTCTCCCCGGTGAAGATCAATACGGCGCTGGACGTGAACGAAATCTCCGCTTCCCTCGTCGACTCGGCGGTCTCCGAGGACGAGAAGCTGCGCCTCGACTCACTGCGGAACACGCTTCAGGACCGCTTCCTCCGCGCCACGCCCTACGACGCCCCCGCCGACATCCCCTTCTACCAGCGCCGGGCGATCGAGATCGCCCAGCAGTTCGACAACGACGCCTTGGACATCCGAGCCGACGCGTCGATGGGGCGGTATCTCGATGGCTCACCGGTGCGCAACGGGGGCCTCCGGGGCAGCTTCAACGTCGCCGACAATGGCCGGAACCTCGGGGCCGCGGCGATGCTCGCCGTGCGCCTGCGCCAGCTCGGCTGCGGAGGCATCACCATCTCGACCGGCAACTGGGACATGCACTCGAACGAAGAGAGCCGGCTCCCGGGCCGGGCCAACGAGGTCGGAGGCGTCATCGCAGGCCTCATCGGCGAACTCTCCCAGATCGAGAGCCCCCTCGAACCGGGCCGGTCCCTGCTGGACACCACGGTCATCACGGTGCTCTCGGACTTCGGCCGCGGTAACTGGAGCAACGGCACGGGGTTCAACAGCGACCGCGGCTCGGACCACCGGAGCCGCGAGGACAAGACCGCCTTCCAGTGCATCCCGATCATCGGAGGCGGCCTGGCCGGCGGCCAGGTCCTCGGCGAGATCACCAACGGCGGCTCTCCTGCCGCGGGCTCACCGATCTATACGACGCGCCAGGTGCTGGCGACGGCCCTCGACGTGCTCGGCATCCCCCCGACACTCTACATGCCCGAGGACGCGCCTCCTCTCACGGAGGACTTGAGCTGATGTCCATCATCCCCCAATGGACCGCGGCCCTGGCCTTCCTTCCCCTTCTGCTCAGCGCCTCCTGCACGGGCTACGTCCAAGGCATTCAAGGGGCCGAGGGCGACTCGGCGACCTCCGAGCCGGAACCCACGACCGACGCAGGACGCCCCGCCTTGCCGACGGCCCCCCCGCCGGGTGACCTCGATGTGGACCGCGCCCAAGGACGCTTCGTCACCACCACCGACCTGATGCGTCTCGTGATCGCTCCGGGCTGCGCCTCGGAGGTCAACGAATGCCACAACAGCGAGGACTTCCCGGACCTGTCCAGCGAGGGCAACCTCTGGAACCTGGTCGGCCTCGGGTGCAACCAGGGGATCGGCGAGCGCACCGAGCTCGATGGCCTCTGCGAGACTATCGGTGACGAGGTGCGCATCACCAACGGCAACAACGAGGGCTTCACCGCCACCATCGGCGCCGTGATCTTGGTGACCAACTCGGACGAAGAGTTCGACCACTACGAACTCCGCATCGACCGCCCGGTCCCCGAGGGCCAAGAAGGCGGCGACTTCGTCATCGTCCGGGGAGGCACGGAGTTGCCGGCTCTGGGCAACGGAAACTCGGCCGACACCGACAGCGGTGGCCAGTGGGTCCGCATCACCGACGAAGACGACATCCCCCTCGCGAACGCGATTCGGCAGGGGGACGAGAACCTCGACGACGCCTACGGGGACGGCTCGGGGGCCCTGGTGTCGGCGGGGGATGCGCGCGCCAGCTACCTCGTGATGAGGCTCCTGGGGCACGGGACCGCTCGGGTCCGCATGCCCCTCGCGGCCAACGCGGACAACCCGACCGAGGTCAACCCGCCACTTTCCCGCGACGAGATGTACGCACTGATGAGCTGGATCAACTGCATGGAGCCCGGCGACGGGCCGTACTCGGAGATTCGCTACGAGTGCACCGAAAACTCAGACAACCGAGGTGAGTGGTGAGAGCGGTGATTCTTCACGTAGTCGCAACGTCGCTCGTCTTCGGACTCGGGGCGTGGACCGTCGGCTGCACCGGGACAGAGGACGTGACCGGACGACCCGTCGACCAGCCCACCGATACGTTCACCGAGGTGATCATCCCCATCTTCGAAGAGAGCTGCTCGAGCACCGCATGCCACGGCGCCGACGACGCGGCCTTCGCCGAACTCAACCCCGAGTACTTCGCGTTCCCGGTCGATGCAGACGGCCACATCAGCGGCGAGGAGCGCATTCAGACCGCCTTCGACCGCGCCCGGGACAAGCTCTCTGCGGCAGGGCCGCTCTTCGCCGAGCTCATTCGGAAGCCCCTCGACGAGTCCCTCGGCGGACTCCCCCATCGGGGCGCCGTGCAGTTCGACACCATGGAGGACTCGGACCTCGAGGCGCTGATGACCTGGGCCGAGGGTGAGCGCCCGACGGACACCACCCCCCTCCCCGACCTCGCCCAGCGCTACGCCGACGAGGTCCAACCGCTCCTCGCCCAGCGCGGCTGCATGATCACCAACTGCCACGGCTCCGGCGCGTCCAACAGCCTCATCTTCGACCCCGGGATGCTCGGCGAGTTCGACGATGGCGCGACCATGAAGAACTACAAGAAGGTCGTCTTCCACATGAACTTCGACACGCCGGACCCGCTGATGGCGCGCCTCGTGCGCAAGATCATTCCGGTCGAGGACGGCGGCATCTTCCATCGCGGCGGCAACGCCTTCTTCGAGCGCAACGACCCCGACCTCGCGCCGCTCCTCGACTTCATGGCGGCCGTCCGCACCGAGCTGGGAGCCGGAGACACCGGCACACCGACCGGCATCGTCTTCGCCGCGACCGATGCCACCCCGCGAGAGCTCTACGACATCACCGCCTGGCAGCCCGGCGGCGACATCTACTCGCTAATCCCGGCGACTCCAGGGGGCGACCTTCGGAACCTGACCGCCGATCACCACTCGGAGAGCGCCGACATCCGCGACCCGTCCGTGTCGTACGACGGCAATCGCGTCGCCTTCGCCATGCGGAAGACGGAGAACGACTGCCTGAACCTCTACGTCATGAACGTGGACGGGTCGGGTCTGACCCAGGTCACCCGAGATACCGGGACGCTCCCGAGCGGCATCAAGGTGGCGAATGTCGAGCCCGTCTGGGGCCCCGACGACCGGCTCTACTTCGTGTCGACGCGGGGGGGAGTCATGGCCGACAGCGGCCGCCACCCCTTGTCGAACATCCACCGCATCGACACCGACGGGTCGGGGATCGTACAGATGACCTTCTCGGCCGACAACGAGTTCGCGCCGGCCTGGCGCGCCTTTCACAAGGCAGGAGTGCAGCCGGAGCAGCGCACCCTCGACCTCACGTTCACCGCGGTCCGCGGCGTCGGCGACCGACGCCACGCCCCGCTCATGCGGGTGCCGCCGGACTTCCGCGCCGACTATCACCCGCACTTCGGAACCCAGCACCCGGACTACCAGATCTTCACCGCGGTCTCGGCTTTCCCGGACGACCGTGAAGTGCTGATCCTGATGGACGAGTCGAGCCTCTGGGAGGGCGGGGCCCTCGGGCTCATCGACCGCAACCTCGGACCGCCCATCACCGACGGCGGCGAGCCTTCGGTGGTGAGCTACGTGGAATCCCTGGTGCGCCTCGACACCCTGGGCGAAGAGGCCGGCCACCGGGGAGTCTCGACGGACGGCTACTACCGCGACCCCCAGGCCATGCCCGATGGCACGGTCGTCGTGAGCTTCGACCCGAACGTCATCGACCACACCGACCCGGAAGCCGCTCCCGACACGGCGCTCTACCGGCTGACCCTCCGCGAGCGTTCGGACAACCGGGTCGTGATCGACTCGCGGGAGCGATTGGTCGACGTACGCGGAAAGATCGAGACCGACCCGACGCCGATCATGGTTCGGCGTCGCGAAGAGATCGGAGACCCCTACGAGCACCTCACCGCCGGCATGCCCTATGGCGAACTCTTGAACTTCGACATGGCGGTGATGCTAACCGTCGCCAACGAAGACAGCCCCTCGAACGGCAAGACCTTCGATGAGACCGCCGAGGAGATCGAGCTCGTGCGCTTCGTCGAGCAGGTCCCCCTCACCCCGGAAGACTATCCAGACTGGCCCGATACGAGCGTCAACCGCGTCGGTCGGGGAAGCCACGGCATGCGCCGGATCATCGGTGAGATGCCCACGGCGGGCGACCAGTCGTTCAACGTCGAGCTGCCCGCGGCGGTCCCGTTCTACGTGCAAGCCCTCGGGCGCAACCGAATGACGACCTTCACTCACAACCTGTGGGTATTCGTGCTGCCCGGCGAACACCTCAGGAACGTCACCCGTCGAGAGGTTTGGAACGGCCGGTGCGGCGGCTGCCACGGCTCCACGAGCGGGGCGCCGAGCGAAACGGTCGGGGTCCCCGACGTCCTCACCCAGGCGTCCCGGGTCCTGGCGAACTACGACCAGGCGACGGACACGGACATCGCCCCGGTGCCCCAGGGCATCGAACCCGGCGATCGCATGGAGGTCGACTTCCTGCGGGACGTACAGCCGATCTTCGACGCGAAGTGTGTCGAGTGCCACGACGGCGACCGGTCCCCGGACCTCCGCGACCGACTGGGTTCCGACGGCTTCTCCGGGGCCTACGAAGCGCTCACGGACACCGGAAGCTTCTCGCGGAACGGGTTCGGCTACGTCGACCCCGAGTCGATGAGCGCGCGGACCAGCTACCTCGCCGAGGTGCTGGTCGGAGAGGACCTCGAGGCGCCCCGGGACTTCGACTCGGGGGGCTGCCGAGGCCCCGACAGGTTGAGCCTGGTCGAAGCAGAAACCCTCTTCCGCTGGATGGACCTCGGCGCCAGCTTCGTGGGCATCGGTCCCCGCACCACCCCCGTGCTGCCGGAGTTTTGAGATGAGCCTCCCCCAAAACACAATTGGTCGTTTCCTCTGCCCTCTGCTCATCGCGGTCCCGGGCCTCATCGCCGGGGGTTGCACCGCCACGCCGGAGGCCCCGCCGAGCGAGGGACCCGTCTACGAAGCCCGGTGGGAAAACCTCGCGCCGGTCACGGACAATACCAACATCGACCTACCGGCCCAGCCTGACCGGGCGCACCCCTACGCCGTCGCCATGTCTCCGGACGGCGAGGTCGCGCTGGTCACCCTCCGGGGGAGCGAGGTGAGTCCGGGCCACGAGGTGGTCGTGATCGACGTGCCGGGGCGCCGCCTGGTTCGGCGCCTGACCGTCGGGGCGCGGCCGGTCGCCGTGGGCATCCGACCCCAGAACGACTACGCCGTGGTCCTCAGCCATCTGTCGCCGATGGCCGCGGTGATCGACCTCGCCACCCAAGAGGTGACGGGCCAGCTTCGCGTGGGCCACTACGCCGAGAATCTGGCGTTCTCCTCGGACGGACGCCGCATGTACGTGAGCAACCGCGCCACCGACGAGGTCGAGCGCTGGGAAGTCCGGGTGTCGGAGATGGGCTTGACCGCAACCCGCCACGACAACGTGCCCGCCGGGGTCAATCCCGGTGCCATCGGCATCGCCGAGACCGCCGGCAAGATTTATGTCGCCGATGCCGGGGGCCTCGGCCTCCGGGTCTTCGACATGGACTCGATGGAGGAGCTCGGGTTCATCCCCCTGAACGCTCCCGTCTTCGACGTGGCGAGCATGGGCGGCTGGATCGTCGCCACGACCCTCAACGGCACGAGCGGCCTGCCCTGCCCTTCGGACGCGGACTACCCCGGTGAAGAAGGGGACGGCATCTTCGCCCACATCACGGACACCACCTGCGGCCGTGGCTTCGCCGACATCCAAAACGAAGTCGCCTTCATCGACACCGAGTACGACCTCGTCGCCGTGCGCTACACCTCGGACACCGCCGAAGTTTCCGAGGCCGACCGCGAAGGAGACCACGACCCGGAGTTGCAGAAGGTCGTCGGGGCACTGCCCTTCGGCATCGCCGTCGCCGGGCCGGGGCGCGCCTTCGTGAGTATGGGCTCGAGCTTCGAGGTGACCGAAATGGTCGTGGAAGGCGAGATGGGCTCCGGGGCACCCCCGACCATGGAGATGCCGCAGACCTGGGCGACGGACTTCGCCCCCCGCGGCGTCGCGGTCGATGCCGATGGCCGCACCCTAGTCGTCGCGAACATGCTGGGGGAGACGGTCTCGATCCTCGACGTCAGCTCGGGCGAGCGTACGGACATCGAGGTCGGCGACACCACGAACCCGTTCCCGGCGACCAGCGCCGAGATCGGCGAGCTCTTCTTCAACAGCTCGGCCTACTCGTCCGACGGAGACCAATCGTGCTCCCACTGCCATCCCGACGCGGACTCCGATGGCAAGAGCTGGGGCGTGGGCCTGGTGCGGGCCTACGGCCGCCGGGCGACGATGGTCATCAAGAACCTCCACGACACGGCGCCCCTGCTCATCGAAGGTGTCTTCGAGGAGACGGACTTCACGGTCGAGATGGAGGCCATGGCTTTTCGCCCCGACTTCCACGACTCCTCGTACGCGCTCCAGGTCTCCCTCCGGGACGAGTACTTCCAAGAGGTCAGCCATGAAATGCTGGAACGGAACTTGGGCTTCGACGAGATGGCAGCTCACGTCGCGGACTACCTCGTCGCCGAGACGCGACTGCTCCCGAGCCCCTTTCCGGACGACACCCCGGAGGCCGAGCGCGGCCATGCGCTCTTCTTCAGGCCGGACGTCGGCTGCGCCAACTGCCACCCACCTCCCTCCTTCGCGAGCCCCGACAACTTCACGGGCGTGACCACGATGGCACGCTTCGATCGGCCCCGGCGCGACCTCGACCCGGACGTTTCGACGAAGTACATCGAGGAGGCCCGAGACGGCTTCTTCAACGCCAACAGCCTGCGCGGCACCTGGGACCGCCGTGGCGTATTCTTCCACGACGGTCGCGCCCGGACGCTCCGAGAGACGGTCCTCACCCCGGGCCACGCTTGCCTCGAGGAAGGCGAGCGGGCTTTCAACGAATCCGAGGGCCGCGTCGATACCAACGGGGGCGTTTCCCACCTGACTTGCAGCCAGATCGACGACCTGATCGCGTTCATCATTTCCATCGACTGACCTGGGACGGGGGACCGACGACTACCAAAAGTTACGTCGCGTCACATAGCAGTGGAACGTCCAGACGGCGCCCAAGACTCCATCATTGACAGCACGAGGCGTCCCGGCACCATCTCCGGACGTCATGAGCAGGGAAGGCAGCGTTACACGGGGGGCGAAGTCCTTTCGACCGACTCGAAAGATCGGGCTCTTCGTCATCCTCCTCGCGGTGGTCGCCGCAGCCCTCCTCTATCGAGGATGGTCCTTCTATCCCCTCACCTTGGACATGCGGGTCGAGCATGACGACTACCGCACGCTGAGCCCCGGGGGCATGGTCGGCCACGGCTACGGCATGTTCGGCAC
>QMMC01000037.1 GCA_003647065.1 Deltaproteobacteria bacterium | reverse complement strand
CGAACGAGCCCATGGCGATGTAGGCGATGCACGCCCCGACGATGCCGACGCTCTCGACGCCATTGATGAACGCGCGGGAGCGCTCGCCGCTCCTATTGAGCGCCCAGATCCCGAACAAGCTCAGCCACGCTAGGCCGTGGAGACCAAAGCTCGCCTCGAAGATCCACCGGCCCGGATCGACCGAGAAGAGCGCCTCGCCGAGGCGGAAGAGCCAGAAGAGAGCGCTGAGGGCTGCGCCAAAGAGGCCAAAGCGCGCCACGCGATACTGCAGGAACGCGCGTTCCTCAGACGACAGGGACTTGCTGGGGGCGGACAGCATGGCGGCGCACTCGCTCAGCGATTCTACGCCGAAACCCAATCTGCGGTTGATCGGTCGAGGTCCGGCGGTCGGGCCCGTGGCGTCGCGCGAGATTCCGAGAGGGGCACTTCGCTGCTTCTCGGCGTATGGTGACTGTTCCGCGGAGCTACGAGAGAGAAACGCATGCGCAGGCAGTTCCAAACGGCCATCCTAGTCTCCGGTATCCTCTGGTTGGCGGCCTGCGCCGCGACCTCCGATGGCGGCGGTACCGACAAGGGGGCGACCTCCGACGTCCGCGGCGATGCCGAGGTCGAAGCACTTCTGACCGCCCTCGACTGGTATGCCGAGACCGGCGCGCGCCGGAGCGATGACGCGCGTTTCGAGCCGGTCCAGGAGATCGCCATCGCGCTCATGGACCGGGCGGCCATCGGTGAGCTCTCGCCGAGCGCCACGACGCGGCTCCGCGAGGTCGTGATCCCCATGCTCTCCGAGGTGGTCCGCGGCCGGGCCATTGCGGCCGAGGCCTTGGTGCTCTGCGGAGACCTGCCGACCGACCGCCCATTGACGCCGCCGATCCTCCAGGGAGCCGTCTCCCGGGGGCCCATCACCTA
The DNA here is from genome assembly GCA_003647065.1 of Deltaproteobacteria bacterium. Taxonomy (GTDB): domain Bacteria; phylum Myxococcota_A; class Polyangia; order Polyangiales; family B10-G4; genus B10-G4. Next base: position 23,210 of record QMMC01000037.1, on the reverse strand, counting down.
CTGGGAGGGCGATACGGATACCGGCATCCGCGAGCTTCTCGAGGTGCCGGTCGAAGACGTCTGGGACCAGATCGACCGCGGCGGCGATACGCGCGACCTCGTCGATGCCCTGGCCATCGAGCGAACGACCCAGGCGCTGACGAGCCTCTTGCGTCTGCGCGCCCTCCTGGTCCCCGGGGCGGCGGCCTCCCTTCGCGCCGACCCCGCCCTCGAGATCTACGCAGTCCTCGCCCTGCTCCCGGCGGGTCTCCATAGCCATCGAGATGCCCTCGAGGCCAGGCTCCGGGAACGGGTCGAGCCCGTCGCCCAGTCCATCGACGAGGCCACGATTACCCAGCTTCGGCACGAGACCGTCGAGGGCATGGTCCGCGTCCTCGACGCCATCCGGGAGGTCACGGGGCCCATCGATGCCGATGTCACGCCGCGGACCGTCGAGTCCGTGCACATCGACACCGTCGAGGCCGCATGTCGCACCGAGCTCCAGAAATGGGGCCAGATGAACGTGCTCCTCCTGACTCCGACCGCCGAGCGGAGGTTCTGCACTTACGGGACTCATTTCTCCTATGCCCCGAGTGATTCGGACCTCGATGCTTATGAAGCGGACCTCGTCGCGGCGGCCCTCGCCTACCTGGACCAACTCCAGACTGCCCTCGACGAGAGTGATCCGCGGGAGGCGGCCAAGCGCTTGCTCGTGGGCGACACCGCCGCCCTGGGCGCCGTCCTCGCCGATGAACCCCGCCACATGTTCGAGGCTTGCAGCCTAGCCGAGGAGGCCCTCGCCGACGCCGAAAGCGCGCGCTTCTGGGATAGCGTCGTGCTCTGGACGACGGTGGGCGTCGGGGTGATCGCCCTCGCGACCGGCGTGGGCGCCCTGGTCCTCGGGGGCAGCACCACGGTGCTCGGCACAACCCTCGGCGCCGTCGCCGCTACGACGGGGTTCGCAGCTGCGATCGTTTCGACCGGGGGCTCCGCCTACCTCGGCTATCGCGGCGCCACCGTCCTTCGCCAGGCCAACCATAACCTCGAGGCTCTGCTGGTGAGCGACGGAGACCCGGCTTCGATCGCGGCAGATCGAGAGTACGCCCACGGCCTCATCCTGGACGCTCTAGTGGGCGGGACCTTGTCCGCTGGGGAGCTGGTGAGCGGCGTTCGCTTCGCGATGAACGCAGTCCGCCTGCGCGGCCTCAGCGCGACCGAGCGGGTGCGCGACCTCGTCGAGAACTCGGCCCGGGCCCGGGGCCAGTGGCGGGACTTCCAACGGGACATGGTCGACGGGGGACAGATCCGCCGGGCCACGGACGGGGGCGAGACGCTCTTCGCGTCTCGGGTTCTGCGCTCGCCGAATCCGAAGAGCGCCGACGAGGTGCGCCAGATCGTCCGTGACGCCATGGACGACCAGAGCGACCTCTTCGCCGAGGTGGAGCGCTATCTGGGCACCTCCGGTGGCGTCGCCGACGACACGCTCTGGGACGCGTACTTTCGCTCCTATGACAACATGCTGCTTTGGGCCGAGGAGTATCAAGCGCTGGTGAGCCATGCGAATCGCGTCCTGCCCCGGGGTGGCGTCATCGTGGACGCGGGGGCCGGGACGGGGAACTTCAGCGCTTTCATGGCGCGGAACGCGCCGGACCGTGACGTCATCTCGTTCGAGTACAGCGCATTTCAGCGCACCCGCATCGAGGGCAAGATGAGCGTCGTCGGCGGCCCGGGGGCTTCACCGCGGGTCATCACCGGCTCGTTGACCGAGGTCGACTCGATCGCCGGCGGCGCCGACGGATATGTGCTCAACAACGTGCTCTATGCCCTCGGCGATGAGGGCGAGGGCGCGCTGCGCATGATCGTCGACGACCTCAACCCGGGCGGCGTCTTCTATTTGAACGACCCTCTCCGCGGCCTCGGCACCGATGGGGCGCGCCTGAGCGCCCTCATCGAAGAGCTCGCCGTCAGCGCCTGGCGCAACGGTGCCCCGTTGACCGCTCACGACATCGCCGTGATCGCGGCGGTCAACTCGGGTCGGCTGGTACGTTCGGCCGGCGGCTCGGCTCCGGCCTTTCGCAGCGTCGATGAGCTTCACGACCTCGCCGGTCGCCTGGGCCTCGAGGTGGTCGAAGAGGGGCCGTCCTATTTCGGGACCAGCTATACGATGGTCCTGCGCAAGCCCGGCTGACCCGGGCCTCCGGAGGCGTGCCTGCTGATGCGTCGTGCGTCAGCCTTCTCCGAGATCGCCGTTACACTTCGGGCACGTGAGCGTCGACGACGCGACCGGATGGCCGCAGTGGAAGCAAAACGAATCGAGGCCTACCAGGTCGTCGGCCGACAAGGGGGAGTCTTGCTCCCGGGGCTCGTTCATGACCTCGACGATATCCCGAATGACCCGTGCGCTCTCCTCGGGTGCCTCGTTCAACGGGCTGACGTCGAGATACTCGTCACGCACCTCGATGTGGTACCGCGGCCAGAGTTTCGTCAGCAGCCGCGGAAGAGATTCGCCGAGAAACCCATCGGCCAAGTGCGATGCGAGCGCGTCGACCTCGTAGGAGCCCGAGAAATCCTCGGTCAGCCGCTCGTTCCGTGGGCTCACGATGAGGTCGACCGCAGCGGACTTCTCGAAGAAGAGCCGTGCAAAGGGAACCGTTGGCTCGGCCCGTCCACCATGCCGGTTGGCGCCCGCTGCGAGGAAGTGCGCTGTCGGCGAGAGTGCCGGAACTCTATCCGACAGCCTGGGCCCGAAGAGGTGGGTTCTCCCCTCTGGAGAGACATCGAAGTCGACCCCCCCAAATCGACACCGCAGCTCCTTCGTTGGCAAGTCGCGAAAGAACTCCATCAGCGCCTCGAAGGTGGAGAGTTCGCGACGCTCGGGCTTCTTGCCGAAAGAGAACATCAGGCTCGAGCCCAGCATACCTTCCCGAGAGCGGATCCAAAACCCGCGGCACCAACCCGCGGCGTCGAGCAAACTGTCAGAGGTGGAGTTAGCCCCGGCGAGGTGGGCTGCGCCATCTCCCGCTACGGCCGTGCGCCGCGGACAACGTACTGGATCGAAAGCGCGTCGGTCTCGGTGGTGGTCGTGAAGCCCGCGGCCTCGAGCTCCTGGGCGACGGTCTCGGGGGGCAGGCGCATCGCCGGGGGCGGGCCGTGGGGCGCGTCCTGGGTGAAGTCGACGACCAGCACGAAGCCGCCGGGGCGGAGGGCCTCCATCAGCTTCGCGGCGTAGGCCTCGCGGTCCGAGATGTGGTGCCAGGTATTGACGATGAGGATGCGATCGACGGACGCCGCTTCGAGGCCCGGCTCGGTGGTCGGGACCTCGCGCGCTTCGGCATTGGTGAGTCCGTCGCGACCGATGCGCTCGGTCATGTAGCGGACCATGTTGGGCTCGACGTCGAGGCCGAGGACGTGGCCCTCGTCGCCGACGGCGCGGGAGAGGTGGGGCAGGAAGTAGCCGGTGCCCGCGCCGATGTCGGCGACGATCATGCCTTCGGCGAGTTCGAGCTTCTCGATCACGAGGGCGGGCTGCTGCCACTCGTCGCGGCTCGGGTCGTCGAAGAGTTCGGCGAAGCCCTCGGCATCGGAGAAGTCGTGCTCGTGGGCGCCGCCGTGGCCGCCATGCGCGCCGTGGCCACCGTGGCCGCCATGTTCAGCCCCCTCGTGGGCGCCGGGGTGACCGTGGGCGTGGGCCGGCACCGTGTCGCCTTCCGCGCTCTCGGCCCCGCCGCAGGCGCTGGCCGCGGTGAGCAGGAAGAGAGCGGCCAGGGTTCGCGTTTTCGACAGCGTGATCATGCGCTGGCCACTAGCACGAATCACCCCTGCGCTGCCGTCTCCGGCCGCAAGGCGTTGGCCTCGTCCGGGAATCCATCACCCAGAACCGGCGCCCGACCCGAAGGCGGGCCGAGGGCCGCGAGCGGCGTGTCTCTTTGTCGTTTCGTCGACAGGTCGCCGTCGAACCCGGGACAATGGTGGTAGCGCCATGCGTTTCGCGTCGGCAAATCTCATAATTGCGTTGTATTTCGCGCTCTTCGGAAGTGCTGGGGTGGCCTTCGGGCAGAGCCCCGACGCTGGGATCGGCGAAGCCGCCGGGCCCGATCGGCCACCCCCGGACACCGCCGCGGCGGAGCTCTCGGATACCGCCCAAGAGGGGCAAGAAGACTCCGAAGAACGAGAGCGGCGCGAGCTCGGCGACGCCATCGCAGCCCTCGACGCCCTCCTCGAGGGACAGCAGGTCGACGTCGATGCCACCCAACTCTGCGGCGTCGATCCAGTGGACTCGGACGCTGTACCCATTCGCCTCCTCGAACTCCGCGCCCACCTCGAGGAGGCCGAGGGCGCCCTCGCTGCCGACCGAGCCGCCGCCCGCCGGTCAGAACGCCTTCGCGATCGCGAAGCCCCGGATGCGCCGACGCCGGACGGCGAAGATTCCTCGTCGGAATCATCGGACGACGCGCGCGACGCGGTGGAACCCGTTCCCACAGCGGAGCCGCCCGCGCCGTCGCTCCTCGAGCTGCGCGTCACCCACGACCAGCGGCTCATCGCCTTCCTCGAAGAGCCCCTCGACCAACGGGCCACGGCGGTCGTTCACGACGCCGAATCACGGCGCCTCGCCCAGGAGCTGACCTCCGCCGTTGCCCAAGGGGCCGAGGCGGCGCGGGTAGAAGCCGAGGCCCGAGGTGCCGAGGAGCGTGCCCTGGCCGAAGCGGCGCAGGTGTCTGCCGCCGCGGCTCGAGAGTTGGTCTCCGAGCGCGCCCGGGCTGAGGCCCTGCGCGGACAGCTTGCCCAGGTGACCGGCGTTCAGGCCCAGGACCGCCAGCGCTTCGCTCGCATGGGGCAGTCCTGGTCCGCGTTGGCGTCCGAGATCGACATCGTCGTGACCCACGGCGAGCCGACCCCGGAAGTCGCAGACGCCCTCTACGACCGGAGCGTCGTGGCCCTCGGCCAAAGCCGGGGGAGCTTTGATCGGGCCATCGCCATCATCGACTCCCCCGAGACCGTGCCGGTCTTCGAGCTCGCCCTCGACCCGGCAGCTCCGCGATACCAGAGCCACCCGGCCGAGCGGGAGCAGCTGCTCCGGGTGGTGCAAGAGGTCGGCGAAACCCACGCTCGCATCGCCATAGCCGAGCAGGAGTTCCGGTGGACCCGAGCCAAGGCCCTCGCAGACCACGTCTCGGGCCTCGATGCGGCGAGGCAGCAGCTCTTGCCGCGGACCAGTGAGGCCAAGCGCAACCGCCTGCTCTCCCTCGGCCCCGAGGGCATCGATCAGCTGCGCCGGGAGGGCTACCACCTCAGCCTCATGGCCCGGTGGTATCTGCGTACCCGCCCCTCGACCTTGGCCGAGCTACCTTCGTGGTTCATGGGTCAACTCGCCCACTCCGCGAGCCGCTGGGTACTGATTCAGCTCCTCCTGCTCTTCCTCATCGTCTCGTTCCTGATCATCCGCGGTGAGCAGGTCGCCCAATGGGTCCGCGAGGCCCTCGAAAACGCCGCCGACACCCCCGAGTCATTGGCCTTCGCCGAGCGGTGGAGCCGCGCCGTATCCGCTGTCGCACTGCCCCTGCTCGCCCTCATCGGAACCTATGTCGGATTTTCCCTCGCGCGCTCTCTCGCGGACCCGCCGGAGCTCGAGCTCGCCCGGTCCATCATGCTCGCGCTCACCTGGTTCGGCCTCGTCATCTCGACCATCCACTACGCGATCGTCGGCGTCACCCGGGCCCACCGCGCCAACATCTCTCCGGCCTTCAGTCGCCGCATCCTGAAGTCTGTCCGCCTCGTCGCGGGGTACGCCCTCTTCGCGGTCATCCTCACCATCCTCGACGAGCAGCTCATCGGCCGGGGCTACATCCAAGAGCTGGTGATCGAGTTCGCGTGGATCGGCGCGGTCCCCATCGGCATCCTCATCGTCCGGCACTGGCGCGTCGAGATCACCGATACGTTCATCGCCCGATATCCCGGGGCGAGCCTGTCCCGGGGCCTCGCACGGGCGCGGGGGCGCTTCTGGGACATCTTGGTCCTCGTGCCCGCGGGGCTGCGCCTCCTGGCGGCGGGGCTGACCATCCTGGTCGAGGATACGGCTCTGCGCTTCGACCGGATCCGTCGCGCCCTCGCCTATCTCTTTCGGCGCCGCCTCGAACGCACCGCCGAGACCATCGGTCGCGGCACCGCCGACGCGTCCGAGCTGCCCATCGTTCTCCGGCGTGCCTTTGGCCCCGGCGACCTCTCCGAAGAAACCAAGGTTGCTCGTTTCTCGGGCCTCGACGAAGTCCTCGAAGCCGTCTCCGCTTGGAAAGCTGGAGGCGTAGGCATGAGCTTGGCCCTCGTTGGCCCGGTCGGAGTCGGCAAGGGCGCGTGGATGGCTGAGCTCCTGCGCCGGGCACAGGAACAAGAGTCCGAAGACGACCCCACGGCGCAAGACTCGCAAGACGCTAAGGAGTCCAAGGAGTCCAAGGAGTCCAAGGAGTCCAAGGACGCCCCCGAGGCCGCTCCTACCTTCGAGGCCGTCGAGGCCACCCTCGATGATTCCCTCGAAGACGAGCGCGCCGTGTGTATCGCGCTCTCGAAGGCCTTCGAGCTCGAGCCGGCCCGCGAGGATGTCGAGTCTCTGGTCACCGTTCTCTCCGAGATGAAGCCCCGCCTGGTCCTCCTCAATCACTGCCAGAACCTCCACCTCCGTTGCGTCGGAGGCTTCGCGGGGGTCCGGGCCTTCGCGGGAATCATCCGGCGCACCTCGCAGCGCTTCTTCTGGGTCTCTTCGTTCTCCAGCTACTCCTTTCAACACATGAGCTACGTGGCCGGCGGAGCCCGGTCCCTCTTCACCCGCATCGAGCGCCTCGAGGGGTGGACCGAGGCCGAGCTCGGGGATCTCATCGACCAGCGCATGAAACGCGCGGGAGTCGTCGCCAGCTTCGAAGACCTCTTGCCCCCGAAGGTCCGCGGCGCCGAGCGCGAGGCGGAGCTCGTCCGAACCCGGGAGCGTTACCTTCGGCTCCTCTGGGACTACTCCGACGGTCTTCCCCGGGTTGCCCTTTACTACTGGCTTCGATCCCTCGTGCCCATTGCTGAAGACACGGTCTCGGTGCGCCTCTTCGACGCGCCCCACGCCGACGATCTCGAGCACATCGGGGCGACCTCGCGCTTTCTCCTGCACGCGGTGATCTCCCACGAGAACCTCTCCATCGCCGAGGCGGTGCGCGTGTTGGCCATGCCCCTCGACGAGCTGACCTCGCTCTTCGAGATGCTGCGCCTCCAAGGCTATCTGTCCCGGTCGGTCGACCGGTACCGCGTGACCACCCGGTGGGACCGCGCCGTCGTGTCCTACCTCCGCCGGAAGCACCTCCTTTACACCTGAAGCACGAGACCTAGCGACCAAGCAGGCAATATGGACGAGAGCACTCAGCTATTTCAGTTCCTTCGCCCCGGCGGGATTCTCCCCGCCTTGCTCCTGGCCTTCGCCAGCTGGCTCGCCGCTCGGACCGTGATCGGGTTCGCCAACGGCCTCGGGCGACGCTTCACGCAAAACCGTCTGCTCCTCAATCAGGCCGCGACCATCATTCGCGTCGTCATCTATTCGGGGGCGGCGGCTTCGATCATCGCCTTGGTCTTCGACCTGTCCCGGGAGGCGTGGCTCGCTGCCGGCGGTACCATCGCCGTCGCCGTAGGTTTTGCCTTCAAGGACTTCACCGCGTCCATCGTCGCCGGGGTGATGATCCTCGTCGACCGACCCTTTCAGGTTGGCGACCGCATTACCTTCGGCGGGTACTACGGCGAGGTGCAGCAGATAGGCATCCGCACGGTGCGCGTCGTCACCCTCGACGACAGCCTGGTCACCATCCCCAACAACAAGTTCCTCACCGACCCCGTCACCTCCGGCAACGCCGGAGCCCTCGACATGATGATCGAGATGCACTTTCACGTGGGGGTCGACCAGAACCTCGACGCCGCGCGAGAGATCGTCCGCGATGCGCTGACCTCGAGCCGCTATGCGTATATCGAAAAGCCCTGGGCCATCGTGGTGACCGAGGTGATCCAGGACGGCTACTTCGCGATGCGCCTCACGGCCAAGGCCTACGTCCTCGACGTACAGTACGAAAAGGCCTTCCAGACCGACGTCACTTTGCGCGTACGCCGCGCATTCCGGGTGCAAGGGATCCATCCCCCGGCGGTCCTGCACCGGAATGTCGGCCAGGTAAGCGAGGACGGCGAAGAAGGCGGCGACTCGGCCAGCCCTCAGGTCGCCGCCGCGTGAGTGACTTCGACTTCGTCCGGGAGCCCGCGCAGGTCCGCGCGGGGCTCGTCGCCGGCCGAGGTCACTACGAGTCGATCATCTCTGCGGTCCGAGGCGCCCAGACGAGCGTCTGGGTAGCGACCGCCAACCTCAAGGAGCTGATGGTCGAGGACCATCGGGTGCGCCCCGGTCGTCGCCGGCGCCACGGCCGACCGGCCTACCGGTCGATCCTCGAGGAGCTCGAGGAGCTCGCCCATCGCGGCGTAGAGATCCGCATTCTCCACGCGTCGCCTCCATCGCGGCCCTTCCGCCGGACCTTCGACCGCTTGCCGCGGCTCGTCGCCGGCGCCGTCGAGCTGCGCACCTGCTCGCGAGTCCATTTGAAGACGGTCATCATCGACGGCGTCTTCATGTACCTCGGCTCGGCGAACTGGACCGGCGCCGGCCTCGGCGCCAAGGGCGAGGGCCGTCGAAACTTCGAGCTCGGCCTCACCACCGACGACGAAGACTGGCTCGACGAGGTGCAGGCCCTCTACGTCCAAATCTGGGGCGGCGCCCCGTGCGCCGAGTGCCGGTTCCGGGACGACTGCGAGATGCCGCTGTCGGACCTCGAGGTTCAGCGGAGGGTTGGTTGAGCCTGGGGGGCGAGCTGGGCGATTCCGCGTTAGCTCGCCCGCGAGCGCCCCTCACGGGCAGTGATTGATCGTGTCCGAGTCGACGGCTCCGAACGAACGAATCGCGATGCCGCCGGTCCCGATGCTGCCGTAGTTGTGCGTGACGGAATTGAGCAGGGTAGTTCCGTCTTGGTCGTAGAGCCGACCGACAGCGACGCCTCCGGCCATGATCTCGACCTCCATCCGATACCACCGACCGGCCACGAAGGTTTGTGACACCGTGGTCAACTCGGTGTGGCTGTAGCCGACGTTGTTTTGGAAGCGGATGTCACCGCCGACATTGAACGCGACGACGAAGCTCTTCGTACCGGCGGGCGACGCGTCGAACCCGAGATACAACCGGCCGGTGCCGCCTCGAACCCAGCTGCTGAGCCGCGAGCCGACGCCGACGCTGATGTCCGTCCGGTAGTGCCACCCGGCATCGCGCATCCCGCGCGCCCCGTCGTGGGCCGAGGCCGCGCCGACCGTACCGCCTGCTGTGTCGACCGCCCACGGCGCCCACGGCCACGCGCCGGCTTCGTAGGTTTCGACGTCCGTGCAGGTGACGAGGAGCGTGCACGAGCCCGTGACACAGGCCTCCCCGCCAGAGCAGATGGTCCCGCATGAGCCGCAGTTGACCGGGTCGAAGGCCGTATTCGTACAGGAGGTACCACAGACCGTTTGGCCCGCCGGACAGACGATGGTGCACGCGCTTCCCACGCAGCTCTCGGAGGCTCCGCACGCTACGCCGCATCCCCCGCAATTCATCGCATCGTTCGTGAGGTCACGGCACACCCCGGAGCAGGCCGTGAGCCCCGCGGTGCAGGAGAGGGTGCATACGCTGCCGGCGCAGACTTGGCCCCCGGGGCACACGGTGCCGCAGGCGCCGCAGTTGTTGCCGTCTAGAGTCAAATCCCGGCAGATGCCGCCACAGTCGGTGAGGCCTGCCCCGCAGGTGACCATGCACGTCCCTGCCGTGCAGACCTGGCCCCCGGGGCACACGGTGCCGCAGGCGCCGCAGTTGTTGCGGTCCATCGTGAGGTCGCGGCAGAGGCCACCGCAGTTCACGAGGCCGCCGCCGCAGGAGACGGTGCAGGCGCCGCCGCTGCATACTTCGCCACCGGCGCAGGTCGTGCCACACGCGCCGCAGTTGTTGTTGTCCACCGTGAGATCGCGGCAAACCCCGGCGCAGTCGGCCAGACCACCGCCGCAGGACAGAGCGCAGCTCCCGCCGCTGCATACCTCGCCGACGGCGCACGCGTTGCTGCACGAGCTGCAATGGTTTCGGTCGACGAGGAGGTCGTAGCAGGCGCCTCCGCAATCGGTCTGGCCCCCGGGGCAGCCGACTTGGCAACCGTCTCCGGTGCAGACCTCGCCCGCCGCGCAGGCATTGCCACACGCTGTGCAATGAGCGGCGTTGGACGTCAGGTCGACGCATTCGCCATCGCAATCGGTGGCCGGGGCCGAACAACTACCGCTGCACGCGCTCATGTTGCAGAGCTCCCCCGACGGGCAGGAGTTGCCGCAGGAGCCGCAGTTCAACGGATCGAAGCGCATGTCCCGGCAGGCGCCGTCACATTCCGTGAGGTCCGGGCCGCAGGCCGATTCACACGACCCCGAGCTGCACACCTGCCCCGCCTCGCAGCTCGCGCCGCACACCCCACAATGGGCGGGGTCGCTGACTGTGTTGACGCAGTATCCGTCGCACGTGGCCTCACCGGATGCGCATTCACCGTCTCCGCTGGGTCGGCGCGCGCCGCTCGCACAACCGGCTAAGGTCGCCGCGGCGGCGACGAGGCAGACGAGGCCGAAGTGGGTCATTGATGGGTGCATCGGTCATCATTCTAGCGCACTTCACCCGGCGCAGGGCGGACGCCCAGCTTCTCGCCAAGAAGAAAGCCGATAGAAACGCCGCGCCTTTTCGAGGGTCCCTGACCCCGCGGGGGAGCCGTGGAACGAGCGCGAAACCTTCCGCGGCCTGGGATCCCGCACTGAACGGCTGCAGAAGTGCCGGTTGACACGAGCGCGGGCGAAAGCCAGAAGGTCGAGGGATGAGCGAGGGGGTCCAGGGAGCGCGCGGGGCGGCACGGGAAACGTCTCCCACACTTCTCGACCGATTCTTGCGCCTTTTCAGCGACGTGCGCGCCGGCGAAGGGTCCACCGCCGCGCTGATGATGCTGAACCTCTTCCTGCTGCTCGTCGCCTACTACATCATCAAGTCGGTCCGCGAGCCGCTGATCCTCAATACCGGCGGCGCCGAGGGCAAGAGCTACGCGACGGCGACCCAGGCGGTCGTCTTGATGTTTGCGGTGCCCCTCTACGGGGCCTTCGCCAAGAAGATGACGGCCAACAAGTTGATCCGGGGGGTCACCGTCTTCTTCGTCGTTTGCATCGAGCTCTTCTACGTCGCGGCGTGGCTCGAGGTGCCCTACCTCGGCTTCATCTTCTACGTCTGGGTAGGGATCTTCAGCCTGGCGATGGTCGCTCAGTTTTGGTCCTACGCAAACGACCTCTACGACAAGGACCAGGGCGAGCGCCTCTTCCCGGTCCTGGGCATCGGCGCTACCGCCGGCAGCCTCGTCGGGTCGTTAATCGCGAAGATACTCTTCGATTCTGGTTTTGGTGCCTACAACCTGCTGCAGCTCGCGGCGGCCCTCCTCGTCGTTCATCTGCTTCTCTACTCCGTGGTCTTCAAGCGGCCGGTAGCGCCGGGATCTGTCGACAGCTCGACCCAGAAGCTCTCCGGGGCCGGCGGCTTCACGCTCCTCCTCGAGCGGAAGTACCTGCGCATGCTGGCGCTCCTGCTCCTGCTCCTGAACCTGGTCAATACGACCGGTGAGTTCATCCTCTCGAGCTACGTCGAAGATTTGGCGAAGGAGGCGGCGGCGGCAGCCCTCGCGGCGGACCCCGGCCTCGTCGTCGCCGACTTCCTCGAAGCATGGGTCGGAAGCTTCTACGCTGGGTTCTTCCTCTACGTGAACATCGCAGGCGTGCTCTTACAGGCCCTCGTCGTCTCCCGAATCGTCAAGTACACGGGCCTCGCCGGCGTCTTACTGATGCTCCCGGTGGTCTCCCTCGGAGCCTACACGCTGGTGGCCTTTGGCGTGTCGTTCAGCATCTTTCAGTGGGCCAAGTCGGCCGAGAACGCCACCGACTACTCGGTGATGAATACGGCCCGGGCCCTGCTCTGGCTGCCGACGAGCCGCGACGAGAAGTACAAGGCCAAGCAGGCCGTCGATACCTTCATCGTGCGCGTCGGCGACCTGCTCTCGGGGGGCCTGGTCTTCGTAGGCACCGAGTATCTGGCCTTCGAGGCGACCGACTTCGCCCGGACCAACGTCGTCATCGCCGTTGTATGGCTCGGCCTCGCCTGGCTGCTCTACCGCGAGTACAAGAAGCTCGCGGCAGAGGGCGACGCCGTCGCTTGACCCTCAGAGGGTGCCGCGAGGCAGAAAGAGCGAGTTCGCCTCTCCTGCGGCCGCAGCCGGCGTGCCCTCGCCGCCGTTCGGGTGGCAGTAGTAGCAGCTGAAGCCCTCTTGGGTCTCGGGGTCGTAGTCCGGAGCGTCGAGGAGCTCCTTCATGGCGGGCACCACCTCCTGGAACATGAAGTTCACCATCGGGCGCTGGTTGTTGACCATGTCGAGCTGCTCCTGGGAGCCGGTCGCGTAGAGGGTGTAGAGGTCTGGGTTGGGCATCGCGTAGTTGCGGTCTGCGCCGGTCTCGCCGTGGCAGCCCTCGCAGCTGAAGTAGCCGTAGCGCTCCGCGTCGTGGCCTTCGAAGAGCTCGGCCATCTGCGGCGTGACCTCGTGGCCCATGAAGGACCGGCGCTGATCCATGTCCATGTCGTCCCAGGCCACCGGTTCGGCCGGTTCGGGGGTCGTCGCAGGTGCTTCGGCGGCGCCGCCACCGCAGCCGGCGATGAACATCAGGGCCCCGAGGCCCGCGAGAGTATTGGTAATCGTCGTCATCGGTGGTTCCCCAAGCGGTTGGTCCGCTGCGTATGCTCCTACAACGCGGGAAGTTTCGTGAGAAATCCGCGAAAAGTGCGGCGGGTCAGCGAATGGCCTTCGGGTCCAGGCGGTCCCGTAGCCAATCCCCGGCCAGGTTAAAGCCCAGGACCGTGGTGGCGATGGTGCTCCCGGCGAAGAGCGCGACGTGGGGAAACCGCAGCAAGACGGCGCTGCCCTGGTCGAGGAGGGCGCCCCAGGAGGCGTTGGTGCCGGGGCCGAGGCCGAGGAAGCTGAGGGTCGACTCGGCGAGGATCACGGCGCCGATGCCGCTCGTCGCCTGCACCACGAGGGGCCCCGCGACGTTCGGCAGGACGTGGCGCAGGAGGATTCGGCCTTCGCTCATGCCGAGGGCCCGAGCGGCCTGGATGTACTCCCTCTCCCGGACGGTGAAGGTCTGGGCCCGGGCGACCCGGGCGTAGAGCACCCAGCCGTTGACGGCCAGGGCAAAGACCAAGTGGGCGATTCCCGGCCGGGCCACGAGGGCGAGGATGGCGATGTTGAGCAAGATCGCCGGGAAGGCCTGGACCATGTCCGCGATGCCCGTGACGACGTGGTCGCTGAGGCCCCCGCGGTAGCCCGCGACCATGCCGAAGGTCGTGCCGACGAAGAGCGAGATACCGACGACGAGGAGACCGACGAGGCCCGCGAGGCGCGCCCCGTAGAGCAGCACCGAGAGGATGTCCACGCCGTTGTCGGCGGTGCCTAGGAAGTGGGCGAAAGACGGGAGCTCGTATTGATGGTGCAGGTCGATCGCCGCCGGGTCATGGGGAGCGAGCCAGGGACCGACCGTCGCCATGACCGCGAAGACCCCGACGATGATGACGCCGATGGGCAGCTTCTTCAGCCGCCTCATGAGAGCCGCACCCGTGGGTCGACCACACCGTAGAAGAGGTCGACGGCGAGATTCACCGTGACGTAGATCGCCGCGATCACCAGGACGCAGCCCTGGACGACGGGGATGTCGCGGTCGAAGAACGCCTCGAGGAAGAGAGTGCCGAGGCCGCGGCGCTCGAAGATTTTCTCCGCGATGACTGTTCCCGAGAGCAACGCGCCGAGCTGGGCGGCGCCGACGGTCATCACCGGCAGGAGGGCGTTGCGCAGGGCGTGTTTGAGGACGACGCTGCGCGGCGACAGGCCCCGGGCGCGGGCGGCGACGATATATTGCTCCGAGAGCACCTCGATCATCGAGCCCCGGGTCTGGCGGGTGAGGATCGCGGCGAGCGCCGTGCCGATGGTGATCGCCGGAAGGATCAGAGCGGCCACGCCCCCTTCACCGTCTCCTGGGAGAGGCAGCCAACGGAGCTGGACCCCGAAGACGAGGATCAAGAGCGGCCCCAACCATATATTCGGGATGGCGAGGCCCAGCATGGCGAAGGTCGATGCCGCCCCGTCCCAGCGCGTGCCCTGGCGCGAGGCCGCGAGGGAGCCGAGGGGCACGGCGAGGGCCCAGGCCACGAGCAGCGCGGCGAGGGCGAGGACGACGGTCGCGGGCAGCACCTCTCGGATGAGCGACCAGACGGTGACGTTGCGCCGGCGGAAGGAGTGGCCGAGGGAGCCGTTTCCGATGTCGCCGACGAACGCGACGTATTGATCGCCAAAGCTCTCGTCGAGGTGCAGGGCCCGGCGAAGGTCGGCGCGGTCCTCGGGGGAGGCCTGGTCGCCGAGGATCGCGTCCACCGGGTCCCCGGGCACGAGGCGCACCAGGAGAAAGACGAGGGTCACCACCCCGAAGACCGTCAACGCGGCCCTCGCGGCGCGCTCCGCCACATAGCGCAAGAGCCCCGGGGACATGTCTACGGAGTACCAAAAGCCGGATCAGGGCGCGAAGTTCTCGCAGGTCGGCGCCCGGATGGGTGCGCGCTGGGCCGGCTACAGGTCCGCGGCGGCGGCGCAGAAGCGCCGGCCGGGACGTTCGACGTCGATGGTGATCGCGATCGGGAGCTCGATCCCGGGTTCGACCTCGAAATCGCCGAGCTCGGTATCCAGGACGCAGAGGTAACCGTCGTCTTCGCGGCAATCGTCGGTCTCCTCGCAGACCTTCATGCACCAGGCCTGGGCGAGGCGGCTGGGCTCCGGGCGGAAGCGCACGCAGACCGCGTCGTCGGGGCAGGTGTCCGGCTCGCAGCTCTGAATGGTGCAGTAGCCGGCGGGCTGGGCGACGTCGCAGATGCGATCCCCGTTGACCGAACAGTCGACGGAATCGCCGCAGTCGTCGCCGATGACCGGGGCGCAGCCGGCGCCGAGGCCGGCGAGAAGAGCAACGAGAGCGAAGGTGAGGAAGGCGACGAGCCGCATGGCGGCGGGAGCATAGGTGAACGGGGCCGACAGCGCCAACCGGGGATGAAAGCCCACGGCGATGGGTCCCTCGCCCCACGGGGCGGGCTTCGTTGCCCCCACAAATGGCCGGTTTTCGTCCTCCTTTCGCCCCGCCAGGGGGGTGGTCCCGGTCTTGCTCGACGGAGACCCATGGCAGGGCAGCGAAAGCACAGCAAAATGAGCCGTCGTAGCCGCGGGGACGGGGACGGGCTGATAGGGTGTCGCCGTGCGCGCCCTCGCCATGTTCACTGCCCCCCTCTTCACGTTGGGGGCGATGGTCTCCGCCTTGGCGGGCTGCGGCTCGGCCCAAGTGAGCGCGACGGCCACCGCCTCGGCGTCCGTGTCGATCGTGGTCTTCGAGGTGCCTCCCCCGGAGCCCGACGATGAGCCCCCGGACCCGCCCTCCCCGACCACGGTTTGGAGCGCCGGCTACTGGCACTGGACCGGCGATGAATACGAATGGGTCACGGGGCATTGGAAGCTTGGGCGCCCCGGCTACGTCTGGGTCGCGCCGCACTGGCGTCCCCACGGCCGCGGTCATCTCTTCGTCGAGGGCCGCTGGCGGTCCACCGAAGCGCGCCGAGGGGCAGGAGACTGAGCGATGAAGCGGGCGTTTTTGGCCCTCGGTCTGCTCTTGGTCGCGCTGGGCGCCCTGGGTGCTCCTGCCCAGGCGAGAGCTCAAGGCGATCCTCTGGGCGAGGTCGCCGACCGGGTCCGCGTCGGCGACGACGCCGGGGCCCTCGCGCGCTTCGAGGCCTTGGCGCGTGCAGTCCGCGGCACACCCCGGGCGCGGTACCTGGCGGGGCGCCTCGCCGCCCGCCTCGGCGAACACGCTGAAGCCGTTGCCCGCTGGGAAGGGCTCGGCGACGGTCTGCCAGAGGCGGTCGCGACGAACCTCGCCTATCGCCGCGCGGAAGCCCAGTCTCACGCCGGGATGTGTGCCGAGGCCCGGCCGGTCTTGGCGACGGAGGGCACGGGACGCGGGCGCCGGGCGGCGATTGCCCGGGCCCGGGAGGCCGAGTGCGCACTGTCGCTCGGTGACCTCGCCGCGGCGGTCGGCGCCCTCGGTCGGGTCGCCCAGGAGGACGCGGCCGGGGTTGACACCTTCGCCGTGCGTCTGTCCCTCGCCGACGCCCATCGCCGCAACGGAAACACGGCGGCGGCGGCGGCGGAGCTCCGAGCGCTCTTGATCGCGCGCCCCGAACATCCCGACGTCGAAGTCGCCGAGGGGGCCCTGACCGTCCTCGGGGGAACACTGGGTTTTACCGACGAGGAGCGCCTCGCTCGGGCCACTCGCCTCCATGATCAGCGGCGCCATCGCGATGCGGTCGCCGAGCTCGATGCCGGCGGGCGCCCCAGAACAGCGGCGCTCCGCGGTCCGTGGCTGCACCTCCGGGGAATGGCGCTCTTCAAGACCCGCCACGCCTATGAAGAGGCGGCCCGGGTGCTCGGTCAGGCGGCGCGGCAGCGGGGACCGACCGCATTGGACGACGAGTTTCATGCGGCCCGGGCGCTCTCTCGGTCCGACCAGGACCCGCAGGCGATCGCCGCTTACCGACGTTTTGCCCGCCGACACCGGACGCATCGACGCGCCCCGGAGGCGGAGTTTCTCGCGGCCTGGCTCGAGCTGCGCCTCGGGCGTCGCCGCGGCGAAAACGCGATGGCGCGCTTCGTCCGAGCCCGCCGCACGACGAGCTTTGCGCGGTCGGGGACCTTCGAGCTCGGCCTCTTCGCCTACGAGCGCGGCCAGTTCTCGACCGCTGCGCGGCGCTTCGAGGAGTTTGCGGCGATGGGCACCGACGCCCTCGTTCGAGCCCGAGGCCTCTACTGGGCCGGGCACGCCTATCAGCGCGCGAACAACCGCCGCCGCGCCGTCCAGCTCCTCCGCGAAGCGCTCCACGTCGAGCCCCTGCACTACTACGCTCTGCTCGCGCGGCAGCGCCTCGATGAGCTCGGTGAAGAGCCCGGCGACCCCTTCCCGCCGGCGGAGTCGCGCCCCGCCCCGGCGGCCCTCGGAGCGCCGCGCCTCCCGGTCGACGTGCGCTTCTACGCGGCCCTCGGTCTGCGCGCCGATGCGGTCCGAGCGCTGCGCCAGCGTGAAGACGAGGTCCGCGCCGCCCAGCCTTCAGGGCGGGGCCTCGAGGGCCTCGTCGCGGCGTATCACCAGCTCGGCGAAGTCGCGCGCCCGTACCGTCTCGTCGTCCGCGCCGAGCGCGCCGAACTTTCTCGGCGTCCGGATGGCGCGAATCGTTGGATCTGGCGCGCCGCCTACCCCGAAGCCTTCCGGGCTGCCATTGCCCCGGCAGCCCGGGAGCGCGGCCTCGACCCCGAATACCTCTGGGCCATCATGCGCCAGGAGAGCGGCTACGAGCCCGAGGCGGTGTCCTACGCCGACGCCATCGGGCTCTTGCAGCTCATCCCCCAGACGGCGTCGCGTGTCGCCGAGGGCCTCGGGGTGCCCTTCGTCCGGGAGATGCTCTTCGACCCCGCATGGAATGCGCGCTTTGCCGCCCAGTACAACGCTCGGCTCCGCCGTGCCCACGGTCTGCCCCTGGCCTTTGCGGCGTACAACGGCGGCGGCCACCGGGTGACGGCCTGGCTCCGGGACCGAGCCCCGATGGACCTCGACCACTTCGTCGAGCGCATCCCCATCACCCAGACCAAGAACTACGCCCGGCGCGTGACGTCTCACTACGCGCGCTACGTATACCTGCGTGAAGACGATGGGCAGTGGCCCTTCGAGCTGCCGCGGCGAGTGCAGCCGTAGCGGCCTTTCCGTCTGCGAAATCGCGCTGTGCATCGAGATGTATTTCCTTCCCCGGGAGGCTGAGCTAGCCTCGCCCGCGGAGGTTCTCGTGCGCATCATCAGTCTATTGGCACTCGCCCTTTTGCTTGTCGTCGGTTGCTCCGACGACGGCACCCCGATCGACGCGAGCACCGATTCGGGGACCGACGCGAGCATCGACTCGTCGCCGGGGGACTCGGGCGCGCGAGACTCTGCCGTGGACTCGACCGCAGACTCTGCCCTGCCCGATGCGGGTGATGCTGGCGACGCCGGTGGTCCCGGGGACGCGGGTGATGCCGGCGATGCCGGTGATGCAGGCACGCCGACGATGGCGTCGCGGGTCACGGGGATCATCGAGGGCACCTCGATCACCCTCCCGGTCGTCGACGGCTCCGGCGCGCCGTTGCTGCTCACGACTAGCGCTGCGTTCGACCACGACGCCACCGCCGGCGAATCCCTGATCGCCTCCGACGGACCGGGCCGGCGCGTCTCGGTCTCGTTCACGACGACCGCGGCGACTTTTGGCACCGCGACCGCCTGGGTCGACGACGGCGGCGCGACGATCACCCCGGACCTCCTCTTCGCGGGCGCCCTCGGGACCGGCCCCGAGGTGCTCATCGGGATCTTCGGGACCGACGCCCGGGCCTACGATTTCACCGCCAACGAGTTCGGAGCGGTCGTGCCCCTGGTGCAGACCGGGGGAACGGCCTTCACGCCGATCTCAGCGACGACGGTCAACGTGGTGGGAACCGGGGCTTCGATCGTGGCCCTCACCGCGGCGTCCCCGAACATCTTCATCTTGAACGTAGGCACCGGGCAGTTCGATTCGGTCCCGACGGCTCCGGTCATCTGTGGCGGCGGGGCGGCGATCGTGGCGGAGCACATCCTCGGCGCGCTGATCCCCGGTCTCATGCCTCCGGGGGGAGCCGACTCGGTCATCCTGATCGACGGCAGCAACGCCCACGTTCTCCAGACCCTCGACCCCTTCTGCTTCAGCGATGCGTTCCCCCTCGTCGACGAAGCCGGGGCGCCGGTGGTCCCCGAACAGGCCTACGGATGGGACTACGACGGCGACGGCGACGACGACGTCATCCTGATCGATACCGTCACCGTGCCCTGAGCGCTGTTCAGGGATCTGTCGTCGTACAGCTCGGATCGCAGGTCGGACATCCGTCCACCATGACGATGTCGCAGCCGAATCCGCAGTCGACCTGCGCCGTGTCGCACTGCCCAACGGCTGCGCAGCCGAGGTAGGTCGCCCCGCCGCAGGCGCAATCACACATCTCTCCTGAACAGTTGAAGGGCGCATCGCACTCGCAGATGCATCCGGTCGAGAGGTCGACGAGGGGCTCGCACTCGCTGCCGCAGTCGCAGTAGCTGCGCCCCGTGCAACCGGTCGGGGGAGGGGGCGGGGCCAAGCAGAGCCACGCCTCGCCGCCGCAGGCACCGCAGCACACCTCGGACCCCTCGCAGACACACGGGTTGATGACGGTCCGGGCGCAGGCGAGGCCGCCTTCGCAAGAGGTGTCCTCTGCGCCGGTACACTCTTGGTAGCAACCGGCGGTGATCGGCGTGTAGTCGGGCGTGCCCTCACCGCAGCCCGGCTCGAAGCGCGTCAGACCTGGGATGCAGCCGGGGATCGGGCCACCGGTGTCGGGATCCGTAGCGCTATCCCTGCCCGAGTCGGTCGCCCCGTCCGGCCCGGCATCGCCGACGGGGGCCGTCGTACTGGTCGAGCAGGCCGCACCGAGGGTGAGAAGTGCAAAGAGGAGCGAAGCACGTGTGCCGAGGTGAGTCATCGAAGGCCTCCTCTGGGTACAGCACGCAGGACACGTGCCAAGTCCTCCATCCCACGCCGACTAGCTCGCGCGGACCTGGGCGCAGATCCAGTCGCCGACGGCGCGGGTGCCGAGGTCGCCGCCGACGTCCTTGGTGCACTTGCCTTCGTCGACGGCGCGCCGGACGAGCTCGATGAGGCGGGGCTCCTCGTCGGTGTAGCCCAGGTGGGTCAGGAGCATGCCCACGGTCAGCACGGTCGCGAGGGGGTTGGCGACGTCCTTGCCGGCCAGCGGCGGGGCCGAGCCGTGGACTGGCTCGAACATGCTGACCTCGCCGGGGCGCAGGTTGGCGCTGCTGGCCATGCCGAGGCCTCCCTGAAAGGCGGCGCCGAGGTCGGTGATGATGTCGCCGAAGAGGTTGCAGGTGACGATGACCTCGAAGGGGCGCGGGTCTTCGATCAGATAGAAGCAGAGGGCGTCGACGTAGACGTGTTTTGCCTCGATGCCGGAGTACTCCTCGGCGACCTCGAAGAAGCAGCGATACCAGAGCTCGTGGCCGTGCCGCATCGCGTTCGACTTGTCCGCGAGGTGCACCGTCTTCCGGCCGTGGGCCACCGCATACTCGAACGCCGCGCGGATGATGCGCTCGACGCCCTTGCGCGTATTGATGCTCTCCTGGATGGCGACCTCGTCGGGGGTGCCCTTCTTGAACTGCCCGCCGATGCCCGTGTAGATGCCCTCGGTGTTTTCGCGGAAGACGACGAAGTCGCAGTCTTTGGCGGTGCGGCCCTTGAGGGGCATGAGGCGGTCGCTCAGGCACTGGACCGGGCGCAGGTTGCAGTAGAGGTCGAGGCCGAAGCGCAGGCCAAAGAGGATATCCCGGGCGTGAGACATGTCGGGGACCCGGGGATCGCCGAGGGCGCCGAGGAGCACCGCGTCGTGGTCGTCGCGGATCGCGGCCGCGACCTCCTCGGGGAAGGTGGTTCCGTCCCGCAGGTAGCGCTCGGCGCCGAGGTCGTAGTGGGTCAGTTCGTAGGGGTAGCCCCGGACCTCTTTGAGGGTCTCGAGGAGCTTGACCCCCTCTCGAACGACGTCATTTCCGATGCCATCCCCGGGGATGACGGCGATGCGTTTGCGTTCTTTCGCCATGGGGTCCGGGACGGTACCACCGAATTTGGGAAAACATGCGTCGATACGGGCCGGGGCCGATCCATTGGTTGACGAAGTCTGCGGCGGTGGCCTAGCTTTTCATCTTCGAGTCGAAGGCGGCATGGACATCATTTCAGCAGGGCTCTCGGACGTCGGGCGACACCGTGAGCATAACGAGGATGCCTTTTGCATTCTGCCCGAGTACGAGCTCTTCATCGTGGCGGATGGAATGGGCGGTCACAAAGCCGGTGACGTCGCGAGCAAGCTCGCCACTCACGCCATCGCTTCGTTCTTCGAGGCGACCTCATCCGAGGACGCGACCTGGCCCTTCCACTTCGACCCGCACCTTTCGGTCGAAGAGAACCGCCTGATCACCGGCATCAAGGTCGCCAACAAGCGCATCTTCGAAGCCTCGACCCGAGACGCCGAGGTCCAGGGCATGGGCACGACCGTCGTCGGCGTGCTCTTCTCGAAAGCCAACAACAAGATCTACGTCGCCCACGTCGGGGACAGCCGCTGCTACCGGATCCGCGACGGAGAGATCACCCAGATCACTCGCGACCACTCCCTGGTCAACGACTACCTGCTCGTCATGCCCGACATGACCCAGGAGCAGCGCGACGAGCTTCCGAAGAACGTCATCACCCGGGCCCTCGGCATGCACGACACGGTGGTCGTAGACCTCGTCCCCGAGCAGCCCGTCCCCGGTGACTTCTACGTCCTGTGCTCCGATGGTCTCAACGGCATGATCACCGACGAAGAGATCAAGCAGTCGGTCCTCGACGGGGCGGACGTCACGGCCGGTGCCCGGACCCTCGTCGAAAGGGCTAACGCCGCCGGCGGCGAAGACAACATCACCGTCGTCGTGGTGAAGATCCAGGCCTCAGCGGACGTGCTCACGGATTCGAGCAAGCCTGTCGCCACGGCTGATGCAGACGCCGGTGCCGACGGGGACTCGGGCAGCGACGACGAGACGTCTGCCTGAACCCTGCTCTAAAGAGGAAAAATGGGTAAGTTCACCGTTCGCCACGTCTTCGACGTGGATGTCGATAAATTCTGGGACGAGGTCTTCTTCGACCCCGACTACAACGACCGCCTCTTCGACGAAGGCCTCGGCTTCATCTACGAGCTCGTCTCCCTCGAGCGCCAGGACGACGGCACCATCGATCGCAAGGTGCGCACCGAGCCGAAGACCGACGCCCCGGCGGCCGTGAAGAAGCTGGTTGGCGACAAGTTCAGCTACCTCGAGACCGGACACTTCGACCCGAAGACGCGCAAGTGGACTTACGTGGTGACGCCCTCGGCGTTGCCGAACAAGATCAGCATCGCCGGCACCTTCTGGGTCGAGCCCAAGGGCGACTCGCAGCTCACTCGCATCGTCGAGACGGAACTCGGGGTGAAGATCTTCGGCGTCGGTAAAGTGATCGAGGCCTTCGTCGAAAAGGAGACGAAGGACAACTACGCCAAGGCCCAGGCGTTCACGAACAAGTGGCTCAAGGAGAAGGCTCGGTAGAAGGGAGCTCCTACTCCCCCGCCGGCCGCCCGCCCTTGCGTGGGTCGCTCACCGCGATGAGGCGCGGGCCTTCGCCGCGGTTGACGCGGATGAGTTGCACGACGGCGCTGTGACGGGCGGTCTCCCGGGGGTGGCCCCGGGCGCCTAAGGCGGTGAGGACCTGGTCCCCCTGGGGATTGGTTTCTTCGGTGCGTAGGACGTTCGGGAAACCCTGGTGGTGCACCCGCGGGTGGTTCAGGGCGTCGTAGGGGTCGAGGCCCCGGACCAGGGTGTGCCAGGCGACTTGCTCGGTGGCGGTGACGATGCGGCTTCCGCCGGAGGCGCCGATGGCAAGGACCGGGCCTTCGGCGTCGAAGACGATGGTGGGGGTCATCGACGAGACCGGACGGTGGCCGGGGCCAGGCAGGTTGGGGGCGCCACCAGGGAGGCCGAAGGCGTTGGCGACGCCGACGGAGCTCGCAAAGTCGTCCATCTCGTCGTTCATGACCATGCCCGCGGCGGTGTACCGGGCGCCGAAGTAGAGGTTCACGGTGGTCGTGATGGCGGCGACGTTACCCGCCTCGTCGACGACGGAAAGATGGGAGGTGCCGTGCTCTTCCGGGGGCGTCGGGGCCGCCGCGGGGTGGTCTGGGAGCGGCATGGCATAGAGGCCCGCGGGGGTGGCGACCTGGCGCCGATAGACGGCGGCGCGGCGGTCGATACGCTCGTTGGTGAGCAGGGCGTCCGTCGGCACGTCGACGAAGCTCGGGTCACCAAAGTACGAGGCGTGGTCCCAGAAGGGGCCTTTCCACGACTCGGCGAGG
>QMMC01000036.1 GCA_003647065.1 Deltaproteobacteria bacterium | reverse complement strand
CATGATGCGCATCGCCGCCAGGGCTTTGGCGTCGGTCATGGCGGGCAGGTCGAGGAGCGCTGCGGTTCCGCGCTTTCCCCAGGCTTCGAAACACTCGTCGAGGGCGGCGACGGAGTCTTCCGGTGATGGGTGCGCCGGGAAGTCGACGCCGAGCTCGTGCAGTACGGAGAGGGCCGTGTCGACGCCCTCGGAGAACTCGGCTTTCGAAATCCGTGCTTGGATCTCGACGTCGAAGGCCGGGACCTTGTCGATGATGGTCCGGCCGTGGGTGACGACGGCAGCGATCATGTCGGACATGGTCCCGTGGTCGCCGGCCAGGAAAGCAGATTCTGCCGCCCCCGTGTGCAGGCCTAGGGTGAGCTCGTAGTGGGTGTCCCAGGCGTCCACCGGGAGCAGCTCGATACCGATGGTGAGGTAGTCGAGGGCAGCGTCGTAAGCAGAGGTGCGACGCGCTTTCTGCCCGGCGCTCAGGTTCGCGAAGGCGAGGCGTTCGCGTTCCTTCGGGTGGGTAAGGAGTGAGCGCCCGAGGTTGAGCTGATTCACGACGTCGAATACTCGCCCGCTCGTCGCCCCATCTGTGAGGGCACCCTCGAGGCGTCGTCCGACCCTCAGGTGAGTCTGCGGGCGATCGTCCTCGTCGATGAGCGAGTAGGCGGCCTGCTGCACCCGGTCATGGGCAAAACGATAGCGTACGTTGGGCACCTCGACCGTGTCTGCGAGCTCGTCCCCGGTCGCGAGCTTGTAGTCCTCGCTGAGCGGGACCAGGAGCCCGTGGCGGACCGCGGGCCAGAGGCTGGCGGCGACCCGGCGCGCCGGCTCGTGGCATACCGTCGCGAGGGTCGACAAGTCGAAGTGGTTGCCGATGCAGGCTGCGAGGCAGAGAGACTCCTGCGTCTCCTCGGGTAGCCTTCGGGCCTTGGCCGCCACCAACTCGACGACGTTGTCGGTAATCGCCGCCGCCCGGATGGCGGCCTCGTCCCAGCGCCATCGGCCCGGAGCGCCGGCCTCTCGGCCGCATCGGAGGAGACCGTCTTCGTAGATCTTCTTGAGAAACTCCCCCACGAAGAAGGGATTGCCGCCGGTCTTCTCCCGGATGAGGTGGGCGAGGGACTCGACCTCGGACGCCGGTTGCCGGAGCGCATCCCCGAGGAGCTGCGCGACGTCGCCGGTGTTCAGGGGGGCGAGTTCGATCCGGCGAATCTGGGCGCCCCCGGCCTCGAACTCGTCGAGGGCAACGGTGAGCGGGTGCCCCGCGGGGACCTCGTTGTCTCGGTAGGCACCGATCAGGAAGATATGCCGGGTGTCCGGGGATTCGAGGATCACCCGGAGCAGGTTGAGGGAGGGCCGGTCCGCCCACTGGAGGTCGTCGAGGAAGATGGCCAGCGGGTGCTCGGCCCAAGCGAGGGCGCCGATGAAGGCCCGGAAGACGACGTTGAACCGGTTGTGGGTCTCGGCGGGGTCGAGCTCCGGCAACGGTGGCGGGTCGCCGATGATGAGGGCCACGCCCGGGATGACGTCGACGATGACCTGGCCGTTGGGACCGAGGGCCGAGGTGATGCGCTCACGCCACTGACGAACCTCCTCATCGCCCGCCGCGAGGATTCGGCGCACGAGCTGGGTCAGGGCATCGATGATGGCCGAGTAGGGGATGTCGTGCTGAAACTGGCCGAACTTCCCCGAGACGAAGTCGCCGCCGCGGCGCGTCAAAGGTCGATGAATCTCCTGGACCAAGGCGGTCTTGCCGACACCCGAGTAGCCCGACACCAGCATCAGCTCTGCCGCCCCTCGTCCGACCTGGTCGAAGGCGTCGAGCAACTGTCCGAGCTGCTCCTCGCGGCCGTAGAGTTCGCGGGGGAGTTGGAGCCGGGCACAGGTGTCGCCTTCGCCCAGCGCGAACGGAGTGCTCTGGCCGTCCCGGACGCGCTCGAGGTCGTGAAGGGCCCCGTCGGCCGAGCGATAACGACCCTCGGCGCTCTTGGCCATGAGCTTGTCGAGGATCTGCGAGAGGGCTTCGGGGACGTCGTCGCGCCGCAGGTGGGCCGGCTCGGGGCGGCGAGCCAAGTGGGCGTGCACCAGCTCGAGGGGGGTCGGTGCAACGAAGGGCAGCTCGCCGACGAGGAGCTCGTAGAGCGTCACCCCGAGCGAATAGAAATCGGTGCGATAGTCGATCGCGCGGTTCATGCGACCGCTTTGCTCGGGGGAGATGTAGCTCAGGGAGCTCGATAGGGCGGCGAGATCGCGGAAGGTTCGGGTCTCCTCGGCGAGGGCGGTGGAGACCCCGAAGTCGATGAGTTTTACGACCCCCGTTTCGCGATTCATCACGACGTTGCCCGGGGTGATGTCGCCGTGGGTGACGCCCTGCTCGTGCACCGCGCCGAGGGCCGCGGTGAGCGAGATGGCGATGTCGACAAAGGCAGGCACGTCGAGGTTGCCGGCGACATCGAGGCGTTCCAGGGACTCCCCACCGAAGTCCTCGAACTCCATGGTCAGATGGCCGGAGATCCGGGCGACGGAGGTCGCTCGAGCCACGCTCGGCAGGTCGAGGGCTCGGGTGACCTCGAACTCGCGCCGAAACCAGGCCTCGGTCTCCGCCGTGGGCCGGGCGCTGCTCAGAACTTTGAGTACGACCGCCCGGCCGTCGTCGACCCGCGTGGCGCGGAGGACGTGGCAGGTTCGCCCGGAGTGGAGCCGCTCGGCGACGTCGTGGATCGGTGCTGCATCCATGAACGAGCCGTGTCTTTAGCACAAATTGGACCCGGGTACCGATGGGTAGAACGCGCTCCCGGAAATCGACGTGACGTGCGGGCGAGGCGTCTGGATGCACATCTCCCTGTAACCGTTGGGGGCCTTGGCGACTACGCCGAGAAGTGAGAGCCGCGAGTCGTCCATGGGGGACACCGCCGCTCCCGAAACGAGGAGAATGAAAATGGCAGGCATGTGTCCACTCGATGGTTGCAAGAAGAAGAAGGGGCTCTGCATTCACGACAAGATGATGATCGTGATGGGAGTCGTCGGGATGGTGCTGGCGGGGGCGCACTGGGGATTGCACATCATCTGAAGGAGGCCTGAGTGCTCTCTCTGCCTGACCACGCTGCCGTCTCCGTTTCGCCCCTGGCGCCGAGCCCCTCCTTTCCGTATCGGATCGTGAAGAAGGTGGGGGAAGGCGCGATGGGCGTCGTTTACCAAGCCGAAAACCTCGAGCTCGGTCGCTACGTCGCGATCAAGGTGGTGAGGCGCGCGTTCATGGCCGCCCTGTCCGAGAAGCGGGCCGAGGAGGCGCTCCGTCGCTTCCAGCAAGAAGCTCGGGCAGCTGCGTCGCTCTCCCATCCCGGCGTGACTACCGTCTATCGCGTCGGCACGGAGGCGGGGTGGCCGTACATCGTCATGGAGTGGCTCGACGGACAATCCCTCGATGACCTGCTTCACGAACACACGGCGGTGCCCTACGAGCAAGCTGCGCGCCTCGGGATTCAGGTCCTCGCCGGGCTGACCGCAGCCCACGATGCGGGAATCGTCCATCGGGACATCAAGCCGGGCAATCTGATGGTGACCCACGACGCTCGGGTCAAGATCACCGACTTCGGTGTCGCCCGGGTTCAGGGCTCCGACCTCGCGCAGACCCAGGCCGGCCTCGTCCTCGGCACGCCACAATACGCAGCGCCCGAGCAACTCGCCGGCCGTGCGATCGATTGCCGCGCCGACCTCTACGCCCTCGGCGTCGTGCTCTATGAAGCCATCGTCGGTGACGTTCCCTTCGACGCGCCATCCATCTACGAGATCGCGCGTCTCATCGAGACATCGATGCCCGCGGAGCCGAGCAGCCTCGTTCCCGGAATCCCGCCGGCCCTCGATGCGGTGTTGCTCCAGGCCCTCGCCCGGGACCCGGCGGACCGCTTCCGGTCGGCCCACGAGATGGCCCTCGCGCTTCAGCCCTTCGTGAATCGGGAGACCAAGTCCCTCGCCAGTACTCGACCACCGCCGCAGCCGGTCACCGAGGTGCGAGCCCAGCTCCCGGTGGTCTTCGTCGAAGGCCACACCCCGCGCGCGCTGGTGGCCGGGGCGGTCCGGCGGTGGCCCGCGACCGCCCTGGGGCGCAAGAATACGGGCCGGCTCCTCGAACGAGTCGTCGAGCGGCCGTTTCATACGCGCGCCTTCTGCGGTGCCCTCGAGATGCCCGGGGCATGCCTCCTGGTATGCGACGGGATAATTCACGGGGCCTTCGACCCGACCGCAGACCGCACCCCCGACGAAGTCATCGAGAGTTTGCCCGATGCCGTCGATACGACGCTCTACGCTCTTCCCGAGGGCGCCGACCCGCGCCTCGTTCCGCTGCTCGCGTCGCTCCTGATCAAGCCGAAGGCACGCGCCTCTGGACTCGACTCGGCCTACACCAACCTGCCTGACCTCGCTGACAAGCTCGCCTCCGAGGGGTTTGACGGGGCCCTGCATTTTGGGTCCGGGGCGTTGCTCGGGTATGCGCTTTTCAGCAAAGGGGAGAGGGTGATGGACCTCCTGAGCGAAGGGTGGCCGGGTTCATCGTCGCGGGAGTCCTCGGGGGAGTCGTGGGAGCGCTGGATCGCCGGAAGCGGAGCCATCGCCAGCATCGAAGATCGTCGGGCGGAGTTCCCGTCCATGACTTTGCGCCAGCAGCTCGAAGAGCTGGAGCTCGAGGTCGTCCGGCCGGCCGCGTTGGAGTCGGATGTACGCGCCATTCGCTCCGATTCGGTCGCCGAGGCGAGGACTCTCCAACTCTTGCCCCGCGACAGCTCGAGGATGGATCTCCGGCGCGGCGAATCGACCCTGCAATCCCTCGTGGACGCCGACCCCGCCCACTCCGTTGCGCGGTGGGTCCTGGTCGACCTCGAGGTGCAGTTTGCTCAGTACGACCGCACGTCTCGCTGGAAAGCATTGGTGGAGCCTCTGTCAGCGGTCCGTGAGGTTCGCCTTCACCACGCCGTGGCCCAGGAGGGGGGCGGGTCGACGATGTTCGACGCGGTGACCTACGGGGAGGGGGGGCGCATGCATCACCTCATCGATCGGGTGGCCCTCGGGACCAGAAGAGCCGTCGAGGACTTCTTCAGGCGCGCCATCGCCGCCAAACGTGGTGGCGGCAATCAGGGTGGCCTCGGGGGGGCGATCCTCGTCGCCCCGAGCTTCGACGAAGAGGCCCTCGAGGCCTACCTCGGAGGGCTACGTACGATCAACCGA
Source organism: Deltaproteobacteria bacterium (assembly GCA_003647065.1). GTDB lineage: Bacteria > Myxococcota_A > Polyangia > Polyangiales > B10-G4 > B10-G4. The sequence goes on along the minus strand of QMMC01000036.1, from coordinate 19,028 downwards.
CGTTCGATCTTCTCAGGCGCCGACGTCTTCAGTCACCGCGAGGGTTACCTGCGTCTCGGGGCCCGGTCGGGCTTTCACGTCCTCTTAGTAGAAGAGACCGACGGGCGACGCCGGCCCCTCGTCCCGGGCTGACCGGTTTAACCAAAGCCATCGTCTGCCGCACCGAGGTCGGCTTCAAAGGTTCGGTGCGCCGCGGCGGATCTGCTCCTCCATGTTTCGCTGCACGCGGTCGGCGTTGGTGCCCTGGCCGATGAAGGTGATCGCGGCGTCGATGTCCTCGGGAGCGAAGGGCTTGAGCGGAGTCTCGACGAACCACGACACGGCCGTGACCACGCCGCGTACGATCTTCGAATGGGTGAGCACCGCGATAGGCCTTCGCTTCAGGTTCAGCACCTCGACCATCTTCTTACGCTGCACCATGTCCGGCGTTCCGCCGGGAGAGAAGACGAGCATGGCGTCGTACTCGTGGCCGTGATCGCGCATGAACTGCAAGAACGCCGAATGCGATGCATCGGTCGGCCTGTGATTGCCCTGGATGACCATCAGGACCCGGTCCTCGACGACGAACCGCACCTGGGATCTGGTCTGGGTCGAAGTTGAAGTCTGCATCTCCACTCGATTTTACTCCATTCGCCGAGTGTGTCGTCCGGCACAGGGATATTCGTCCAATACGTGGGCAAAAACATTTCGACGATGCGGTCCGATCCTCTGCGGGGAGGGTTGGCCCTGTAGGGGACTCTGCGCACAGGAGCACACGGCGCCCGACCAGTGTCTCGCCGCCGCGATGCTCCCCGGCACCCCCATTCGCGGCTATGCTCCGCCGCTATGGCAAACGACCTGAAGCAGCAGATGATCACCAGGATGCAGGGCGCCGCATCGCTGAACCTCGCATTCGTCGGCGTGGTCAACGGCCTCTTCGATGCGCTGCATCGGCTAGGCCCCGCGACCCCCGAGGCCCTCGCCGCCGCTGCGGAGGTCGACGCCGGCTACGTTCGGAGGTGGTGCGATGCGGCCTACGCCTTCGAGTTGCTCGAAACGGACGACGACGACTTTCGCCTGTCGGAGACCGGGGACGCCTTTCGCACCGACGCCGAGGGCACGCTGATGCCCTTCGCCGTGCAAGCCGTCCTCGGAGCCCACATGGCGGAGCGCGCCGCCGGCTTGATGGCCACAGGCGAGCGCCCCGGCGAGGCGGTGCTCGCCGAGCGCAGCACTATCCTGCCGTTCTTCGGCCCTATGCTCGAGAAGACCTTCGGCGCGATGTTCGCGGAGCAGATCCTCCCGAACGTCCCCATCTTCGAAGAGGTGAACCAGAAGGGCGGATTGGCAGTCGACCTCGGCTGCGGCAATGGGTGGTACCTGCGCGCGCTCTGTGGGCGCTGCCCTGGCCTGCGCGGCGTCGGCCTCGACGGCTTCGACGAGCACGTTCGCCAGGCGACGGATCTTGCGGCGGCGGCCGGCCTCGGGGACCGGCTGCGCTTCGCCGAAGGAGACATCCATGACTTTCGCCTCGACGAACCGGCGGACCTGATCGCGATGAACCGGGCTCTGCACCACGTCTGGGATGGACGCGACAACGTGATGCGCATCCTCGCCGACCACCTCGCCCCGGGGGGCGCGGCGGTCATCTGGGAGCCCCGGTGGCCCGACGAGCGGTCGAGCCTGCGGCACCCTCGGACCCGCGGTATGGCGTTTCAAAACCTCGCCGAGCACGTCCAGGGCAATCACTTCCTGCGGCCCGCGGAGGTCGCCGAGGCGATGCGCGGGGTGGGCCTGGTTCCGGAGATCCATACCTTCGCCGGCGGCAACGAGGCTGTGATCGTTGGTCGGAAGTTGGCGGGCTGAAGGCTCTCGGGGCCTCGGGCTGCGCCGGGGCCATGCTCGTCGTAGGGTGCGCCTCATGGCGCATTCCCCCCGCTCCGGCGCAGTCCTCGTATTCTCTCTCGTATTCTTCTTCCTCGTCTCGTCGTTGCTCGGCGGCTGCTCGGACGATTCGACCGAGCCGGTTCTCGACTCCGGCACGGCCAGCGATACCGGTCCGGTTGCGGACGGCGGCGGCGATGGCGCCGTACCCGATGCGTCGGCACCGGACGCGACACCGCCGGATGGCTCCCGGCCGGTGACCCTCGGCCATGCTTCTTTCGTGCCCGCGGGGCTGACCCCCGAGGCGGCCACGCGCCTCGTCATTCTCGGTGACTCGATCAGCGCTGGGGTCGGCGCGTCGGGCTCCGCCAAGGTCTATCACGCGCTCCTCGGGTTGAACGATGACGCCGCGTATCCTGCGGAAGCGGCGACGGACCTCGAGTCACTCACCGGGAGCCCAGTGGAGGTGGTCGACGTCGCGGTGAGCGGTGCGCGCACGCGCAACCTCGAATCTCAAATGACGGCGCTGCGCAGCAGCCTGACTCTTCCTGCCTCGGGTCACACCGTCGTCGTCGTCACCATTGGCGGCAACGACCTCTCGGGGGCGATCACCGGCGGCGACCCCACCGGCGGCGTGCTCACCGCTGCCCTTCGCAACATTCGTATGATGGTCGAGTTCTTTCAGAACCCCGGGAACTTCCCCGACGGAGTGTCGGTTTACATCGGCAGCGTCTACGACCCGAGCGATGGCGAGGCCCAGATAGCGACCTGCTTCTTCGGGCTCAGCTTGCCGGAGCTCGTCGCGGCGATGGACGTCTGGCGCGACGAGTACGAGGCCCTCGGAGCGGAGATGGGCTTTGCGGTCGTCGACATGCTCGGCGCCTTTCATGGCCACGCGCATCACTACGACAATGCGATGAACCCCTACTACGACTCCGCCGACCCGACCCCGTGGTTTGCCGACTGCCTGCATCCCAACGACCGGGGACACCACGAACTGCGCCGGATCTTCTACGAAGCGATGGATTCTTCGTATAGCGCCGACTGACGGAGGCCGCCTCTTCCTGCGGTCACCTTGACCTTCCGCGGCTCTCCTGCTCGACTGACATCATCGTGCTGACCCGTCTGGCCATCATCACCGCCCTCGTTCTTCCGTGGGGGTGTGCAGCAGATACGGCGCCCGCCGGGGCTGACGCTGAAGGCGCCGCGAAAATTCTCGATGTCGGGGAGGGTGGTGCAGCTGACGCGGCTGGCTTCACTGTGGTCGAGATGGGCGGAGCTGGGCGCTGGACGGTGGACATCGCCGCCTTGCCGGCCGGCGTGTCCGCGACCGTCGACAACCTCGGCGGAGTAGCCCACGCGTTTCGCCTGCGCCTCGACACACCCGCCGCGGTGGCGTTCACCGTCCGAACCGTCGAAGGTGACGTAGATGCCCACGTCGTCCTGAAGGGCGGGGACGGCGAGACCCTGGCGATAGGTTCCGACCAAGCCGTCTTGGCGATGGCTCGGGAAGAGGACTCGGTCGTGAACTTCGACGCCGAGGCCGGGGCCGACTACATCTTCGTCGTGGCCGACCAGCACCTCACCGGCGCCGGCCGGGTGGTGGTGGACCTGGTGATCTTCGAGGATTCACCGGGGGCCAACGTCGGTTGGACGAGCCCCGGGGTGTTGAACGTTTGCCAGGAGCTCCGCGACCGGGAGCCTCTCCTCGCGTCGTATCTGACGGACGGAGTGATCCTCGAGGATACCGACGGCCACGTCCTCGTCGGTGACCGCAGCTCGGTGCCTCTTCGAGACCGCAGCTCCATCACGGGCCTCGTCAACCGGGTCAACGACTACCGCGACGTGATCCACCGTCACTACAACGACGAGGACCGCGCCGCTGTCGGCCGCGCCCTCGCTCAACTCTACTGGGTCGCGCGCACTCCCTGACCGGGCGCGGTCCCTGCGCCGACTGATACGGCGCTCGACTCCGCCGACGATGAAGTCGGCGCCGGGGGGGCGGCGGAGAAGGCTAAGGAGCTGCGGCGCACTCGGTCACCCGCGCCTGCGCTTCGATCGAGACGCGGCCGATGCGGAAGTAACTCCGGCTGAGGTCGCCGGGACCGAATTCGATCAGGTTGTCTCCGGTGACCAGGGCTCCGAGCACATCCAAGGCGCCGGTGCCCGCGCCGTTGTCCCAGTCGGTGTTGGCGGGGAGTTCGAAGGGCCCCACTCCGTTGACGTAGATCTGGCCCTCTTCACGGGGGTGGTCAGCGTCGTAGCTCTCGAAGCGCAGCGTCGCCGTATCGAGCTGAGCATGGTGCGGTACGTCTTCGATGACGAAGACGAGGCGCTCGGAGGAGCCGGGAGTCACATCGAGTAAGAGCTGCGCCCCGTCGTAGCCGTTCGAGCGGTACTCACAAGCCAAAGGACCACCTGGCTCCGGGGCCGGGGAGGTGTCCGGTAGATCCTCGGGCGGCGTCGCGTCGGGGGCCGAGGCGGTCTCCGAGTCGGAACCAGCATCTGAAACGACGATCCACCCTCGGTCGTCTTCCACGGTCGGTGGGGCTTCGCCGGAGTCTGGTGTCACCGTGGAACCGCGATTGCTCTCAATCGGCGCGCTCGTGCACCCGACGGCGAGAAAAATCAGCGAAAAGAAGAGGTGTTTCATACGCGGCATGGGTCAGGCGCTCCCCAGTGAGGACAGACACCCGGTACCGTAGCAAGGCGCATGCCGTCGACCCCGTGGTTTGCCGACTGCCTGCATCCCAACGACCGGGGGCACCACGAACTGCGCCGAATCGGCCGCGCCCTCGCTCAACTCTACTGGGTCGCGCGCACCCCCTGACCCGCGTCGCCGTCAGCGCACGGGCCGAAGGGTCACCGAGATCACGCTGTCGCTCTCGGACTCTCGACTGCTGTCGAGGACTACGTCGACGTTGCCGTCCAGGATCGCCGTCCCCCACAGGTCGTCGGTTCGGTTGCGGTCACTGCGCTGACTGATACGGCGCTCTACTCCGTCGACGATGAAGAGCGCGCCGTGGCGGTTGCGGTTCTCCGTGTGGCGAGACCGAATCCACACCTCGTACTCGGCTGGGATGACTTCGCGGAACTGGAAGGACGCGGTTCCGCGGCGGTTGCCTCCCGCTCGGTACTCGCCGGCGCAGTCCGACGAGAGGTGTTCGTCGCTGTAGGCCGTGAAAGCGTAGTCGGCGCAGCGCACCACCCACGTCGCGCGGTTGGTGTAGACCGCGTCGCGATAGCCGATGGTCCTTTCGACCGCCCCGGTGCCGGGGGGCGGCGTCGGGGGGGGCGCGGGAGCCGCGGCGCATTCGCTCACCCGCGCCTGCGCTTCGATCGAGACGCGGCCGATGCGGAAGTAGCTCCGGCTGAGCCTGCCGGGGCCGAATTCGATCAGGTTGTCGCCGGTGACCAGGGCCCCCAACACGTCCAAGGTGCCGGTGCCCGGGCTGTTGTCCCAGGCGGCGTTGGCGGGGAGTTCGAAGGGCCCCACTCCGTTGACGTAGATCTCGCCCTCTTCGCCGGGGTGGTCGGCGTCGTAGCTCTCGAAGCGTAGCGTCGCCGTGTCGAGCTGAGCATGGTTCGGTACGTCTTCGATGACGAAGACGAGGCGTTCCGGGGAGGTCGGCCCGGCGTCGAGGGTGAGCAGGGCCCCGTCGTAGCCGTTGGACCGGTACTCACAGGCCAAAGGACCACCCGGCTCCGGGGAGGTGTCCGGTCGATCCTCGGGCGGCGTCGCGTCCGGGGTCGAAGCGGTCTCCGAATCGGACCCTGCGTCTGGAACGCCGATCCGCCCTCGGTCGTCCCCGCCGTCCGGTGGGGCATCGCCGGCGTCCGGTGTCACACGGGAGCCGCTAGTGCTCTCAATCGGCGCGCTCGAGCATCCGACGGCCACCAGGAGCAGTGGAAGGAATAGTGGAAAAACCAGGTGTTTCATACGCGGCATGGGCCAGGCGCTCCCGAGTGAGGATGGACCCCCGGTACGAAAGCAAGGCGCGTGCCGACTTCAGAGAAGGGCGTCAACTGGCGGAGGAGGTGCTCCAGGTCGACTCGTAGAACGCATCGGTGGATGTCGGCTGCTCGCACGACATCTCGATCTCACGGGCGCCGGCGAGCTCGAGGGCTACCCGGAAGGCGCCGCCCTTTTCGCTCGCGATCGCCGCGTTGAAGAGGTGGTTGGGGTAGGTGAGGTGCAGCCGCGCGCTCCTCGAGTCCATGCGCATGACTTTGAGGGAAGAGCCGCGGTGGAAGTGGCGCCAGCGAAACGCTGCCCCGCGCAGCAGCATCTGGGGCGACAGGACCCGGAAGGCTACCCGATAGAGGGGAGACCGCAGGTAGTTGCAGTTGATCTGGTACGCGAGCTCTTCGAAAGCCGCGACGCTGCCGAGCTGGTCGACGAGCATCATCTCGACGACGTTCATGTGTACCGTGGGCAACCACTGCGAGGGCAGCGGCGGATACCGGACCACGTCCGCGAGGTCGGCGGGCATCTCGTCGAGGCCGCCGAGCTCCAGGCGAGAGCGGAAGGCCAGCAACGCCGAGGCCTTCACCAGCGTCGTAGGATGAGAAGAGAGGCCATCCGGGAGCATCTCGAGGTACGCCCGCGTGTGCGGCCAGGAGTCATGGTCCGCTGCGCTCATGGAGAGAGCGTCCATGCTTTGGGCGAAGGCTGCAAGGGCGAGGCGACGCGCGACATCGGGTCACGCCCCCAAGAGGAGATAGAGGAGGCTAGCGGCCGAGCCTGAGAGCATCGTCACCATCAGGAGAGAGCCGAGGATCGCCAGGAGCGGGTGTTTGTCGATGAAAGGTAGGGTGCGGTGCTGGGCCCTCTTCATGAACGTCGCCGGACACTGGGCCCGGAAATCCCCCGCCCGCACGCGCTCGAGCTCCGCCAGCATCTCGCCGACGCTTTGCCACCGCTCTTCTCGGTCGTTGGCGAGGGCCCTGCGCACGAAGTGACGCAGCTCGGCCGGCACCGGGTCTTGACCCGGGTGCTCCCAGAACGATTGCGTGATTCCCGGTGGCTCGACGGTCTGGAGAGCGCTGCAGATGGCGGGTACCGATTTGTGGTCATCGAGCGGGTGCCGGAGGGCTAGGAGTTCGAGAAAGAGCACCCCCGCCGAGTACACGTCGCTGCGAGCGTCGAGGCCATTCGTCTCACCCCGAGCCTGCTCCGGCGACATGTAGAGCGGCGTACCGATGACCGCGCCCTCGTGGGTCGAGACGAGACGGGAGCGCCCGTCGCCGCCATCGTCGCCTTCTTCGTCCTCCGGCGCGATACGGTCCGCGTCCCCGCCGATGGGCCGAGCGATGCCCCAGTCCACCAAGAGTACCTCTCCGTATGGGCCGACCAAGACATTGGCGGGCTTCAGATCGCGGTGCAGCAGGCCCTTGGAGTGCGCGTACTCCACGGTGTTGAGTATCGACAGGACGATCGCTGTGCGCCGGTCGAAGGTGTACTCGGCGTGGGCCTTCGTATCCCCGGAGCGCAACCGCTCGATGATGTCCTCGAGGGTCTCCCCGTCGATGTACTTCATCACGAAGAAGAACGCGCCCTCTGCGTCGATGCCGACGTCGTGGATGGGGGCGATGCCCGGGTGATCGAGGCGGCCGATGGTCCGGACCTCGTCGATGAAGCGAGCCACCGCGGTGGGGCTCGTCCGCGGAGCCCGGAGGCGCTTGACCGCCACGGAGCGCCCGATGTCGGCGTCCCGGGCGAGCTCGACGATGCCCATCCCACCCTCTCCGAGGACCCGTTCTCGGCGGTAGCGCTCCTCGGTGCGGGGGACGAGGACCATGCGGCCGTCCTGGTCCTCGACTGCGGGTAGCACCGTGGTCGGCCCCTGGCCGTCCGCCCGGGTCGTCGCGCCGGTCCGCGTATCCGGCGGAGCTTGGGCCGTCGCGGTAGCTGTCGCGGCGAGGGTGTCGTCCGTTGCTCCTCCCGCAGCGGATGCGGAGGATGCCCCCGTCGCCGCTATCGTGTCCCCGACGCCGAACTCGCCACCGTTGAAATCACTCGCCACTCACCCATGGTCGATACCCGGGTCCATGAGTCAAGGGGAAGGTGACGTTGGGGGAGGGAGACCCCTCACCGGCCCCGGTTGACGTACTCGATCCGCCCAGCTACGGCTTGCGTGCCGTCCGCCACTGGCTCTGATTCATCATCGCGCCCTGGCGGTCCACGGGAGACCTGAGATGACCGACAACGTGCTCGAGATCACCGACCCGGTGGTGGATACCCAGCCCAAGCCCGGGATTGCCGGAGCCATCTTCGGAAACATGATCCGGGATGAGCGCGATCTGCCCTTCATCCGCCTCGCGTTTCTCCTCTCCGTGCTCTTCATCCCGTTGGCCGCCTATCTCTTCATCCCGGGCAACTTCAACTGGTGGCTGGTCGGGGTCTATTGGCTGCTCTACGGGTGGTTCCTCGGGCCCTACATCCTGATGCTGCACAACACCTCCCATCGGGTGCTCTTCAAGAAGAAGTACGACTTCCTGAATCACTACATCCCGTGGGTCATCGGTCCCTTCGTGGGCATGTCCCCGGAGACCTACTACGTGCACCACATGGCGATGCACCACGTCGACGGCAACCTCCCCGACGACCTGAGCTCGACGATGAAGTACCAGCGCGACAGCTTCATCGACTTCCTGAAGTACTACTTCACCTTCATCTTCGGGACCGTCGGCTTCGTGATGTACTTGGTGAAGCGCAAGCGGACGAAGATGGTCACCCGTTTCCTGATGGGCGAGGGAACCTTCCTCGTGATCACCGCGGCCTTGCTCTACTGGAACTTCTGGCCGGCCCTGATGCTCTTCGCCATCCCCTTGGTATTCACCCGCCTCATGCTCATGGCCGGCAACTGGGGGCAGCACGCCTTCGTCGACCCGGAAGAGCCGAAGAACGACTACCGGACGGTCATCTCCTTCGTGAACAGCCCCTACAACCACCGCTGCTTCAACGACGGCTACCACCTTGGCCATCACCTCAAGGCAAGCCGCCACTGGCTGGACATGCCCGCCGACTTCCTCGACAAGCGCGAGAAGATGATCGAGAACCGCACCCTGGTCTTCGACAAGCTCGACTACTTCATGATCTTCGTCTTGCTGATGCTGAAGCGCTACAAGACCCTCACCAAGTACATCGTCCAGCTCGACCCCGAGAACCCCCTCAGCGAAGACGAGCTCCTCGAACTCTTCCACCGGCGCCTGCGCAAGTTCGACCCGGCAACCCTCCGGGAGCTCTCCACCTTCACCCCGCCCGTAGCCTCTTCCGGCGCCCCCGCCTAGCGAAGCCCCTCCGCATCGGCCTGAGACTCCTACCGGAGCAGCCTATTTAGACTTGCCGGCAATCACTCGGGTCAATCCCGTGTTGCGAAGTGGGCCCGAAGGCGGATGGCGTTGCGCAGGCGGGCGCGGAGCCCGGCGGGGTCGAGTGGAGGCCGGGGCGAGTCGTGCTATCCTGTGGTCATGGCGTTTCGCTCATCGTTGGTGCTGCTCTTGCTCGCCGTGGCCGGCTGCCAGGGCGCCGAAGCGGGTGAGCTGATCGTCGCCCTGCGTACGGACCTGGTGCCCGAACTCGATTTCGCAACGGTCGAAGTCGAGCTCTTCATGGCCGATGACGACGTGTCCTTGGCCGGGGTGCTTCGGCGCACGCGGCCCGTACTGGCCGACGGGGGCGACCTGCGCATCGGAGAGTACGCGGGCCTCTTGCCCGCGACCTACCGCATGACGGTGCGCCTTCACGCGTACGACGGCATGCGGGTAGCGGAGCGCAACGTGATCGTCACCGTGCGAGATGAAGGGGCGATCGCCGTCACCGTCGTCCTGACCCGGTCGTGCATCGGCGTCCGGTGCCCAGGGGAGAGCGACGCCGAAGACGCCACCGAGTGCGTAGGAGGGCATTGCGTCTCGCCGGAGTGCACGCCAGAAAACCCGGCTGCGTGCGCCGCCGCCTGCGAAGCCGATGCGCAATGCGCCACCCGGGTTTCCTGCGCCCCGGCGACCTGCGACGAAGGCTTCTGCCTCGATCAGCCGGATCACTCGCTCTGCGGAGACGGCGAGTATTGCGACTCGGGGCGCGGATGCACGGCGCGGCCCCCGCCCTGCAGCGCCGAGTCCTGCGTCGCTCAGCCCTGCGAAAATGCCGAGTGCGTCGAGGGCCGGTGCGTCATCACCAGCCTCTGCGCGGCGGATCAGCTGTGTTGCAACGGGGAGTGCGCCCTGCCCGGGTGCGATGACCGGAACGATTGCACCGCCGATGCCTGTGGCGCCACCGGGTGCGAGAACACCCCGGTGTCCGGGGACTGCGATGACGGTGACTTCTGCAATGGCCCGGACACCTGCGTCGGCGGGGCATGCAGTGCACACGCCGGCGACCCCTGCGGTGGAGCCGCGACCTGCGACGCCGCGGGGCGGGTGTGCATCGGCTGCACCGTGGACGCGGATTGCGGGGGCGTCGTCACCGGCTCTTGGAGCGCGTGCTCGGGGTTCACCTCGGACTGCGATGCCACCGGCACGCGTACGCGCACGTCGAGGTCATTCTCGTGCGTGGGCGGCAGCTGCATCGCCGACGACGACATCGAGACGAGCGCCTGCTCGCGCAGCGTCAACGGCTTCAGTTGCGGTGCCTTCGGGCGCACGTGCTCCGGAGGCTCCTGTGTCTGCCCGACCGGGGGGACCGAGCTGTGCACCAATGGCATCGACGACGACTGCGATGGCTTGATCGATTGTCGCGACTCGGGGTGCCTGGGGCGGTCGTGCGACGACGCGAACGTGTGCAGCCGCAACGAGACCTGCCAGGGCGACGGGAGCTGCGGGGGAGCCTTGCCTGGCGTAGCGGTGCATCGGTGCCGAACCACCCGCGATACGTTTTTCTGGGTCGTCGAGGGTGCGGGCTCCTGCGCGGACCGGTGCGGGGGCGTGGACGAAGGAGTGGCCTGGCGAATCCCCGAAGGCGGGACCAGCAGCATGACTCTCGTCGGTCGTGAACTGGAATGCGGTTCCAACGATCCCGACATGTGCAAGTCCTTCTACACACCTCGGGTGGTTCCGACCGCGCCCCATGCCTTTTGCGGGCTCGGGACCGTGGGCACGACCTACTACCATCCCAGCAGTCCGGCCCCGGGGACCCAGCCGGTCTACATCTTCTGGAGCGGTGCCGCGTACAGCCACTACATGGGCTTTCTCGGAGACGGGCCCGCAGGCTACGGCGCCACGACATTTGCCAGCGGTAACGCCTGTCCGCGATAGCGCCGTAGCCTCATAAGAACAGGGTGATAGGCCCCGCGAGCGCTGCTACCCTTGTCGCGAGGCAATCATGATGGCGTTCTTGAGCAATATTCGTAGCGCGGGTCTCCCCTTGGTATTGGCAGCGGCCCTGGGGCTCGTGCCCACCGTCGGGTGCGGTGACGACACCGAGCCTCCGGCGACGGACAGCGGGGTCGACTCCACGACCACGCCTCCGCCGCCACCTCCAGGCAGTGAGCCCCTCGCCACCTGCATCGGCCCGGTCGACGCGATCATGGACCTCGCCGTTGGAGCCACCGTCGAGGTGAGCGCCAAGGTCGAGGCGCCCAACGGCGTCGAGTCCGTGACCATCGGAGGCACTGCGGTGACCCCCGATGCCGAGGGCATCGTCAAGTTGGACTACGCGGTCCAGTGGGGGGTGAACAACGTCGCCATCGAGGTCACGGATACCTTTGGCCAGGTCGGCCACGGCGTCTGCAGCTTCCTCACCTCGGAAGGGTGGTTGGCGGATGGTGAGTGGCTCGATGGCAGTGTCACGACGCATCTCGACCTCTTGGCGATCGATGATGAGGACCCCGCCGACGAACTCGACAGCCTGAACGACCTCATCCGCGACGTACTCGAGGGAGGGCTCCTCGCCGCCGCCCTCGACCGTCAGTACTCGCGTCCCGACGTCGACATCAAGGCTTGTCCTTCGACCTGTGACGCGACGGTGCCGTTCACCGGCCAATGCGTGAAAACCGAGGTCGAGTATCTCTCCGTCGCGATGGGCGCCGGGGCCACCGTCGGGGCCATCACCGCGAGTCGTTTGATCCCGCAGGACGGGTATCTGCAATATGTCGCGACCGCCCAGGACGTCACGCTGCCCATTCGATTGATCAGTTGCAGCGATTCGGATGTCGCCCTCGATGAAGTCGGCACGGTGACCATCACCGAGGTGACCATCGACCAGAACGTCCGGCTCGAGCTCGACACCGCCGAGGCGATGCTCGTGGCGCGTCCGGATATGGTCAACGACGTCGTGGTCGGCACCGTCACCGCCGACTTCCCCGACAGTGACCCCGCCCTCGCATCGCTCATCGAGGCCGCCGTGGCGGACTCCATCTCAGGGACCGACGGCGCTGCAGTGCGAGCGGCCATCGGCGGCTACCTGATGAACGAGGTTGTCACCGTTCTCGATGAGCTCTTGTCGACATTCGATGTGCGGACCCTCGGTGCCGGGTTCGGCATGCCCGGGATCGATGGGAGCACGCCGACGAGCTTCGACTTCGGGTCTCACTACGTTTCGGTCGACGTTTCTGTCACCGGGATCGTTTTTGGACTCGGCACCCAATACCTGGCGGATGGCCTCGCGCCCCCCGCCGGCGACCTCGGTACGCCCATGACGCCGACGCCCGTCGTCGCGGACGCCAGCACCGTCGCTGGCGCGAGCCACCTCGTCTCCGACAAAGTCACGAACCTGCTGCTGCATTCTCATTGGGGTGCGGGCGGGTTCACGGGCATCGTCGGTCCCTCGATGATCGTCGGTCCCTCGATGATCGTCGGTCCTTCGATGATCGTCGGTCCCTCGATGATCGTCGGCCCCTCGATGATCGTCGGCCCCTCGATGATCTCCGCCGACGTCGGTCTGCCTCCGACCGCCCATGGGATGGGCGAAGGTCAGGTCGGGGTGAGCTGGGGCGGTGTCGAACTCGCTCTCGATGGAGCCGGCGCCTTCGCGAACCTGGGCGTTCGAATGGGAGCCACCACCGTTGCGACCATCGATGCGGCGTCCGGCGATGACCCTGGCTTCGGCGACATCGCCGTCACCGACCTCGCGTTCACGACGGACAGGCCGCTCTCCGAGGCCGAGCGCACCGAGGTGGGGCAGTGGCTCGTGGTCTTCTCCTGGTGGCTGACCAGCTACTCCCTCAACGAGGGTGGCCCGGCGCTTCCGCTCCCGTCTTTCGAGACGAACGCCGCTCTCGCCACCTACGGCGTCGAAGTCGGGCTCGAGTTGGGGACGGTCAACGGCACCCTCCACCACACCGAGTCTCACGTAGCGGTGACGGGGGCGTTCGGTCAACGACCGTGAACGACAACGACCCCGAGACACTGGTCGGCGGGAAGCCTCCGCCGCTGCCCGAGGCCATCGGCCCTTATCGCGTCGAGGGGTTCGTCGGGTCCGGCGCCTTCGGGACGGTCTACCGCGCCCGTAAGGGCGACGACGTCGTCGCCCTCAAGGTGCTCGCCGCGCATTTCGCGTCGCGAGACATCCGCCGCCGGTTCGCCCTCGAGGGGACCATCCGGATCGATCACCCGAACGTGGTCAAGGTCTTCGGGGCTGGGTCGACTCCGGAAGGCGACGACTACATCGTCCTCGAACTCCTCGAGGGACAGCCCCTCAACAAGCGAATCGAGGCCGCACCGCTGCCGGTCGCCGAAGTCGTGAGTCTGGCGATCGACGTATGCCAGGGCCTCGCGGCTGCCCACGAGCAGGGGCTGGTCCATCGCGACCTCAAGCCAGGCAATGTCTTCCTCTGCGACGACGGCACCGCGAAGGTCCTCGACTTCGGCATCGCTCGTTGGGTCACCCCGGCGGACGACCAGCAGCTGACGCGCGAGGGCGCGGTCGTGGGGACCCCGGGCTATCTCTCCCCGGAGCAGGCCAAGGGGCAACGTGGAGTCGATGCCCGGACCGACCTCTGGGCCCTCGGCGTGATCCTTTACCAGGCCTTGTCGGGCCTCTCCCCGTTCCTTCGCGATTCGTCGGTAGCGACGATCCTCGCGGTCGTCCTCGAGGAGGCAGATCCCCTCGCGGATCGCGCATCGGGGCTGCCCGATGGCCTCGCCCAGATCGTCGACCGATGCCTCCGCAAAGACCCTGAGGATCGTTGGCCCAACGCTCGAGATCTTGCGGCTGCTTTGGGTGCCATCGACGTCGACGGGCGCCCGACCTTCGTAGATGCGGCACCGGGGGCCCCGGCGACGTCTCTTTCCGGCGACGAGCAGCGGGTCGTCGCTTTGCTGCTGGCGACCGGTGTCAATGACTCGAAGCTCCTCTCCGACATCGTCGCGGAGTGGGGGGGCGAGCTCATTCCCATGGTGGGGCACCGGGCCATCGGGGTCTTCGGCGGACGCCAGTGGGAGGGTGACGAAACAAAGCGGGCCGTGGCGGCGGCCCTCGCTGCCCGCGACGCGGCCGAATACTTCGCCGTCGCCTCGGGGCGGGCAACCGGCGCGGGGGGGACTGTCTCGGGTGACGCCGTCCGCCAGGTGGAGCGCGCCTGTGCCGCCCGCCGTCACGGTGTCGCGGTCGATGCGGTCGCAGCTCGCAGCCTCGGCGGCGTGCCTCTCGAGGAGGTCGGCTCGGGGCTCTTCGAAATCCCACGAGGTGCCGACCTCGGTGCGGCCGCTGCGCCTGAGCCCCGCGATGACCTTCCCCTCCTCGGGCGCAACGCCGAGATGGCGCAGCTCAAGGCAGCCGCATCCATGATGCAGGAAGAGCAGCGGCCGGTGGTGGCGTGGATCAGCGGCCCCCCGGGCATCGGGAAGACGCGACTACGCCAGGAGATCGTTCGCATCCTTGGCGAGCCCACGGGGCCCGACGAGCCCGTGCGCATCATGAACGGCGCCGGCGAGTCCCACCGTCGTGAGGTCAGCCTGCACTTGGTCGCCAACGCGATTCGGTCTGCCGCGTTCTCCGCGGCGGAAGATGATCGGTCGTCGATGCTCGCCTCGTTTTGCGAAGATGCGGTCGGGGACGCGGTTTGGGGGAGGGAAGCTGCAGAGGCCCTCGGACGCCTCCTGGGTATCGAGGCTGGCGCCCGCGGGTCGCAGCCCCGGGTGAGCGACCCGCAGCTCCAGGCGGACCGAGTTCGCGTCGCCCTCGGAGATGTGTTCGTCGGTCTGGCGGGCAAGGGGCCGATGGCCCTCGTCCTCGACGACGCGCAGTGGGTCGACCCGGAGTCCCTCGATTTCCTCGAGGAGCTCCTCGAACGCACCGCAGAGCTGCCTTTTCTCCTGGTCCTCTGCGCGCGCTCCGAGCTTGCTGACCAGCACCCGGACCTTTTCGCGGCCCACGACGTGATCCGCATTCAGCCCCGGGGGCTCGTCCAGGCACGAGTCGCGGAGCTCAGCGCGGCCATCGCCAAAGTACCCCTCCGGGAGCGCCTCGTCCGCGCGGTCACCGCGCGCAGCGGCGGCAATCCATTCTTCGTCGAACAGATCGTCCGGGAGCTCTCCGAGAAGCGGCTCCTCGACGCGGAGCTCGACGAGCTTCCGATACCGCTGGACGTCGAAGCTGCTGTTCAGTCCCGCCTGGATCACCTTCCCATCGAGGAGAAACGGCTGCTCCAACGCGCCTCGGTCATGGGCACGGAGTTCTCCGCCGACGCCCTGCTCACCTTCGGTGTAAACGAGCCGGTGGGGCTCTTGCGCCGATTGGCACGGCGGGGCCTCGTCTCGTCGAAGAGCCGGTCTGGCAAGGGGGACGGACGCTACCTCTTTCGAAACGCCCTCGTTGCCGACGTCGCCTACCGCATGCTGGCTCGTCACACGGTCGAGGAGCTGCACCGCCGGGCCGCCGCATTTCTTCGGCGGAGCGCTGACATCGACCAAGAGGACATCGCTCGCCACCACGAGCTCGGCGCGGAGACGCCGGAGGCTGCACGGGCCTACTCCCGTGCGGCATTTGCCGCCGTTCGTCGCGGGGATATTCAGGACATTTTGCGGTGTAGCGACAAGGCGCTACGTCTCGGCGCCGCGGACGAAGACCAGTTCGACCTTTACATGGCCCGCGCCGACGCTCTCGCTTTTGCGGGGCGCCGGGACGAGCAGAATCGAGCCGTCGAATCGGCCCTCGCCCACGCGGAAACCGCTGCGGATCGCGCCCGGGCGCTGACTCAACGGGTGGCTCTGCTCGCGCAGACGGGGGCCCACGAGAAGGGAATCTCCGTCGCGAAGGACGCCGTTGCCGCGGCCCGCGAGAGCGGGGACTCGGAGATCCTCGCAGCGGCTCTGGTCCGCTACAGTTGGGCGAGCTTCTATGCAGGGCACCTCGACGACGCGGAGGACCAGCTTTCTGCCACCGACGAAATCGAGGGCGAACTCTCGGCAGAAACCGCAGCGCTGATCGCGTCGGCGAAGGGCCTCCTCGCGACCGCTCGGGGTGACCTCGGCGCTCGCCTCGATGCTTACCAACGCTCGATAGAGCTCTTTCGTGAGAACGGCGACCTGCGGCGGGCAGCTCAAGAAGAGAGCAACCTCGCCGATACGTTCAATCGCCTGGGGGCCTACGAACAAGCCGAGACGGCCCTCCGCGGCGCTCTGGAAATGACCCAGCGGGTCGGAAACAAGGTGGCCGAAGCGTTTGCCCTCGCCAACCTCGGTTACGCGCTGACCTGCCAGGGGCGCCACGAGGACGCCCTCGACACCTTGGACCAGGCGGACGCACAGGCCGAGGAGGTCGGCCAGCGCTATCTCGGCATCGCCATTCGGGTCTACCGGGCCCGGGCGCTCCTCGCCGCAGGTCGCGAAGGCGATGCCGCCCGCGAGGCCGAAGGCGCAGCGGACGAGGCCCGGCGGGCCGAGGTGCCCACCCTCGCAGCAGCGGCGCTGACGGCCGCGGCCGATTCGTGGCTCGCCCAGGGCGACGCCGAGATGGCCCTTGCCCTCTCGCGTCGGTCCGTCGCAATTCGCGACGAGCTCGGCGGCCTCGAGGAAGACGAAGCGGTCGTATTCCTGAGCTATGCCCGTGCCTTGCGCGCAAGCGGCCGCGAAGAGGACGCCCGTGAAATCGCCCGGCGGGGACAGGCGCGGCTCTCGGACCTCGCCGAGAAGATCGGCGACCCGGAGCTACGGCGCCGTTTCATCGAAGACGTCGCCGATAACCGCGCGCTCTCCACTTTCGCCGGGGCGTGAGCACGGTCACGGGCTGGTCCGGCGTCGTGGGCACGTGTTCCTCGGCGGCATCGCGCGGCCGAGAGGGGAGGGGCCATGCGAGTTGTGCTCATCGGTGCGGACTTCGAGGAGAACCTCGGGGTGGGGATGATCGCCGCGGCGGTCGAAGAAGCAGGCCACGAAGCGCTCTTCGTTTCGTTCAATACGCCGGACGAGAGCCAAGCGGTCGCTGACCGCGTGCTCGGCCTCGGCGCCGACGTGGTCGGTCTCTCGATGCAGTTCCAGCATCGCGCCCACGAGTTCCTGCGCCTCGCCCGGCGCTTGCGGGCGGCGGGCTTCGAAGGTCACGTCACGGCGGGCGGGCAGTTTCCGACCCTCGCGTGGCGCGAAGTGGTGGGCCGCGGGCATGGCGTCGACACGGTGGTGCTCCACGACGGAGAGCGCACCGTGGTCGAACTCATCGGAGCCCTCGAAGATGGCTCCCGCCTCGGTGAAGTCGCGGGCCTGGCCCTGGTCGCCGATGACGGGGCTGTTTTTCGGTCGGCGCCCCGCGCCCTCGTCGACGACCTCGATGATTTGCCCTTCGCTCGCCGATATCGGGAGCACCGGCGCCACTTCGGCGTGCCCTTCATCCCGCTGATGGCCGGTCGGGGCTGCTGGGGCAAGTGCAGCTACTGTTCCATTACCAGCTTCTACCGCGATGCCCGCGAGTACGCCGGGGGCAAGACCTTCCGCCTGCGCAGCCCCGAGAACGTCGCCGAGGAGATGTCCCTCCTGTGGCACCGGAGCGGTGACCCAGCCATCTTCTGCTTCCACGATGACAACTTCACCCTGCCGCGCCCCGAGGATACGGCCCGGCGCGTGCGCCGAATCCGCGAAGAGCTCGACCGCTATGGCGTCGGCAAGCTCGCCATCGTCGGCAAGGCGCGCCCCGATACCATCACTCGGGAGCTCGCGAAGGAGTTGGCTGACCTCGGGGTCATCCGTCTTTACGTCGGCGTCGAGAACGCATCGGCTGCTGGCGGTGATCATCTGCGCCGGGGGACTCAGACCAGCGCGATCGGCGATGCTCTCGCCGCCTGTGACGAAGCGGGCATATTCGTCTGCTACAACCTGCTCGTTTTCGAGCCCAACGCGACCCTCGACGACGTGCGCGAGAACGTCGCGTTCATGCGAGCCCATGCATCGCATCCGGTAAACTTCTGCCGGGCCGAGCCCTACTACGGCACGCCCCTGCATCTGGAGTTGGACGCGGTTCAGGACCTCGGGGGCAGTTATCTCGGATGGAACTACCGCATCGAGAACGACCGCACCGAGTTGCTCTTCCGCATCGCGGCGGCCGCCTTCCGTGAGCGCAACTTCTCACCCCAGGGCGTCGCCAATCGCTACATGGGCGTGGGCTACGCCCAGAACGTACTCGAGAAGTTCTATGAAGACCCCCACCGGCGCCTGCCGGGGCTTCGCGCCGAGGCTGAGCGCATCACCCGCGGCATCAGCCTCGAGACGGCGGCCTTCCTCGAGCGAGCCATCGAACTGGCCGAGTCCCTCGACCCGGCGGACCACGACGCCGTAGCGCGGCAGACGGCTTCCCTGGGCCTCGAAGTCGCGACGGCGGATAGGCCTTGGCACGTTGCCCTCGATGCCCTTCGAGAGAAGATGGAGGCGTTTGCCAACGACGAGTACGCGCCGGCTGGAGACGGCGCCCCGACCCCGGCCTATCTGGAGATGGCCCGGAACGTCGTCCTCGGCGCGACTCTGGCGTTTGGGACGGTTGGCTGCGGGGACGACGTCGTCGACCCGGTGCCCCAGGACTCCGGAGTCGACAGCATGGTGGTAGACCCGCCGCCCCGGGACTCCGGCATCGACAGCATGGTGGTGGACCCGCCGCCGGCCGACTCGGGAGTCGACAGCATGGTGGTGGACCCGCCGCCACCGGACAGCGGCATGGTGGTGGACCCGCCGCCGCCGGACAGCGGCATGGTGGTGGACCCGGCTCCCGGGGACAGCGGGATGGCGTCCCTCGGCGACGAAGT